>CAVHJI010000113.1:0-6216 GCA_963636255.1 Bacteroidaceae bacterium | reverse complement strand
GTCGGGGCTATGCATGATGGCGACAGAACGCCATCATGCATCATGCTACAACTTGTTACATATATAATAAAGTACACGTACCTTATTATATATGTAGCAATGTATGTAGCTTACACGCAACACATGGTCAATAGAGAGTGTACATCTCTGAGTTGAGTGAACCTGTGAGTGCTTATATATACCCTCCGTTTAGGTTCCGTTTAAGTTCCGCGGACAATTAATATCATCAGGGTGAAAAATACTTGTCAAAACACTTGCAAAGAGCCTATTGGCATGCTATATTTGCATATCCTTCAGTGCATTAGCAATCGCTAGTCTTCCCTTGAGAAGATGTCTGACATCCTCATACCAAAGCTTGCAATTATCATACCAAGTGCTTGCAATTATCGTACCAAGTACTTGCAATATTCATACCAAGGTTTGGTATGAGCAAGGCATATAGCTTCTCGGACCAACACATATAGCTTCTCGGGCCAAGTCATATACCTTCTCCGGGCAAGTCTTATATATATGTGTTGCGTTATATACGGTGTTGGATGTTGAGTGTCTTATATACGTGTCACATGAGATGAACCCACATCCAACACCCTTCACCGATATTCACTCTACTGATTCCACTTCGTTTGTCAATGTCCTTGTTCCTCCTGCCCGTAGCTCAGGAGTGTTGATTCGGATGTCGCAGTCAATCACACAGACATGTCCATTAGGTGAGAGCAGTACATTCTCGTCGTGCAAATCGCTCAAGTATATGTCTTTTGTGGCAAAGGTCCAGTTGCGGGGATTAACAGAATCAAAGCCCATACGCTTGGCAAATTCCGCTATGCTTGCATCGTTCATCATTGTCCCTTGCACGAATGGCTGCTCCACGACAATGACAAAATCGCCACTTGTGTTCCTGCCAAATCCCAAGACTCTTATCTCCGTTTCCTCAAAATAGGCATTGTGAAGGGATATCCTGTCCAATGCCAATAGCGGCTGAACGAAATAGTCCAGACCAATGGCCTTCAGGACTTTGTTCCCGTTGTCGTAGACGAGAGCCTCACCGCCTTGAGCTATTTCCTCACCCAAAGTCTGCTGGTATGTCTTGTCGGTATTTGATATCCAGACACCTGCGGCTTTCGCCCAGGCTTCTATACGTTCTTCTTGGATCTTTGCAAGTTGCTGTTCTCTTTTGAAGCTGCCTTCTGGCGCAGAGAGTTTATCTGGGCTAACTTCTGCTGCCGCGAGTAGGGATGCAACAACATGGATTGCACCTCCTTGGCTGCAGCCATACTGTTCTGACGGTGAAAATCGTTTGTATAGGATCTTCCCAAGACTGAATCGTTCGGCATATTCATCTAATTTCGTGAGACCTTGTGTATCCGCCGTTGATTATGTCGCTGATGGACATCCAAAAATCGTTGTTTGTCATATTCCTACTTTATCTTAAGACTGCTCCGCGTCTACATGTCGCTTGACATTTGCCGCCTAAAGATAATGCTTTTTTCATTACACCGTTGTCTTGCAGAGAAATATCCACATGACACATTCAGCGTGACACGTATTCTCTCATTCGGGCTTTCTCGGAGAGGGAGGCATCGGGAGCAGTGGTGGCATCGGGTAGCATGCAGAAGTCATCTATCAGCCAGCGACCTTCTTCATGCACCATGTCGAGACGTACGAAGCTGTCAGTACCGCAGTTGTGGACCTTCACTACCACACTGCATCTCTGCGCATCCTCCTTGGTGCACGAGGCTATCGTCATGGAGAGGTCCTGGAAGTCTTGTCCGCATACCCAATGGTCATAGTCGAAGAAGCCGACAGCCTCGCCGGCAGGTATGCTGTCGTCGATAGCCTTGACCTCACGGAACAGCTTGTTGTAGTCGGACGATGTGTAGAGCGCTTCGAAGTCAGGACTCTCCTGCAACAGGGACAGGTCCTTCTCTGCCTTCGCATACCAGGCAAACACCTGCGAATAGATGGAGTCGACAGACTGGCACACTTCTGTCTCCTGAGAAGCCTTGTCGGGTGAAGTGTGACAGGACAGCAGCAGCATCGACATCATTATGACAAATATCTTTTTCATACACTCAGAATCTGCAGACAAAGGTACGAGTTTTCCAAATGCGTATGTCTGTCTCATGTCCGCGGACAATTTTAATTTGTATAGAGCATGCACCACGTCCTCCCAGCACCTTATATCGGTGCCGTCATACTGCCGGCAGGCTATTGCCGTTGATCTTGCGGTAGAGGTCGAGAGCGAAGACATCGGTCATGCCGGAGATGTAGTCGAGTACAGCCTGTATGCGTTCGAATAGTTCGGGAGAACGCATGTTGTACTGGCTTGACACGCGGTTGATGAGTAGCTGCGAGTATGCCTTCTCTGGCGAGAGTACCGCATCTATCATCAGCTCCATCAGTGTGCCGACAATCTTGAAGCCTGCCAGCTCTATGTCGACAACATCGCGACAGCGGTAGATGCGCTCGTATGCCAGTCGTGCACAGCGCTGGTATGCCTCGGCAGGAAGCGGAGAGATGTGCTTGATGAGCGGTCCTTCGAAGGTGCCGTCGAGTATCTTCTCCTCATTGTCGAGGAAAGCCTGTGTGCACTCATTCGTCAGGAGCCCGATGACATTGGACCTCATGTAGGCAACCTGCTCGTTGCGGTCGCTGACAATCTGCATTGTCTCGCTCATGCGTTGCTGCTTCTCTGCGGAGAAATAGCCCATCAGAAGCTGTCGTGTCTCCTCATACGACAGAATCTTCAGCTTGAAGGCATCCTCGATGTCCATAATCTCATAGCATATGTCGTCGGCAGCCTCCACAAGATAGACCAATGGATGACGTGCATAGCGCAGTGGGCTGTCGCTGATTTGCTTTATGCCAAGCTCCTCGGCTATGAGGCGGAATGCAGGCTCCTCGGTGGTGAAGAAGCCGAACTTGGACTTCCCTCCTGCCAGACTCGACGAGAAGGGATACTTCACGATGCTTGCCAACGTGGAATAGGTAAGCACGAAGCCACCCTTGCGTCGCCCTTGGAACTGGTGGGTCAGTATGCGGAAGGTGTTGGCATTGCCCTCGAAATGTGTCATGTCCTGCCACTGTCCGTCGGTGAACATAGGCTTGAGCTCCATGCCCTTGCCCTCGGAGAAGTAGGTCGAGAACGCTCTCTCGCCGAAGTGACCGAATGGAGGATTGCCAAGGTCGTGTGCCAGACATGCTGCCGACACTATGGAACCTATCTCGGGCACGAAGCTGCTCCTCAGACCGGGGTCGCGGAGGAGTATGCGCCGAGCTATGTCATTGCCCAACGAACGACCTACACAGCTCACCTCGAGGCTATGGGTCAGACGGTTGTGGACGAACACACTGCCAGGTAGCGGAAACACCTGTGTCTTGTTCTGCAGACGGCGGAATGGGGCAGAGAACACAAGCCGGTCGTAGTCGCGCTGAAACTCACTGCGGTTCTCATCGTCCTCCTTGTGGAACTCCTCGAGTCCGAAACGCTTTGATGAAATAAGCTTCCTCCAATCCATCGTAGAATATCGTTTGGTTTTATTTAACTGCAAAAGTACCAATTTATTTCGACGGATTACGTATTTTCGCTCTCTCAAACACAAGAGAGTGGAAGTAATGAAAGTACAGATAATAAACAAGTCGCGGCACCAGTTGCCGCAGTATGCCACATTGCAGTCGGCAGGTGTGGACCTGCGTGCCAACATCGACGAGCCCATAACCCTGCAGCCCCTGCAGCGTGCCATGGTGCCGACAGGACTCTTCATAGCCCTCCCTGCAGGATATGAGGCACAGGTAAGGCCACGCAGCGGACTGGCACTGAAGAAAGGCATCACCGTCCTCAACTCGCCAGGTACCATCGACGCCGACTATCGCGGTGAGATATGCATCATACTGATAAACCTCTCGAACGAACCGTTTGTCATCAACGACGGAGAGCGCATAGCCCAGATGGTCATAGCACGCCATGAGCAGGCAGAATGGATAGAGGTGGAAGAGCTCACGACCACCGGGCGCGGTGCCGGCGGCTTCGGACATACAGGCGTGTGATGATGCTGATGCGGAAACACGAGACAAGACCAATGCTTAGGACAAGACACATAAGGACGGCGGTAGCACTGCTGATCTGTCTGTTGCTGACGCCTGTGGGTGCAGGTGCACAGGAGCGTGCTGTCGACGATGATGCCGAGGCACGACGCTTCGAGTACTACTTCCTCGAGGCTGCACGTCTGCGTGTGGCACAGAAGTATGACGACAGCTACCAGATGATGATGCACTGCCTCAGCCTGAACCCACGGTCTGCCGAGGTCTACTATGAGCTGGCACAGTTCTACCTCATACTCGATGCCGACGAACGAAGCATCGCTGCCATGGAGAAGGCAGTGGAATATGCTCCGACAAACTACTGGATCAACATGGGACTCTCCAACCTCTACCTGCAGAAAGGTGACATGGAGAAAGCCACGGCACAGCTCGAGTCGATGTCGGTGAAGTTCCCCAACAACACCGACGTGCTCTATGCCCTGCTGCAGACCTATAACCGCACGGCAGCATACGACAAGTCGATAGCCCTGCTCGACCGACTCGAGGAACGTCTGGGTGTCACCGAACGGCTGTCGATGCAGAAGTATGCCATCTACGACTATCGCGACGAGCACGACAAGGCAGAGGCAGAGCTGCAGAAGCTGATAGACAAATATCCGGAAGACTACCGCTACCAGGTGGCACTCGGCGACGAATATATGGACAACGGCAAGACTGGCGAGGCATACACCATATACAATAAGGTGTTGTCGGCCGACCCGGGCAATGCACAGGCTACCTACTCACTCGCCACCTACTATCAGAAGACGGGCGATACCACACGCTATGAGCAGCAGCTCGACTCCGTGCTGATGAACAGGAATGTCGGCACCGACACCAAGGCCGAAGTCATGCGCCGCATCATCTCGCGCAACGAGAGTGAGAAACGCGACAGCACCGAAGTCATAAACCTCTTCGACAGGATAATGGAGCAGGACCTCGACGATGCCGACCTGCCGTTCCTCTATGCCCAGTACCTCTACAGCAAGAACATGGAAGAACAGGCAAAGCCCGTGCTGCGTCAGGTGCTGCAGATAGACCCTACCAACACAGCGGCACGTATGACGTTGCTCGGCGATGCCATCCAGAGAACAGACTATGACGACGCGATAGACCTATGCAACACAGGCACCGAAGCCAACCCGGAGATGCTGGAGTTCTACTACTACCTGGCTGTGGCATACAACAACGTAGAGCAGACCGACAGCGTGATAAGCACCTGCCAGCGTGCTGTCAGACACATCACCACCGAGAGCGACAAGACCCTGGTGAGTGACTTCTATGCCATCATGGGCGATGCCTATCATGCCAAAGACCTGACGCGTGAGACCTTTGCCGCCTATGACTCGGCATTGGTGTGGAATGCCAACAACATCGTGGCGCTTAACAACTATGCCTACTACCTGTCGCTGGAGCATGCCGAGCTCGACCGTGCCGAGGAGATGAGCTACAAGACCGTGAAGGCAGAGCCTACGAATGCAACCTACCTCGACACCTATGCATGGATACTCTTCGAGAAAGGCAACTACGTGCAGGCAAAGATATATATCGACATGGCACTGAAGAACGACAGTACCGCCAGTGCCGACATCGTGGAGCACTGTGGTGACATATACTATATGTCGGGCGATGCCGATGCTGCCGTAGGCTACTGGCAACAGGCGAAAGCAAAGGGCAGCACCTCCGCTGTACTCGAACAGAAGATAAAGCAACGTAAATATATCAAGGAAGAATGAAGAAGATGGAGATTCGGCACCTCGCGACCTGTGGCTGCATGGCATTGCTGCTCGTGACGGTGATGACCCTTGCAGGCTGCAAGAGCTCGCGCAGTGCCAGCAAGGGCACTACCACACAGACTGAGTCGGCACAGACAGAGACCAAGACAGAACAGTATCTGTCGTCGAAGATGGGACTGGCCATACCCTATAAGGACGCCGTCTTCACCGTGGACGGCACCATGAAGATGAAGTGCGGAGAGATGATACAGGTCTCGATGCTGATGCCTATACTGCGGACAGAGGTGGCACGTGTGCAGGTCACACCGAGTGAGCTCCTCATCGTCGACCGCGTGAACCGCCGCTTCGTGCGTGCAGGTAACTCAGAACTGCGATATGCTGTGGTGCAGGGCTTCACCTATGA
>CAVHJI010000112.1:0-6248 GCA_963636255.1 Bacteroidaceae bacterium | reverse complement strand
TATATATATAGATAGAACGCACTCATATATTATATAATTGCATAAAAGGGCAAGCATTATGACTATCGGATTGTTTGTGCCATGCTATGTGGATGCACTGTATCCCGAAGTTGGCGTGGCGACCTATAAACTGCTGAAACATTTGGGACTTGACGTCAGCTATCCCGAGAAGCAGACCTGCTGCGGCCAGCCAATGGCGAATGCAGGCTTCGAACACATGGCTAAACCTTTGGCACAGAGCTTCGACGAGATGTTCGGCAAGTTCGACTATGTCGTGGCACCGTCGGCATCGTGTGCCGCTTATGTCAAGCTGTACCACCCCACTCTGCTGCCCGAAGGCCACAAGTGTGAGGCTGCCGGCAAGACCATGGACATCGTCGAGTTCCTTCACGACGTGATGAATGTCAAGGAGCTGCCGTCGGAATTTCCACACGTCGTCAGCGTCCACAACTCGTGCCACGGCGTGCGCGAGCTGCATCTGGCGTCGGCATCGGAGCAGAACGTGCCGCGCTTCAACAAGGTCATAGACCTGCTCAAGCTGGTCAAAGGCATAACGGTGAAAGAGCCGGAACGGCGCGACGAGTGCTGCGGCTTCGGTGGCATGTTCTCGATAGAAGAGCCCCATGTCAGTACGCGAATGGGACAGGACAAGCTGGAACGCCACATGGCAACCGGTGCAGAATACATCACCGGACCGGACAGTTCGTGCCTGATGCACCTACAGGGCATAGCGAAGAAGCAACACAAGGACATAAAGTTCATACATGTAGCACAAATTCTTGCAGCAGGACTATGAGCACACTACATTCAAAGGCCGCACGCGCCTTCACGGCCAACAAAGAGAAGACGACATGGCACGACCGTACATTCTGGTCGGTCAGGGATAAGCGCGACACCATGGCTCACGGACTGCCGGAATGGGAAGAGCTGCGGCAGCTTGCCAGTGACATAAAGCAGCACACCGTAACCCATCTCGCCGACTACCTCGAGCAGTTCAGCGACAATCTTGAGAAGAACGGTGTCCACGTGCTCTGGGCAAAGGATGCACAGCAGTTCAACGAGACCGTGCTCGACATACTAAGCAACCACAGCGTGAAGAAGATGGTGAAGAGCAAATCCATGCTGACGGAAGAGTGCGGGATGAACGACTACCTGGAACAGCACGGCATCGACGTGGTGGAGACCGACCTTGGCGAGCGCATCCTCCAGCTGCTGCATCAGAAGCCAAGCCACATAGTGATGCCCGCCATACACCTGACACGTCAGGAAGTGGGACGCATGTTCGAGGAGAAGGGCATCAGCAAGGAGAAGGGCAATTATGACCCGACATACCTGACCGCCTGTGCCCGTGTGCATCTGCGCAACGAGTTCCTCGAGGCAGGAGCAGGCATGACCGGCTGCAACTTCGGCGTTGCCGCCACAGGCGACGTGGTGGTATGCACCAACGAGGGGAATGCCGACATGAGCACCAGCATACCCAAGCTGCACATCGTGGCAATGGGCATAGAGAAGATTGTTCCCGACTACGACTGCTTGGCAGTGTTCCAGCGGCTGCTGTGCCGCTCGGCGACAGGACAGCCCACGACATCCTACACGTCGCACTTCCGCAAGGCACGTCCGGGAGGAGAGATGTACGTCATCCTTGTGGACAACGGGCGCAGCGACATCCTTGCCAACAAGGACCACTGGAAGTCGCTGAAGTGCATACGTTGCGGAGCATGCATGAACACGTGTCCCGTCTACCGCCGCTCCGGAGGCTATTCTTACACCTACTTCATCCCCGGTCCAATAGGCGTGAACCTCGGTATGCTGCACGACGAACGCAAATATCACGACAATGTGTCGGCATGCACGCTCTGCCTGTCGTGCGACAGCGTGTGTCCTGCCATGGTGGAACCTGGCTCGCAGATATACCGCTGGCGGCAGATGCTCGACAGCATCGGCAAGGCCAACGCCATGAAGAAGGTGATGTCGCAGGGCATGGAGACACTCTTCTGCCACCCTGCCCTCTATCGTGCGGCGCTGAGGATGGCACCGATGGCTAACTACATGCCGTCGGCACTTACCGACATACACTGCGTCAACCCATGGAGCATAGGACACACTATGCCCGTGTTTGCAAAGGAATCATTCGGCGAACTTTGGAAGAAAGGAAAAGTGAAATGATTGAGACACAAAAGAAAGAGCTACTGGACAAGCTAAGAGCAAATACCAGCATCGCGTTCGACAAGCCCGATACCACGGCAATCAAGGGATTGGAGTTTCCCGACTTAAAGGAGCAGTTCATCAACATGAGCCGCACCGTCGGCAGCAAGGTGGTGGAGATGGCAGAAGGCGAAGATATCAACAGCCTGATAAAGTCGGCCTACCCCGACGCCAAGACCTTCGCATCCAACCTGCCCGAAGTGACGATAGCACAGAAGAACCCCGACACCGTGGCAGAGGCGGCAGACCTTAACGGCACAGACGTGGGCATTGTGCGCGGCACGGTGGGCGTGGCAGAGAACGGATGCGTGTGGGTGCCGCAGACGATGCGCGAACGTGCCGTGTGCTTCATCAGCGAGCAGCTGGTGATAGTACTCGACAAGGACAGTCTCGTCAGCAACATGCACCAGGCATACCGCCGCATCAGCATGACCGACTACGGCTATGGCTGCTTCATCAGCGGACCGTCGAAGACTGCCGACATCGAGCAGGCACTGGTCATGGGAGCACAGGCTGCACGTGGCGTAACGATAATACTGGTCTGACGGCCGCCGGCTGCACTGGCAGCCGCAACAAGAGATAACCCCAATCAGCACGAAGAAAAATCACACAGCAATGAAAGGACTAACGGTTTTACGGGCAATGGCACTGGCAACACTCTCTGTCGTGCTGTGCCTTCCGGCCATGGCACAGAAGGACGACCATGCCGCATATCACGAGGATTCGTACTATCTGGAGGGCGCAGTGCCCGAGGTGAACGGCAAGGTGGTGTTTGAGAAGAACTTCAGCATACCAGGAATGTCGCAGCAGGAAGTCTACGACAAGGCACTTGAGTGGGCAGAGGCACACATGAAGGGAAACGAGAATGCCAACAGCCGCGTGGCATACACCGACAAGTCCAAGGGACAGATTGCTGCCACAGGACTGGAGTACGTCGTGTTCCAGTCGGCAGGACTGTCGCTCGACCGTGTGAAGCTGTCGTACCAGATGCTCATCAACTGCGCCAATGAGGGATGCCGATTGGAGTTCCGCCAGTTGCGCTATGACTATCCGGGCACCGACGAGAAGTTCACAGCCGAAGAGAGCATCAGCGACGAGTATGCCTTGAACAAAGACCACACCAAGCTGATACGCGGATGGGCGAAGTTCCGTCGCAAGACCGTCGACTGGGTCGACGACATGAACCGCGAGCTACAGTTGGCACTGAGCGGAGTGCCTGCGGCCAATGCCAACAGCTCCAGCTCCGCAGTCCGCAATGCCGATGAGGTGACGGTGATAGGCGCACAGGATGCACCCAAGGCAGTAGAGGCAGTGAAAGCTGTAGAGACACCTAAGGCTGCAGTAGAGACAGCGAAGCCAGTGGAGACAGCGAAGCCGACAACGGCAGAAGCGCCGGTTACAGCCAGTGCACCACAAGGATCGGGCTTCAAGAGCATCACCCCCGATGCACTGACAGCAGACATGGTGAAGGTCAGCGAAGGACGACTGGTGATAATGGTCAACGGCAACAGCATCACAGCCAACGCCGGAGGCTACCTCAGCAAGCAAGGCGGCAAGACGACGATAAGCACCATACTCACTCCCGACCAGGACTTCAGCGCAGTGGCAGCGGCACAGACCTACGTCGTCAACTACTACACCTCGGGTTCTGAGAAGCCCAGCGTGATAATGATGTGCCGCAACATCACCACCGACAAGCCCGCAAGCGGACGCGCCAACATCTTCACGGGAGAGATTACGAGCGTAGAGATTTCAGAATAACAGACAGACACATATATATATCATACTATACACACTTATTGCTAAACTACATGAGCGACTTAGACGACATACTGGTCAACGGCATCCGCTTTCACGGAAAGCCCAAGCCACGCACCGAACCCAAGGTAAAGACCAAGGCGAAGAAGAAGAGCTACATCACCGGACAGCACAACTCCGCCTCGGCAAAGATGAAGGCAGAGATACGGCGCAAGCGTGCCGCACGTCCAAGCCAGAACAAGAACAAACAATAAAAAGAAGAAAGGCATTTTCATATCATCATGGACAAGAAAGAGACACCAATCCTGCTAATCACAGGCTATCTGGGTAGCGGAAAGACAACACTCGTCAACCGCATTCTCGCAAACAAGAGAGGAATCAAGTTTGCCGTCATCGTCAACGACATAGGCGAGGTAAACATCGATGCCGACCTCATACAGAAAGGCGGTGTCGTGGGCAAGAAGGACGAGAGCCTCGTGGCTCTGCAGAACGGCTGCATCTGCTGCACGCTGAAGATGGACCTGATTGAGCAGATCAACGACATACTGAAGCAGCAGCGCTTCGACTACATCGTGATTGAAGCCAGCGGCATCTGCGAACCCGAGCCCATCGCACAGACCATCTGCTCCATCCCGCAAATGGGAGGACAGTTTGTCAAGCACGGTGTGCCACGCCTCGACAGCATTGTCACCGTGGTCGATGCACTGCGCCTGCAGAGCGAGTTCGCATGTGGCGACAGCCTGACGAGCAAGAACATCGGTGAGGAAGACATCGAGAACCTCATCATCCAGCAGATAGAATTCTGCAACACCATACTGCTCAACAAGGTCTCGGAGGTGAAGCCGGAAGAGCTGGGACGCATCAAGCAGATCATCAAGACGCTGCAGCCTGAGGCAAGAATCATTGAGTGCGACTATGGCGATATAGACATTGCGACGCTGCTCGACACACATCTGTTCGACTTCGAGCGTGTCGCCACATCGGCAGGATGGATACGCGAGATTGAGCGTCAGGCATCCATGGAGGACGCGGAAGAGCAACACGGACACCATCACCACGACCATGATGATGACGATGAGGACGAACACCACCATCACCACGACCATGATGATGATGACGACAATCACGATGAGGACCATGACCACGATGAAGACCATGACGGCCATCACCACCACCATCATCATCACGACCATGAAGGCGGCGAGGTAGAGGAATACGGCATCGGCACCTTTGTCTACTACCGTCGTCCGGCATTCGACATCCACAAGTTCGACCGCTTTGCCTACACCAAATGGCCGAAGAGCATCATCCGCGCCAAGGGCGTGTGCTACTTCAGCCACAACCGCGACATGTCCTACCTGTTCGAGCAGGCTGGAGTGCAGAAGAAGGTCACCGAGGCTGGGCTATGGTATGCCACAGCTCCCGAAGAGGAGCTGATGCAGCTCATGAAGCAGGAACCTGGACTGTTGCGCGACTGGGACGACAAGTACGGCGACCGCATGATAAAGATTGTCTTCATCGGGCAGAACATCGACAAGGAGCAGCTGACGCGCGACCTCGACGACTGCTTGGAAGCCTGACCGACAACCCAAACCTCCAAGAAGCTGCTGCAGGACCTATTGGTCTTGCAGCAGTTGTTTTTCCAGGAACTCACAGGCATCGGAGACACACAGCGGACATTCGCGCAACACCACGTGCGTGTCAACCCCCTTCAGCAGCTTGCACTGCGTGGCACCATTGCGTTCACGAAATGCTTCCATGACTGCCTTCATCTGCTTGCGCGTCTTCGTCCGGTCACGGTTTGCCAATCCCAGCACCAGATCGGCACCAATCAGTGCACCGCACGTACCTTCCATGTTTGTCATTCCAACAGCGAAACCGTCGGTCATAGCCATTGCCGTCGGCTCATCAAGTCCCGTCAAGTCGGCATAGGTCGTCAGCACCGCCTGTGCACAGTTGTACTTCCCGCACGCCTTCTTCTCTGCTGCAATGTCCTTTCTCGTCTCCATACTGAACCTCCTTATCCACTTCCGCTCCTGAACCGTTCCACAAACTCCGGCTTACCCGACAAGCTGCAGGGTGCTTTAGCATTTTACCGGACACATGCAAGTCCGTTCAAAAGCGTTTACTATCTGTTTACTAACCGTTCAAAAACCGTTCAAAAAAGCCCCGTTTTCGTTCTAAAACCTTCAATTTTGAACGAAACCGTTCAATAAATCCGTGTTTGCCCCTTGAGGCACCCTAAGGATGGGCATTCTTAGGGTCTAAGGATGGGCATTCATAGC
>CAVHJI010000111.1:1083-6313 GCA_963636255.1 Bacteroidaceae bacterium | reverse complement strand
GTGGTCGTCGGCAACGATATCGGCAGTGTGTTGGTCGATAAGAGCAAAGTGTATGCCGATTTGTCGCTCCGTGAGTGCAGCTTCTGCATTTGTCGTCAGCAAATCACGATACAGCTGCTTGCTATGATTCAGCTCATCGATGTATCGGCTGGAGTTGGCATTGCGGCGAGTATCATTAGAGCGTTCATAATATGTGAGGACAAACATCCCTTCGAGTTTGATCTGCACATTGCGGTCTTGCACACGTCCACGCATGTCATTGGAGTATGCGCGTGTGTTGCCAGAGTCGTCGGCAATGACCAGTTTGTTGTAGTTCTCCACATTCTTGTCACTGCGCTTACGGGTCTTGCTACCTTCATCATCTTCTGCCTCATTATCTTTTCCATTGTCGGTTGAAGCCGTATTTCCACTATTACTTGCAATATTGGCATTGGCACGATCGAGCTGGTCTTTCATTATGACGAACTCATCTTCTTCTGCTCCTCGACGGTCGCCAATCTTTCGACGGGCTTCTGCACGTTGATAGTATCCGGTCATGAAGTTAGGATAGACCTGAAGCACACGGGTGAAGTCGGCAATTGCACCACGATAGTCGCCCGTCTGAGAGCGCAACACACCTCTATTGAATGTTGCCATCATGTCATCGGGGTCAATGTTCAAGACGAAGTCGAAGTCTTCAATAGCACGGTTGTCATCACCGACACGTGCGCGCAGCAATCCACGGTTATAGTGTCCGAGGAAGTTACCTGGCTCGACGTCGAGAGCCAGGTCGTAGTCGCTCATGGCGCCGCGCAGATTGTTCTGATAGAATCGGGCAAGGGCACGGTTGATATAGTTGCCTGCATTGCGGACGCTGAGCTGTACGGCTTGGTCGAGACTCTCTTCGGCTTCCTTGTACTTACCCTGCTGTAGCAATACGATTCCCTTGGCGCTCCATCCGCTTGGTTCGTAGCGTTCTATCTCTATCGCCTTATCGAAATCGGCCAATGCCTGTACCGTATCTTTCTTGTTAAGCATCACTTCGCCACGCATGAGATATGCCGTGGCATAACGCGGTGAGATGCGAAGCAGGCTGTTGAGGTCTGCCTCTGCTTCGTCATAGTCTTTCTTCGAGAGGTGGCAGAGCGACAGATTATGCCACAAGACGGTATTCTCGGGATCATATCTGAGGGCTGTACGATAGTCGCTGATGGCATCGTCGTACTTCTGCTGGCGTATACGCGACAGTCCTCGTACCTGATAGGCATTGACGACAAACGGGTTGCGGTCTATGGCACGAGTACAGTCCATCTCGGCACCGCTATAGTCGTCCAAGTTGAACTTTGCCAGGCCACGGTAGAAATATGGTTCATACAGATATGGCTTGGCGGCTATGACTTGGTTGAAGTACTGTATGGACAGGACATAATCCTCAAAGTACAGAGCATTGCGTGCTATCGCCATTACCCTGTCAGTATTTATTTGTGCCGTAAGCGTCAACGGCAGCAAACAAAGGGATAATATCAGTGTCCTTATCTTACCCAACTAATCATTAAAAAATCATTTCCTTACCACCTTCACTCTGTATGAGCAATTGATTTTGCCTCTGAGCATTGCATTCAGCTTGCCACGGATGAGTTGTTTGCGCAATGGAGGCAGGTGGTCGATGAACATTTTGCCTTCAAGATGGTCGAATTCATGCTGCATGACGCGTGCAAGATATCCTTCGACTATCTCGTCATGCGGTTCAAAATTCTCATCAAGATACTGCACATGGACCTTGCCGGGACGTTTCACCGTCTCATGTATGCCAGGAAGACTGAGACATCCTTCGTCCATTCCTTCTTCCTCACCTTCTGCCGACAGGATATGTGCATTGATATATGCCTTGCGAAAGCCTTTGTATTCTGGAAGATCATCTGACAGGACGTCGAGATTAATGACAACGACTCTGATTGGCAAACCAATCTGTGGAGCTGCAAGCCCCACACCATCGGCATTATCCATCGTTTCAAACATATTCGCAATGAGCTGTTTCAAGTCAGGATAATCAGTAGGTATGTCTTCCGCAACTTTTCTCAGTACAGGCTGTCCGTAAGTATAAATAGGTAATATCATAGGTGTATGTTAATTTTTGTCTATCCGTTTGCTCTCCATATATGATTGAAGGATTATAGTGGCACTGACTTCGTCGACCAACGACTTGTCCTGACGAGCTTTCTTCTTCAGGCCAGAACTAAGTATTGCCTTGTGTGCCAGTACAGACGTAAACCGTTCATCGAAATATTCCATCGGCACGTCCGGATAGGTCTTGCGGAACAAACGCACAAACGGTTCTATGTACTTCATGCTCTCCGATTGTTCGTTGTTCATCTGTTTGGGCAAGCCTATGACAATACGCTCCACTGCCTCACGCTGCATATAGTCCTTAAGGAAGCCCATAAGCTGCGCTGTAGGTACAGTGGTCAGTCCGTTGGCAATAATCTGCAGTGTATCACTGACAGCTACTCCCGTGCGTTTCCGTCCGTAGTCTAAAGCTAAAATCCGTCCCATATATTGATTAAGACACAAAAATACGACTATTCTGCAATATGAGAGAGCCGGCAAATGTTTAAAAACGAAAAAGGGGCATCTGAACTAGTCAGATGCCCTCTTTTTTCTTTATGCAGAATCAGATGTGTTATCTCTTCTCGATGATAACTACACGCTGCAGCTTGTCCTTACCGAACATGTTGTCAACACCACCCTTAGCAGAGATCTCGATCTGGCTTGAAGATACGCCCTCTGCGATAAGAGCATCGTAAACAGCCTGAGCACGCTTCTGAGACAGTGTCTCATTGTAGTTAGAAGAACCTGTAGCCTTGTCAGCATAACCGTTGATGACATACTTGATATCGCTGTTCTTCTTCATTGCAGAAGCTGCGTTCTTTACGTGAACATTGTTGTAGTCGTCAATGCGAGCGCTACCCAGTGTGAAGAAGATAGCCTGCGGAGCAGCAACCTCAACGAGCTTCTCAACCTCACGAACCTCAGGCTTAACATTAGCCAAAGCATTGCGTGCATCGTTCAGATCAGACTGAGCCTTTGCAAGCTCGCTGCGCAGACGATTGATTTCGTCGTTAAGAGCGCTGTTGTCAACCTTCTGGTTAACCGGAACAAACTTCTTGCCACCGAATGTATAAGTAACACCAGCGCCGAAGTACAGACCACCTACCTGCTTAGCAATAGATGTGTAGCCCAGATAAGAAGATGCCAACTCTGCACGAGCCTCGAGGTCGATGTCCCAATACTCGTTGACAGCGAACTTACCCTGCAGACCTGCTGAACCATTAACCATAGCTCTCAGCTTGTTGCTTCCAGGAAGAGTGCGCTTGTAAGTACCATTTGCATAGTTCTCCTCAACAATACCGCTTGAGTTCTTTGAGAGTGTGATGCCAGGACCAGCGAATGCGCTCAAAGTGAAGACACGGTCAGGATTGTAACCAAAGATTGCGTTCGACAGGTTGTACATAACATCGAAGCGACCAATGATTACGTTCTTGTGATACTTAACCATGTTCGGCTGCTGAACGCCAGTAGCTGTCAGAGTTCCATAAGAGTGCTTTGTATCGAAGTTGCCTCTCCAAGCGCCACCCTGCAGACGGAGTCCCAGTACAGGGTTGAACCACTTACCAACAGATACGGTCACATGAGGAGCAACGTTACCGAAGCCACCTTCCTTGGAGCCGGAATTTATTGTAGATATACCACCAGTAACACTGACGAAGATATTGTCCCCGCCATTGCTAGAGTACTTCTCTCTCGTTGACTGTGCAAAAGCAGATGTGGTTGCTGCCAACGCCAATGTCAAAAGCATTAATTTACTTTTCATCGTTTTTATTTTTTATTGTTTTGTTCTTTTTAATCGCTACCGGCGCTCTCACTTAAGATAGATCTTATATGCAAGTCCACCAGTAAACTTTTCCATTCGTTGCATCTCAAACTGCATATGCAGATGATTGAACAACAGCACAGTAGCACCCATTGCGAAATCTTTGGAATCGTATTCTGCGATGACGCTTACCTGTGGCAGAAACGAAGGGCTGTATGAAAGGCCGAACGCCGGACCATTCAGTGGATAATCATCACGCATATTATATAGGTATGCAAGATGTACTCCTATCTCTTCGCTCCCCACCGGGATGTGTTTTGTTGCTGCCACATAGAACCTACAGAAATATCCGTTTTTGCTTCCTTTCGAGCCTACGTTTTCGCTCGAGAACACGTACGGGTCTGAAGTTCCAAAGACCACTGCCGGCATATACTTCCAAAACTGTCCTTCTTCCAGAGCCCGAATCCTAAGAGAGAAATATCTGTCCTGATTCGTGAAATGGTTTGTATGAAGTCCCAGCGTCTTTCCCTTTGTGAGTGTCATGGTGTAAGCCACTTCCATCCACGGGAATATAGTCGCATTCAAGTAGTAGTTGTATGTACCGTAAGCCCAGAATGACGGTGTTATTGCTTCATTCAAGTAATTAGCACCAATCATCACGGTCTTGTCTCGTTGCATCTCTGCCGATGGCATGTGCAGCAATCCTGTGGTGCCGTATGTCAACTGAGCCGACAACAACAGCGGACTACAAACAAGAACCAGCGCTATAAGGGTTCGTCTTGTGATATCCTGCCACCGCATCCGACTCAACTTTGTCAATGGTTAACGTTCAACGTGACGATTACTCACCACTGCCACCACCGACACCTTGACCGTTGCTGCTTGTACCATTGTTGTGATCGTGATCAGCATTGCCGCTGTGATCAGCGTCGCCATTGTGATCATGATCCGAACCACCTTGGTCTGTGTAAGCGTTCAAAGCTACATTAAGAGTCTGAACTGGGCTGGCCTCTGTCAAGTTAACAGTCTTTGTTACCGAGTTGTAACCAGAAGCTGCGTAAGTAACTGTACCAGAGATTGCTGTGTTCGTACTCGTCAGAGTGTAGATACCATCAGCACCTGTTGTTGAGCTAAGGCTACCGCAAGTTACTGTTGCACCTTCAATAGGAGCGAATGTCTGGCTGTCAGTAACAGTGCCGGCTAGAACATACTTTACATCCTCAAGAGAGGGAATGTACGTCTTCTCTGTCGCCTCATCATAGCAGCTTGTAAGCATCGCACCTACAGCTAAAAAGGCTACCGCCAACTTGGCGAATCGACCAAATAAATTACTTCTCATTTTTTAATTTAATTTTAATTAGTAATTGAATAATTCTGATT
>CAVHJI010000111.1:0-1073 GCA_963636255.1 Bacteroidaceae bacterium | reverse complement strand
AATCTACTGTTCCCGTTCCACTGCTGCCTCCAACATAGGGGACGACATACTGTCCATAGAACTTCTCGTTCCCTGCGTTGTAGGTTATGCCCCAATAGTCTGAAGTCGTCACCCTCGGTATGTAACCGTGGCGCTTGTTCTTGTAGGGAGGCAGAGCTATAGCAAACATGAAGCCTGCATTGAAGCCGCTGTGTGCTGCATCGTCACGTCCCAATATCTTCGCTGCATAGAGTCCTATTGAAGCGTATCGGAAATGCCGCACCATCTTTGCCTTGAATCCATTCTCGCCATACAAGTACCGCTCAAAGTTCAGTTTAAACTGTGTGTTGAACGGTCTCCAGAAATACGAGGCACCAATACTATATGTAAACTTATCAAGTGACCTGTCCACATCGTGCTTCATGAGCTTGAATCCGTCAAAATGGGCGACACCATAATAACCCATCTCACCATCAAGCACGAAGTGCGTGTCCTTGAATACATACTTACCTCTTAGGTTTAGTCCCCAATGGAACTTATTGAAGTTACCGACAGTTGCAGTCAGGAACAAATTCTCAACACGAAACTGCTGCGACAACGTCATATAGCCCGGGCGAACCTTTCCGTATACGTCCCCATAGTCATTGTGTATGGGTACCACTACCTGAAGAGCCAGCTTTGAGCCTTTCCACAGAGACACCTCAATTGTTGGATTCAGATTGACCACATAATCATATACTCTATTGAGTACGTAGTTTCTGAACATCAGTTGAGGGTAAACCACTATATCAACTTTGTACAAAGAACTATTGCTCTTCTTGGCCTTGCGAGCCTGCTTCCAGGAATCGCCCAACTCGTAGGTTGTTCCCCAGCCTGCCCTGCTGTCCAACGAAGCCAAATCCTCAGCAGATTCAGCTTCAGAGCGTTTATATACAATCGAGAACTGTGGCACATTGTTATCGAGTACCACGATTCTACAATCCTTATCCTCCGGCATTCCCAGTTGTTGCACAATATCAACAGCCTTTGCCGATGCTATGCTTGTGAGCCGGTACGCGGAATTCTGAATGACGTACACACGCTCTGTACTGTCT
>CAVHJI010000110.1:0-6319 GCA_963636255.1 Bacteroidaceae bacterium | reverse complement strand
AGGAGTGGTTGGTCATGTTGACCACTGTGGGCTTGTCGGTCGTAGCGCTATAGCTGATGTCGATGGCATTGTCGGCTGTCAGCCGGTAGGTGACGGTCGCCGTCATGTTGCCCGGAAACCCCATGTCGCCGTCGGGCGAGTGCATGGTCAGCACCAGCAGGCTGTCGCCTGTCTGCTCTGCGTCATACACCTGATACTGCCATCCGCGCGGACCGCCGTGCAGGCAGTTGCTCTTGTCGTTGGCAGGCAGCTTCACTGTGTCGCCGTCGAGCACAAACTGTGCGCCGCTGATGCGGTTGGCATATCTGCCTATGGATGCACCGAAGTCGCTGGCGATGTTGAGGTAGTCGGCAATGCTGTCGAAGCCAAGCACCACGTCGCGGAAGTTGCCGTCCTTGTCGGGCACGTCGACAGACACGATGCGTCCGCCGAAGTTGGTGATGCACACCTCCATGCCGCCCTTGTTGCGCAGCGTGTAGAGGGCTACGGGCTTGTTGTTGACGGTGGTCTCGAACTTCGCCGGGTCAAGACCCGACTGTGTGAGTTGTGTGGCATTGCCGCTGTTTGCTGACGGTGAGCAGCTGCACAGTGCCGCCATGGCAGCTGTCATGGCGATTGCAGCCAATGATGATGATATAGACAGACTTTTCATATCGGTTTTTATCTCCTTGCTTTTTCGAGTGCGGCAAAGTTAGGCGTTTCCATACTGAAAAAAAAGAGTCGCCTGCTTTAATTCCGATGGCGGAAACCCATATATTTGTATCTTGTAAATGATATGGACAGAAGAAATCTACATACAGCTCTTGCCACCGTGTTGCTGATACTCCTCGCACCATCCGCCGTGATGGCACAGGAGCAGCTGCAATATCGCCAGCCGTTCGACTTCCCCGTGACCTTCGCCGGCAACTTCGGCGAGATACGCTCCAACCACTTCCATGCGGGACTCGACTTCAAGACGCAGGGCACAGTGGGCAAGCCCGTCCATGCACAAGCCGACGGATACATCTCGCGCATACGCGTCAACACAGGGTCGGGCTATGTGCTGAACGTGATGTATGGCGACGGTCACGAACTGATCTACCGGCATCTGTCGCGCTTCACGCCCGACATCGACCGCCGCGTGAAGGAGCAGCAGTATGCCAACGAACGTTGGGAAGGCATAGACATCAAGCCCGCGCAGGGAGAATATCCCGTCACTGCCGGACAGACCATAGCCTACAGCGGCAACACCGGCTACTCCATGGGACCACACCTGCACCTCGATGTTGTGGAGACAGCCACCGACGAATTCGTAGACCCGCTGCCGTTCTTCGCAGCCGGCGTCAAGGATCATACGGCACCCACAGCCGAGGGCATCATGGTGTTCCCGCAGGCAGGGCAGGGAGTGGTGGACGGACAGACCGAAGCCAAGGCATACCCCACGAAACCGGCGAAGACAATCACGGCATGGGGCTTGATTGGCGTGGGACTGAAAGCCTACGACCACATGGAGGGCGCCGGCAACCGCTATGGCGTGAAGTACGTGGCGCTCGAGGTCGACTCTGCCGTGGTGTTCACCAGCACCGTCGACCGCTTTGCCGAGAGCGAGAACCTGTACATCAACTCATGGACCGAGGGACAGTACATGAAGTCGTTCATCGAGCCAGGCAACCGTCTGCGCATGCTGCGAGCCATGAACGGACAGCGCGGACTCGTCAGCATAGACGAGGAACGTCCTTACCACTTCCGCTACACCATGACCGACGGACTGGGCAACACCTCGCACCTCAGCTTCACCATCACCGGCCGCAGGAGTGACATACCTGAGACGCAAGCCACACACATCTTCCACTGGGACCAGACCAACACACTGCAGGAGCCTGGGCTGGACCTGATAATCCCGCGCGGACGCCTCTACGACGATGTCCGTCTGGACTACAGCGTCAGCAGCAATCCGTCGGACCTGTCGTCGACCTATCGCATCACGCGCCACCGCACCTTCATGCACGGCGATGCAGAGCTGCGCATAGGCGTGCGTCGTCTGCCTGTGGCGGACACCACGAAATACTATATTGCCACCGTACTGCCTGACGGAAAGCTGAGCAGCGTCGGCGGCAGATACAGCGAAGGCTTCGTCAGCACACGCATACGTCGTCTGGGTACCTTCAAGGTGGCTGTCGACACCGTGGCACCGCGCATAGAGCCTGTGCGTCAGCAGTCGTGGCGCAATGACGGAAAGGTGCAGCTGCGTGTCACCGACGGACAGACATCGGTAGCATCGTTCCGTGGCACCATCGACGGAGAGTATGCCCTCTTCGGCAACTACAACTCCTCGTCACCGGTGCTGACGTGCATACTCGACCCTGACCACGTGAAGCGCGGCAAGGCACACAAGCTTGTCTTCACCGCCACCGACCAGTGTGGCAACACAGCAACGCAGACGATGACATTCACTTGGTAGGCAGGGAGACGCAATACACATATTATATATGAGTAGAACAAGAATTTTATATACGAGTAGAACAAGAACTAAATAAAACACATAGAATCATGATCATGAAGAAACTTCTGTTGGGCGTGTTGATGGCATCGGCTGCCACATTCAACGCCCTTGCGTGCACCAACCTGATAGTCGGCAAGAACGCTTCTGCCGACGGCTCGGTGCTCATTTCCTATTCCGCCGACTCCTACGGCATGTTCGGCTTCCTCTATCATTCGCCTGCCGGTAAGCACGAGAAGGGCGAGATGATGGATGTCATCAACTGGGAAGACGGCCGCCACATGGGGCAGATAGCACAGGTGGAGCAGACCTACAACGTCGTCGGCAACATCAACGAGAATCAGGTGTCGATAGGCGAGACCACCTTCGGCGGTCGCCACGAGCTGGTCGACACCACGACAGGCATCATCGACTACGGATCGCTCATCTACATCACACTGCAGCGTTCGCGCACAGCACGCGAGGCGATACAGATTATGACCGACCTCGTGCGCGAGTACGGCTATGCCAGTGGTGGCGAGTCGTTCACCATTGCCGACCCCAATGAGGTGTGGATTATGGAGATGATTGGCAAGGGACCCGGCATACGCGGTGCCGTGTGGGTTGCAGTGCGCATCCCCGACGACTGCATCGCTGCCCATGCCAACCAGAGCCGCATCCACAAGTTCAACCTCAACGACAAGGAGAACGTGCTCTATGCCTCCGACGTCATCTCGTTTGCCCGCGAGAAGGGATACTTCAACGGTGTGAACAGCGAGTTCGACTTTGCCAATGCCTACAACCCGATAGACTTCAGCGGTCTGCGTGCCTGCGAGTCGCGTGTATGGAGCTACTTCAACCGCTTCACCGACCGCGGCAGTGAGTTCCTGCCCTACATCCAGGGCAAGAGCAGCGAGCCGATGCCTCTCTATGTGAAGCCCAACCGCAAGCTCTCAGTGCAGGACGTGCAGAACATGATGCGCGACCACTACGAAGGCACACCGCTCGACATCACACAGGATGTCGGTGCAGGCATCTACCATTCGCCCTACCGCCTGTCGCCCCTGTCGTTCGAGGCTGACGGACAGAAATACTTCAACGAACGCCCCATCTCCACTCAGCAGTCGGCTTGGGTCTTCGTGTCGCAGCTGCGTCAGAACCTGCCCGATGCTGTCGGCGGTGTGCTGTGGTTCGGTACTGACGATGCCAACATGACCGTCTACACCCCGATATACTGCTGCACCGACATCGTGCCCGACGTCTACAAGGATGGCATCGATGGAGCAGGGGAGACCTCATTCTCCTTCAACAGCGCATTCTGGGTGATGAACTGGGTGGCCAACATGGTCTATCCGCGCTATGACCTTATGATCGACGACGTGCGTGCCATACAGTCGGGACTGGAGAACAACTACTTCGCATCGCAGAAGAGCATTGAAGATGCAGCCGTGAAGCTGCTGCAGTCTGACCCCGAGGCAGGACGCGCATTCCTCACACAGTACAGCGTCAAGGTGTCCGAAGATGCCATAAGCACATGGCGCAAGCTGGGCGAGTATCTCGTGGTGAAGTACAACGACGGTGTCATCAAGCGCATGCCGGCAGACAACATGATAGGCCGCAGCACCAAGCAGCCCGAGCGTCCGCTGGTACGCCCCGGATTCCCCGAGGAGTTCAAGAAGGAGATTGCACGCCAGACAGGCGACAGATATAAGGTATATGATATTACGAACCCCTAAACTCATATGAATATGGAAAACAAAGAATTGCTTGAACAGGTGACGGCGCGTGCCAGCCAGTGGCTCACGCCTGCCTACGACGCTCAGACACAAGCTGACGTCAGACGAATGCTCGACAATCCCGACAAGGCTGAACTGATTGACAGCTTCTACCGTGACCTCGAATTCGGCACGGGCGGACTGCGTGGCACGATGGGTGCAGGTACCAACCGCATGAACATCTACACCGTGGGCAGAGCCACACAGGGCTTTGCCAACTACCTGAACCGCAACTTCAAGGACCGTAGCCAGATAACCGTTGTCGTGGGTCATGACTGCCGCAACAACAGCCGCCTCTTTGCCGAGACAGTGGCAGACATATTCTCTGCCAACGGCATCAGGGTACTCTTGTTCGAGAGCCTCAGACCGACGCCGGAAATCTGCTATGCCATACGCCGCTATGGTGCACAGGGCGGTGTGAATGTCACTGCCAGCCATAACCCGAAGGAGTACAACGGCTACAAGGCCTACTGGGAGGACGGTGCACAGGTGCTGGCTCCGCACGACACGGGCATCATCGACGAGGTGAACAAGGTGCAGCCTGCCGACGTGAAGTTCCAGGGCAACAAGGAACTGATAAAGCTCATTGGCGGCGAGACCGACTACGACTACATGACTGCCGTTCGCGAGGCTATGGTAGATCAGGACGTGATACTGCGCCACAAGGATCTGAACATTGTCTACAGCCCTATGCACGGCACAGGCCGCGTCATCGTGCCGCTGTGTCTGCGCAGCTGGGGATTCCAGAACATCAATGTAGTGCCTGAGCAGATGGTCATCGACGGCAACTTCCCCACTGTGGTAAGTCCCAATCCCGAGAATGCCGAGGCTATGACGCTGGGCATAAAGCTCGGCACCAAGCTCAATGCCGACCTCGTGATTGCTTCCGATCCCGATGCCGACCGTCTTGCCATAGTCTGCCGCGACAACAAGGGACAGTGGATCATCGTCAACGGCAACCAGACGGCAATGATCTTCTTCTACTACATCATCAAGAACAAGATTGCACTGGGACAGCTCAAGCCCACCGACTTCATGGTGAAGACCATTGTGACCACCGAAGTCATTGCCGAGATAGCACGGTGCAACAACGTCGAACTGCGCGACTGCTACACGGGCTTCAAATGGATTGCACATGAGATTGCCGTGTCCGAAGGCAAGCAGAAGTATATCGGTGGCGGTGAGGAGAGCTTCGGCTTCCTGCCCTACGACAAGGTGCGCGACAAGGATGCACCAGCCTCTATCTGCCTCATCTGCGAGATTGCCGCGTGGGCAAAGGACAACGGACGCACGCTCTACGATGTGCTCGTCGACATCTATCGCGAGTATGGCTACTCCAAGGAGTTCACCGTCAACGTCGTCAAGCCGGGACGCACAGGTGCACAGGAGATACAGCAGATGATGGACAACCTGCGCAACAATCCGCCGAAGCAGTTGGCAGGTTCGCCGGTGCGTACGGTCAAGGACTATAAGACACTGAAGCAGACTGTCGACGGCAAGGTGAGCGACCTGACCATGCCGGCAACGTCGAACGTGCTGCAGTTCTTTGCCGAGGACGGCACCAAGGTATCTGTCCGTCCGTCGGGAACAGAGCCGAAGATCAAGTTCTACATCGAGGTCAAGGGTCACATAGACAGCGTTGCCGACATGGATGCTGCCAATGCCGCTGCCGACAAGAAGATTGAGGCTGTCCGCGAGGCACTCGGCATCTGAGTCCTCGGCATCATCTGGCCACACACTATTTTAAGCTACTACCTGTGGACGTACGTTGAAGCTACAAGCTAACGTACGTCCATTTTTTTTACGTTTTGCGTAGGGCGTGTTGTGTGACATTGTGTTAGGTTCTCCCTACCCTTTAGGGGAGGGTTGGGGTGAGGCTCTTGCGTGTTGAGTGTTACGTGACAGATGAGAGGACGTGCAGCCTCGAAGAGGTTGATTATATGGCTAACCCCTGTCTAAGCGTAGCGCAGACTGGGGAAATCGGAATGCGCAGCGCACCACCTATCATCCATCATCCAACACCTCATCAAGGGTGCCCGTCCCGTCTTATTCGTTTACTACCGTCCATCCTGAAGGGATGCCGCTT
>CAVHJI010000109.1:0-6553 GCA_963636255.1 Bacteroidaceae bacterium | reverse complement strand
CAGCAATACGCAGTACGATCCTGCCGGTCCTGTGAGTGGGTCTTACCGCGTGTTGCGTGGCGGGGGCTGGGGCAACGATGCGGGGCACTGCCGCTCTTCGAATCGCGGCAGCATTCCCGGCAACAGGAACAACAACCTTGGCTTGCGCCTCTGCCTCTCCGAGTAACAACATGTCATGGCATTCCGCTCATTCCTGCTGTTCTAAGCTAAGGATGAGCGCAACGGACACAGCCCGCAAGGAGGGCAAAGCGGAGCTGCCCGGATAAGCGGGCTGTGTGAGTGGAGCGAAGAAACAACAATACCGGCGAAGCCGGTCGATTATTTTAAGGGAATTCCTTCATCATCCGTGCCCATAACAACCTAAAAACGTGTTGTGTTTTCAGGTTTTCGAGCATAATCTCCGTCTGAGTTCCGTCTAAGTTCCGCGGACGATATACGTGTTACATGACAGATATTGAGGGGACTTGCAGCCTCGGAGAGGTTGATTATATGGCTAACCCCTGACTGCAGTCACTGTGTTCCCTTAGTCTGGGGTTTCTCGTTAGTGTACCTCTTCGAGGCACCACGTCCTGACACCAGCTATAATCTGCCGATGAGATATTGTCCGCAGACGATTTGTGTAATGCGTGTTGCGTTAAGCGTGTTACATGACAAACATTGAGAGGACTTGCAGCCTCGGAGAGGCTGACTTGTGAGTAACCCCAGTCTAAGCGTAGCGCAGACTGGGGATAGATGCTATACCCTCTGTCCGTGCCTCGGAGAGGTACACGTGCCAAAGGACATGAATGTGTTACGTGAAAGATTATGAGGGGACGAGCAGCCTCGAAGAGGTTGGTTATACGGCAAACTTAGGCTTTGGTTCTGCTGCAAGTGCAGGGAGAACATTTAATATACGCAAGCACCCACTGCAAGAAGCCACATCGTCTTGGACTATACCAATCATGCAGAACCCCTTCTCGTAATGTTCTAAATATTTTTTTCCGTAGGCACACGACTATACTGACGTTGTTCAGGCAGTATAGTCTATTTGCTCTTTGAGTATAATGTCTTGCCCCGAGAAGAATATCCTACTGGGTCATACCAAAGCTTGCAATATTCGTACCAAAGCTTTGGTACGAATATTGCAAACCTTGGTATGATAATTGCAAGCTTTGGTATGAGGATATCAGATATCTTCTCGACGGAAGTCAAGCGCTTGTAGAAGCCTGAGAAGATATACAAAGATAGCGCCGCAGTAGGCTCTTTGCAAGTGTTTTGACTTTTATTTTTTGGAATCTTTCTCCCTTTGTTGCGTCTGTCCGTCATTTTGCCTAACTTGCCACTGTTTTACCGGTGATGCCGGTATACGACATCTAATGCTATAACATTTCAGAACACACTCTTATGAATGCAGGACATTTGTACATCAATACCCGTGACGAGCTGATTTGCCTCGACTGCTCCAAGATTGTCTATATGGAGGGCGACGGCAACTACACCAACATAGTACTCATCAACAAGCAGAAGGTGTCTGTCTGCATGAACCTCAGCCGCATGCAGCAGTTCATCTCCGAGAGCTTGCGCGAGCGTGCTTCCATCTTTGCACGAGTAGGCAAGCGCTTCATCGTCAACCTCAACTTCGTGTTCAAAGTGCAGCCGTTGTTGCAGAGCCTGGTCGTGACCGACGGAGTGAACTTCGCCTTTCAGCTTGGCATATCAAAGGAAGCATTGAGAAAGTTGAAGGAAATACTTGTGGCGAGGATACCAAACAGGACATACGTCGAGGGTGCAGAATAACAGTCGGTATGGATATAGTAATAGGAAGAGAGGAAGGCGCACGCCGTCTTCACTGCGTTGCCGGTGAGCGTGAGTTCAATATCGGACAGGCAGGCAGTGTGCCCTTGTCGGTGAGCCGTCAGCACTGCAAGATATCGGTCGATGGCAGCAACATCACCATCCAGAACATAAAGGCACAGAACGTGACCTTCGTCGACGGCAACCAGGTACTCAGCAAGAGCATCAGCTCTACAAGCAAGGTGCAGCTGGGCGAAGAACGTTTCCTCATACCCTTGCAGCAGATACTGCAGCTGGCTACGGGTTCACCTGCCGGCCAACAGCAACAGGAAGTCCCTACGTTCTCACTCAAACCGTTGGAGGGTGTGTGGGAAGAGTATCATGGCCGCAAGTTACAGCTGCAAAAGGAAGCTGCTGATTTTGCGAACAAACAACGTTTGCAAGGCATCATTTCAATGTTGGGAATATGTGTGGGAGCAGCCATACCGGTCATTCGCTGGATATTGATGGGCCTCTGCCTGCTTTTTGCAATCTATTTCTTTTACAAAAGCAGCAACAATCCCATTCTGCAACAACAGCTTGACGACCTTGACGAAGAGTTTGCCAAGAAATACAAGTGTCCCAATCCCAAGTGCGGCAAACCGTTTGGCAATGTACCCTATCGCAACATAGAGTACAACAAACAGTGCTTTGCCTGCGGCTGCAAGTACACCCACTGACATTTCGTGTAATAATCGGGATGCTTTATACAGGATGCTGGAAAAGGTGTGGCGGTCTGGTGCAGTCCTCATACCTTTGACTCAGCAAAACAACAATAACCGATAAATATTTTCTGCTATGAACAACGAAGAAACTTTCATCATGCAGCCTCAGAACAATGACAAGGCTTATGAATCACAGAGTGAGTCAACCGCTGAAACAAAGTCGCAGACCGGTACAAGCACAAATGTCGCCGCCTCGGCAGCTGCCGCAATGGTAGGTGGCGCAATTGGTGCAGGTGGTATGAATGTCGTAAACGACATGATACTGAATCACGAAGACGACCAGGAAGAGCAACCCGAGAACGTAGAGGCTGAAGCAAAGGAAGAAGAGCAGGAAAGCAAAGAGGCAGTGACAGAGGGGAAACTTGCTGCCGAGACTTCAGAACCTGTGCAGGAAACCCCAAGCCAGCCAACACAGGAAACGGTAGCACAAGAAACGACAGCACAGGAAACTGCAGCGCAAGCTGCTTCAAACGCTGCTACAGACAACAAGGCAGGGCAGGAATATACT
The DNA here is from genome assembly GCA_963636255.1 of Bacteroidaceae bacterium. Taxonomy (GTDB): domain Bacteria; phylum Bacteroidota; class Bacteroidia; order Bacteroidales; family Bacteroidaceae; genus Bacteroides. The sequence goes on along the minus strand of CAVHJI010000109.1, from coordinate 3,508 downwards.
GCACACAACACAGCCACCCAGTCAACCCCAAGCCACAGAACCCATCAGACATCAGCGGCAACAGACGATGAGGCTGCCAACATTCATGTGGTTGACTACCAGCAAGGGGCAGGTCTGAATGGTCAGACAGCAGAATATGCCACACTTTCAGATGGTAAAGACACAGCTGTTGTGGCAGACCTGGACGGTGATGGAAAGGCAGACGTGATGGGCGTAGACCTCAACCGCAACGGAAGATTCGAGGAGAACGAAGTCCATAACATTCAGGATAGAAACTTGGACATGGATGTCCTAAAGCAGGCACATGCACAGCAGACAGCCGACGAGGGTCAAGCCGACGTTCGCGTGGTTGACATTCAGCATGGCGAGGGCCTCAACGGACAGACGGCAGAGTATGTCACCCTTACAGACGGTCATGACACGGCTGTCGTGGCAGACATGGATGGCGACGGTAAAGCCGATGTGCTTGGTGTTGACGTTGACCACAACGGTCGGTTCGAAGAGAACGAAGTGCACAACGTGCAGGGAGAGGACTGGAATATGAGTGGTTACGAGCATGCATATGCCCAGCAGAATGGTGCTGCACATCAGGTAAACCCTACACACACCACGGGAGCCAATGCCGGCGACAGCGATGAAGTTCAGGTCTTGGGCGTCTATGAGAAAGAGAATGAATACGGTCAGACCATGGAGGCTGCTGTGCTCGACATCAATGGCGAGCGCATTGGAGTAGTCGATGTTGATGGTGACGGTACCGCCGAAATAGCATTTAGTGATGTCAACCATAACCAGGTGATCGAAGAAGGTGAGGTGTTTGACGTCTCGTCAGCGCAGTTACAGATGTCGAGTGTGGAAGATGCATACATCGCCCAGCAACAGCAGGAGCAGATGCAGCAGGAGCAAGATCCCTATGCATATGGCGCAAGCAACGAGCAGACCGACTATAACAACGACATCGACAACAACCTGCAGCTTGTGTAAGGTCAACGGCGTGATGGAATGAAAGACAGCACAAGAGAAATGCGACAATGAGCGAGATAAAGATAAAGTGCCCTACTTGTGGCAAGATACTTCGCCTGAAAGACATGCCGAACATCAATGCGGCATCGTTCACTTGTCCGGTATGCAAGGATAGGCATAAGGTGGGCGAGTGTCAGCGATATGTGGAGCAACCGAGACCCGTCGGCCCTGCAAGCGATGAGACACGTTATGGCAGAGCCTCTGCACCGCAGTCGGGAGTAGATGAGACAAGGATAGGCCCGCAACAGCCTATGCAAGGTGGAGGAGATGAAACTCTGGCCGACCCGCAAGCTGCTGCAGGCATGCTCGTCGACAGCATGGGCAGGACCTATCGGCTCTGCCCCGGCATAAACACCATAGGGCGCAAGGCTTCATCGTCGACCGCATCCGTGCAGATAGTCACCGACGACCGCACCATGAGCCGTAGCCATGCAGTGATAGAAGTGCGCAATGCCGGCGGACGCATCATACGTCTCCTGAAGAACGGTGCAAACAAGAATCCGTCTACTCTGAACGGCACACTCATAGGACAGCAGGACCAGTTCATCCTGAACAATGGTGACCGCATAAAGATGGGCGAGACAGAACTGACATTCAAATTATGACTCTGCGTATGGAATTCAAGATCAAAGCATATAGCCTTCAGGAACTCGGCCAAAGGAAGAATCAGGAGGACTCTCTCTTCCCTGCATTGGGAAAGCAGACGGACAAAGACCGTGTCTTCATTCTCTGCGATGGCATGGGAGGACATGAGAAGGGCGAAGTGGCATCGTCGACAGTATGTGAGGTGATGGGCAGGACTATCCACTCCTTGTGGAATCCATCCCAGCCACTGACCGATGGAATCTTCCGGCAGGCACTGAGTGCAGCCTACGATGCACTCGATGCCAAGGACAATGGTGAGGAACGAAAGATGGGCACCACCATGACGTTCCTCTGTCTGCATGCCGGCGGTGCTACCGTGGCACATATAGGTGACAGCCGTATCTATCAGTTGCGTCCTGCAAAGGACGGCACTCCTGCCCGCATCGTCTTCCGCACACGTGACCATTCTCTTGTCAGTGACCTTGTGCGCATTGGTGAGATAACCGAAGAGGAAGCCAAGCACCATCCGCAGAAGAATGTCATCACCCGTGCCATGCTGCCATGTCAGGAACAAAGGGCAAAGGCAGACATCGTCCATCTGACCGACATCCAGCCAGGCGACTACTTCTACATGTGTTCCGACGGCATGCTCGAGGAAGCCGCAGACGAGAATGTCCTGAACATCATCACCAAGCCTGATGTCACCGATGAACAGAAGCTGGAGATGCTCCGCCAAGTCACCGAGGAGAACAAGGACAATCACACGGCACACCTTATATATATAGGTAAGGTGGAGGGCGCGGTCGCCCCGACTGCAAAATCAGTAGCATGCACGTCCTCGCCACAGCCCATATTACGGCCAAAGAAGAAGCGCAGAGTCTTCCCCTTAATTGCCTTAGCCGTAGTGATAGCTGCCATTGCAGTGGCAGGCTTTTTCTACATGCGGACAGTCAGAGGGGAGGGGAAGGCCATTGCGAGTGATACTACAGAGGTGAGCAATCCCAAGCAGGCTGCTGGACCTAAGGAGATAGTCCGTGAGAAAGACAATCAAGCAGAAAAGGCAGACTCAGTCAAACAGTCTCCATCAAAGGCTTCAGACGAAGATACGAAGAAAGACTCTACCTCCAAGAAGGGAGAAGAGACAGTCCAACAGGAGACGGCTTCGGCTCTGTCTTCAACAGAAGAGAAGTTCACGCCCGACTCTCTAAAGAAACAAGACACGACCTCAAATCAGCCTCAATAACCATGCAACAGCAATTACCACCCAACACCTTCTTGCAAGGCGGCAAATATCAGATAGAAAAGACCTTGGGGCAGGGAAGCTTCGGCATCACCTATCTGGCCAGACATACCAACCTGGGGAAGAGACTTGCCATAAAGGAGTTCTTCATGAGAGACCTCAACTCGCGTGGCGAGGATGGCAGCATTACGGGAATGAGCGACAGCTCACTCTCCTATAACTACTGCCAGAAGTTCAAGAAGGAGGCAATCAACCTTTCCAATCTCGAACATCCCAACATCGTAAAGGTCACCGACTCGTTTGCCGAGAATGGCACGTTCTACTATGTGATGGACTACATCGGCGGTCAGAACCTCAACGACTACATCAAGACGCACAACATCAGCGAAGCCGAAGCCGTCAGCATCATAAAGTGTGTTGCAGATGCTCTCATCTACATGCACGAGACACATCGCATGCTCCACCTCGACATGAAGCCCGGTAACATCATGCGTCGTGACAGCGACGGTCATATCTTCCTTATTGACTTCGGACTGTCCAAGCATTTCGACAAGAACGGAGAGCCTGAGTCATCGACGAACATTGGTCTCGGTACAGCTGGCTATGCACCCATAGAACAGGGTGACAGCACAAAGAGTGGAGAGTTTCGTCCCACCATAGATG
>CAVHJI010000108.1:0-6564 GCA_963636255.1 Bacteroidaceae bacterium | reverse complement strand
AGCGGATATATTTAATATAACACGTAACACATTCAACGTAGCACTTGAGCAGAGAAGTTCCGTCTGAGTTCCGTCTAAGTTCAGCGGACAATAAAGTAATCAGTGGACATGAGTGTGTTATGTGTTGCGTGACAGACATTGAGGGGGGGCTTGCAGCCTCGTAGCAGTTGATTACATGGATAGCCCCTGTCTAAGCGTAGCGCGGATTTGGCCTCACCGCACGCAAGTTATTTATTTTTAACTTATTATTAGGGGGGTAATGACATGTTTTCTGCATTTATTCCTAACTTTGCAGATTACCAGGCGTATAAGAGTAGATGTATCGCAGGGTTGGCATCCTAAATACATGCGAGACGTCGTACTCTATAAGGTAAGCTATGAAAAATGGCTTTGCCAGATTGCGGGGCTATTGGTGAATTATTACGGTGGGGATTTACAGAACCGCCTATATATAATGAGGTAAGGAATGTATGGCGTGCCACTGCGGGAGAGCAGTGCACCACGCACACAGAAACATATACATAGGGTATTGATGAAAGTAAGGTTAGTAGTTTTAGTATTGGTAGGCATCCTCTGCAGCTTCTCGGCGGTAGAGGCGCAGAAGGTTGCGGTCAAGAGCAATCTGCTCTATGCTGCCTCCATGAACATGATTCACGGGTTCGACGCACCTCCTACCCCCAACTTAGGTGTTGAGTTCTACCTGTCAGGCCATTGGACAGCAGGACTCAACGCAGGCTACATGCCTTGGCCTTCCGACAGCAGCAAGGAGCGCAAGTGGAAGCATCTGCTCATCTCTCCTGAAGCACGCTACTGGTTCTGCTCTCCCTTCAGCCGCGACTTCATAGGCTTCAATGCCATCTATAGCCATTTCAATGTGGGCAAGGTACATTTCCCCTTCGGTCTCTATCCGTCGCTGCGCGACAAGCGACGCCAGGGAGATATGGTAGCTGTAGGTGCCACCTATGGCTACTCATGGATACTCAGTCCGCACTGGAGCCTTGAGGCAGAAGCAGGCATCGATGTCGGCTATGCATGGTATAAGGAGTACGACTGTGCCCATTGCGGCACCTACTACGGCAAGGACAAGAAGCCGTTCCTGATGCCCAAGGTGGGAGTAAGCATTGTGTATAACATCAAATGAGGGGAGGCGACAGCATGATGAGGACAACGAAGATACTTTCTGCAACGGTTCTGCTGGGCTATGCCCTGACTGCAAACGCACAGCGCATAACGCGCACCGAATGTCTGAAGGATGCATTCCTGCTCGACTATGAGGTGCCGCTTACGAAGCCTGCAAGCGACTATGCCACTATCGTCACACCGCTGCTATGCTCTGAGACCGACACCTTGGCTCTCGAGCCTGTCATAGTGCGCGGGTCACGCAACGTGCGCAAGCTCCATCGCGACTATGTGCTCAACCACAAGGGTGAGGAGCCTGCATACATAGCAGCATCGGACATGCCTGCCACGGTGACAGGCAGCGCAAGCATATCCCTGAAGGACTATCCGTGGGTACGTCATGGACAGCTCACGCTGTGTGCCAGGACCGAACGTGAGGGATGCTGCACGGTAGAGACTCTGGGACTTGCCGCTGGCGAGTGGACCAACTATGTCACTCCGTTCACTCCTGCATATAACCCTGTCGCCGTGAACACCGGCAAGGCAGGACAGCTGGAGAAGGACAACCCCGTGCTGGCACATATCTCCACCTATAAACCCTACGACCGCACACGTGCACTGCGCAAGGCAGCAGGCATGCTCTATGTGCACTTCGCACTCGACAAGACGGATATCGACCGCAACATACGCGACAATGCCTCGACCCTCGACCGCATCATCGACGTCACCCGACAGGTCATGAACGACACGACAAGCCTCGTGGAGAAGATACAGATCATTGGTCTGGCATCTGTCGAGGGTACGGTGAAGCGCAACGAGGAACTGGCAGGCAACCGTGCCAAGGCTCTTCAGCAATACGTACAGCAACAGCTGCAGCTGCCCGACGAGCTCTTCGAGACCGTCAATGGCGGTGAGGCATGGGCAGAGCTACGCGACCAGATTGCCGACCTTGACTTCGATGGACGCGACGAGATACTCGGCATAATCGACAACGAGAGCAACCCCGACCGCCGTGAGTGGCTCATACGCCGCCATAATGGTGGACGTACCTACCGCTACCTGCGCGACAATGTGCTGGCAGACCAGCGTAACTCGGGCTATCTGCGCATCTACTACGACTATGTGCCCGACAAGGCTGCCGCCATCATCAATGAGGCAAGTCAGCTGCTGCAGCAAGAGAAGTACAGTGAGGCACTCAGTAAGTTGCAGACGGTACGCTCAGACAGCCGTGCACAGAACGCACTTGGCGTAGCTCTCTACATGACGGGCAATGAGGAGGAGGCACTGCGCTGCTTCCGTCGTGCGGCACAAGACGGCAATGCCGATGCACAGAAGAACCTCGAGCAGCTCGGGGAATGACGACAGACTAAGAGTCGGAAGGATACAGACATACAGATGACAAGATTGTTTCACATAGCGACATCACTGCTTGCAGGCATGCTTATGGCAGCCTGCACACAGGACACAGACCCTACGACACGTGCCGCAGAGGGAAGCACAGTGCCCATGCAGCTCGCCCTCTCGCTTGGAACATCGGCAACAACACGTATGTCGGACGCTACGGTGCAGAAGGACGGCAACTTCCGTGGCATCGAAGACATCCATCTGATACCGTTCAACACTGCAATGATTGAAAGCACTACGCAGAAGAGCGGCGACTTCCTCAGCCTTGAGAAGCTGTTGAAGCCTACAGAACAGACTGTAGCCAATACGCTCCCGTCCATGACCGACAAGAACACTGCACTCTATAAGGACGTGAACATACCCATAGGTACACGGGGCTTCCTGTTCTATGGCAGGGCAACGCAGGACAACACCGTTACCGACCCGCACGTCCAGGGCAGACTTACGGCACAAGTCAATAACGTCACCGATGGTTGGAGCAGCTTCACAAAGCCCTCTGACTTGACTTTCTCCTTGCAGAGTATCCGCACAGTCGACGGTACACCAGCGAAGGCAACCAATTTGGTCAACTATATGACCGATATAGCAAACGCATCAGTCACCAGTGGCACAGCGTGGAAGGACTACACAACAAACGCAGAGATACACGAACTCTATACGCAGTTCATCACGAACATAGCCGGCTCGTCCAACTCCGTACAGGCACTGTTGCAAGACTTGTACACGAACCTTATTACCAACTACCAGTCAGATGACATGGCACAGGCCATCATCGAGAAGATTAAGGTGGGTGCAGACATCAACGCGACAGCTAACGAGCTTACACTAAAGACCGACTATGCCGACTATCCTGGGGAGTTGGGGCTGCCGGATGGTACCGCCTTCATGGAATGGGTTGCTGCGGACAGCAAGTTCAAGCCCAACGATGCTGAAGGGGTACAGCAGCACAGCATCTCCGTGTCCCGTCTGACCGACTTTGTCTATCCGCCATGCCTGTACTACCGTGTCAATAGTGGTGTCATGACATCAAGCTCGGCACAGCAGAGCAACTACAACGACACTAACGACTGGGAAGCTATAAAAACCCGCTACACCAATGGCACCGTGGTCGATGCCTCTACCAAGTCGGTAGCGCTGACCAGTCCTGTACAGTATGCCGTTGGTCGCTATGATGTGACGGTGAAGTGCAATGCCGCAACATTGCCCGACAAGAACAACACAGCTGTCACAGTACCCACAGCGGGTTTCCCTGTCACGGCAGTGTTCGTGGCAGGACAGAAGTCAGTCGACTGGGAGTTCAAGCCCAAGGCTGGAGATGTAGACTGGATTATCTACGACAATAAGATTAGCGGCATTTATGCAAAGAAAGGAGTTCAGTCGGACGTGACGCACACCTTAGTGCTGGAGACGGCGGATGATGCAAACACGGAGATAACTGTCGCCATAGAGTTGCAGAACACCACAGGTCTTCCCTTCACGGGATATGACGGACAGATGATCTATGCCGGCAGCAAGTTCTACCTTATTGGCAAGCTGAAAGCGACGAATGCTTCTGCAAGCACTACCGGCACTACGGCATCCAACAAGGTCTTCGAGCAGGACAAGATTACAAGGGCGAACTACAACATCATGACTTTGGCGAATGCCTATAATGTCATACCCGACCTGCGTGCACCGCACCTGGAGTTGGGCATATCCATCGTCGACTCATGGAGTTCGGCAGGGACAGGTGACGTAGCACTGGAATGACCGTAAAGAATGCGAACAACAATAACTGAAACAATTATTAATAAACCAAAACAAAGAAAGAGATGAAGAAATTCAAGAACATTGCCCTTCTGGGAGCGACAGCTCTCGTGGGCGTAGTTGGCTTCTCTGCTTGTTCGTCCGACGACGATCCGACCGGCAACATCACCGAAGCTACTGGCGAAACAGTGAAGACAGCGTTCACACTGTCTCTGGCTAACCAAGTTCAGACACGTATGGTTGATGGGGCTGCACAGGAGCAGACCACTCCTACATTCTTGGGAATCAAAAACATTCAGATATTCCCGTTCAAGACAGAGGTTACAAGTGCTAATGCAAGCACGACAGCTTTTGCTTTAGACCCCATAGGTTTGGCTGAGTTTAGCAGTTTCGACTACAATGATGCCAACGCAAAGGTCTATAACAATGTCGACATTCCATTGGGCACAAAGTACGCTCTGTTCTATGGTCAGAGTTCTAAGGCAGGTCAAGACGGTTATGGCGATCTGGAAGCTATCTACGACAAGAAGAGCTCAATAGCCAAGACCGATAACGTAGACAAACTTACCTTTGATCTTGTTCCTGTAAAGGAAGACGCAACCTGGGCTGCTGCTAATACAACAGCTGCAGAAGTCATTACTTATCTGAATGGTGTTGCAACAGCCCTTGATGCTTGGGTCAACGCAGAGAGCGATGCGACAAAGAAAGCTACCAAGCAGAAATATGCAACGAATTGGAAGGCAATGGAAGCTGGTTCTACAACTACCATCGCAGCTGCAGCAGCTGACCTCTATGCTACTGTTTCCAAGATAGAAGGAACTTCCACAACAACCGTGGGAAACGCACTGAAGACTGCAATTGGCAGCAAGGTATCATTCTCTGGCAGTGATATGGATTCATATCTGTATTCAGGAACATGGACTGGCACTGCATTCCCTACTGCTTGGAATCTTCCTGACGGTTCTGTTTCCGTTAAGTGGGATGCTGCAAACAGCGTATTCAAGTATGAGGCAGGTAACAACGACGGTCTCGCTCAGAGTGAACTTGCTAAGTACACGAAACCTGCCAGCTTGTATTACTTTGCTAACACAAATATAAAGACTTCGGATGCTCTCTATTTCGGAGCAGGTCAAGCTGGAACTAAGAATTGGGGAACAATCCGTGATGAAGCTACTTTCTATGCTTTCGATGAAGTAAAAGCTTCTACACGTTCTGTCATTTTGTACAAGCAGATTCAATATGCTGTCGGTCGTTTGGACGTTGCTGTAAGAATTGCACCTACTGGAACAATAAAGGATAGTGGAAGCGGTGACTCTGCAGATCCTGATTATCAGGTTCCGCAGATTGTAGACCTTCCTGATGATGGTTATCCTATGTCTGCTGTATTGGTCGGTGGCCAGAAGCAAGTTGGTTGGGACTTCACTCCGACATCTTCTACAGAGACGTATACCATTTATGACGGTAAGATGTCTGCAACAGGTATTGCAGCCAAGAGAGGAGCTTCATATTCAGCTTACAACCACACATTGGTTCTTCAGACCAAGGCTGATGAGCAAGAGCTGATTTGTGTTGAGCTCACAAACACTGGAAAAGATTTCTATGGCATAGACAATAAGATTATTGCCCATGGAACAAAGTTCTATCTTGTTGCAAAATTGGACCCGAAAGCAACAACTACTACAGGCTATGTGGCAGGAACTCGTGACAAAGTATTTGAGCAGGACTACGTCACAATTGCCAATCTGACAATCGGTGAGAAGTCTCTGGCTAAGGCTTATCAGGTAATTCCTGACCTGCGTTCTCCGAAGCTGGAGTTTGGTCTCTCTGTTGACCTTACATGGCAGAGCGGTCTGACCTTCGAGCAGAACTTCGAAGAGTAATCTGACCCTATCAACTCTCTCTCCTGCCCAACCTCATGAAGGACAGGAGAGGGAGTACTTTGAAATAGTGTTGTGCTAAACAATAGGAGTAGACGACAAGACCGCAGTCACTACGTTCCCTTAGTCTGGGGTTACTCGTAAGTGTACCTCTTCGAGGCATCGCGGAACTTAAAAGTAGATAAACTAATCCGCGGAACTTAAACGGAATATAGACGGAGAAGGATACTCGATGGATATAAACAGAATTTTAACGGAAGATATGCGCATCGTCATGACTCACTGACAAGATTGGATATTTGATAGGGGCAGAGGAGTTCCGCCTGAGTTCCGTCTAAGTTCCGCGGACAATAAAAGTAATGAGCGGACATGTAAATCTCGGAGTGCGCGGCGCACCCTCGAAGAGGTACATACATAG
>CAVHJI010000107.1:0-6660 GCA_963636255.1 Bacteroidaceae bacterium | reverse complement strand
GTATCACTTGGAAGCCAAAGAGAGAACCATTGCCAAGGAGCTCGCGGAAGAAGCCCACGATAACAAGTATCATGGCATATCCCAAGCCATTGCCAATACCATCGAGGAATGACTCCCATGGACCGTTGGACATGGCAAATGCCTCAAGGCGTCCCATCAGAATACAGTTGGTGATGATAAGGCCGACATAGACGGAGAGTTGGACACTGACGTCGTATGCGAAAGCCTTAAGGATTTCACTGACTATGGTTACCAATGCGGCAACAACGACCAGCTGCACGATGATACGTATACGCGAAGGTATCGTGTTGCGCAGCAGCGAGATGATGACATTGGAAAAAGCCACGATAACAGTAACGGAAATACCCATTACGACTGCAGGCTTGAGCTGCGAGGTCACTGCCAGTGCCGAGCAGATACCAAGTATCTGGACGATGACTGGGTTATTTCCCAACAGAGGACCACAGAGGACCTCCTTATTTGCTTTAGAAAACAAACTCATAACAGAATCTCCTTAATTACTGGTTTAGAAAGTTCTTGTACATACCGACATATTTATCCAGCATGTTGTGCACACCGTTTGATGTCAGCGTGGAGGCAGTGACACCATCGACAGCGTTGCCGCCCTGCTGGTTTGTCTTCTCGGCATTGCCATGCTTGACGACAGAGATGATGTTGCCATTGTCATTAATTACCTGACGTCCTGCAAACTGTGCCGTAAATTTGGAAGATGCTATCTCTGCACCAAGTCCCGGAGTCTCACTTGAATGTCCGAAGTAGACGCCGACAATAGTCTTCTTGTCTGCCTTCAGTCCGACATAACCCCAGATTGAGCCCCACAAGCCCTGACCAGTCATTGGCAATACATACTGTGTCTCACCGTTGACGTTTGCGATGTATACCGGAAGCACGTCACCATCGAGCGAAGCATCGAAGCCACCATTGTCGGCAACCTGATTGCCCTGTACATCAACGAGGACATCTTTAATCTGATAGGTCTCGAAGTCTGCCTTAGGATCGCTTGACGATATGTTCAAAGCTGCAAGAATCTGCTTGCGCTTGTCGTTTGCCACGTTATCATTCTGGATTGACTTCAACGAAGAAGAAACCAGTGCCATGAGGAATGCAACGATTATAACCATTACCGCTGCATAGATAAAAATGTAAGTGTTACTATTCTTATTCATGATTATTGCAGTTTAATAGGTTATTTGGTCAACGCACGCTTTGCACGCATGTCAATGTTGTTCTGAACGAAGAAGTAGTCGATGAGCGGAGCAAACAGGTTGCCAAGCAAGATGGCAAGCATCATGCCCTCTGGATAACCAGGGTTCATGACACGTACAATCACGGCCACGGCACCGATAAGGAATCCGTAGATCCACTTGCCACCCTCTGTACGTGCACTGGTAACAGGATCTGTTGCCATGAACACAGCACCGAAGCAGAAGCCACCAAGGATGAGCTGTCTGTACCATTCTATGTCGGTCATGCCAAGTGCCTTAAACAGCAGGCCGAATGCTGCACCGCCGATGAATACGCTGAGCATAGTCTTCCAGCTTGCAACGCCTGTCCACAGCAGGATAACTGCACCAATGGCAATGGCGATGACACTGGTCTCACCGATTGATCCCGGAATAAGGCCGATAAACTCGTCGCAGATGCTCGACGATATGTCAGAGCCTACAGCAGCTTCACCAAGCGGAGTTGCAGCTGTATATGCATCAACGCTCAAGTCCTGGCCCAGACCGAAGATGGAATTCTGTGAGATCCATACCTGGTCACCACTCATCTTGACAGGGTAAGCAAAGAACAGGAATGCACGTGTGATGAGTGCAACGTTGAAGATGTTCATACCAGTACCACCGAAGATTTCCTTGGCGAAGATAACTGAGAACGCAACTGCTATTGCAAGCATCCACAGCGGACATTCTATAGGAACAATCATCGGAATGATGATACCCGATACGAGGTAGCCTTCCTGTATCTCCTCGCCTTTCCACTGGGCAACGACGAACTCTATGCCCAAGCCCACAACGTAGGAAACAATCAGCTTCGGCAGTACAGCCAGGAAGCCATAGGCGAAGACAGCCATAAAGCCACTCTCGGCAAGCAGTCCTGCAGCCTTATAGTGCTGGTAACCTACGTTGTACATACCGAACAACAGTGCCGGTATCAACGCAATAACCACGATCGACATGATGCGTTTGCTATCGATCGAGTCATGAATGTGCGTTCCTGATTTCGATGTTGTGTTCGGCACAAAGAGGAAAGACTCAAAGCCCTCGAACACAGAACGAAATGCGTGGTATTTGCCGCCCTCCTCGAAGTTAGGCTTTATCTTGTTGAGATAATTTCTTAACGCTTTCATATTATTCTGTTTATTCTGAATTTACTTATTGACCGTCTCACGCCATTTCCTTACGCAGCATGTCCAATCCCTCGCGTACAATGCGTTGTACCTCTACCTTCGACGAGTCGACGAACTCACACAGGGCAAAGTCCTCAGGAGCTACCTCGTAGATGCCAAGAGCTTCCATGCGGTCGATGTCACCGGCTATGATTGCCTTAACCAGCTGTTCGGGATAGATGTTCATAGGGAACACACTGTCGTACTCGCCCGACATAATCATGTGGCGCTCACCACCCTTGATACGTGCATCGATGACATATTCCTTAGACGAACCCTTAAGCCAGCTGAAGTAAGAGCGGCTTGTACTGAAGTCGTTGACGCGCGGCATAATCCATCCAAGCAACTCATCCACATCGTTGCCTTCGGGGATAACCGTCAGCTGAGAGTGGAATGCGCCGAGATAACAGTCAGGAGTTACCTGCTTGCCAGTGAGGACATTGCCACTGATATATCTCAGTTCACGTCCGTTGGACACGTTTCCGGCAAATACCTTGTTGAGTTTCGCTCCGACCTTCAGCTTCACATAAGCAGGATGGCTGACCTCAGAACCGGTCAGAGCCACGGTACGTGTAAGGTCTACCTTGCCTGTATTCATCAGTCGACCAATGAAGAGCACTACCTCTGCACCTACTGTCCAGACCACTTCACCCTTATTGACCGGTGATACGTGGTTAATCTGCACACCGACGTTACCTGCCGGATGCGGACCGTCGAACACATTCACGGTGACGTTCTTTGCCGCTGTCAGAGCCGTTGACTTCTGCTTGGGACTGATGCCGAGATAAACCTTGGCAAGCTTTGCCAAAGCATCCAAACCAGTCTGGAAGTTCTGTTCTTCACCCTTGAGCTGGAACTCAAAGTCGGGTGCCAACGGTGCACTGTCGAATGCAGAGATGAAGATAGCCTTGGGTGCATCTGCCGGATTGGCAATGATGTCGTAAGGACGTTGGCGCACGAAAGCGAACATTCCGGCTTTCAGCAACAGATCCTTCACTTGCTGTGCACTCATGCCTGAAGGATTGCTCTTACCAAAGTCCACATACTGTTGGTCTTTGTCGGGGGTAACGATGATGTTAAGAATCTTGCGTCTTGCACCACGTTCCACACTCGCAACCACTCCACTGACAGGCGAAACAAAATTTACTTCGGGGTGATTCTTGTCTACGAACAAGGGCTGCCCCACCAGGACTTTTTCCCCTTCCTTGACAGCCGGCTTTGGAGTCACTCCTGTGAAATCATCGGGAACAAGCGAATATGCTTCCGGTGCGTCCACTGTAACAAACTCTTCGGCAGGCTTACCTTTGAGGTTAATGTCCAGGCCTTTACGTAACTTAATTACATTTGCCATGTGATTATATAAAATATAGGTTTCCAAATAACGCACGCAAAATTAGCTAATTAATACTAAAGGAGAGAGCAATCGCAGAAAAAAAACTGCGACCATTGATACCCACAACCGCTTCCGTATCGTGCCACGTCCCAGGGCATTCAAAGTTCTCGCGAGCGGTTAACCTCATCGGGTGCTAATGATAACTTCATCGGGTGAGGCACACATTCACGATCGTGTCTGTCCGTATCCACAGATAAGCCATTTGTAGGTTGTGAGCTCTTCGAGCCCCATCGGACCGCGTGCGCCGAGCTTCTGTGTAGATATGCCTATCTCTGCTCCAAGACCAAACTGTCCACCATCGGTAAAGCTGGTGGGCACATTGACGTAGACGCAGGCGGCATCGACCATAGCCTGGAATTTGGCAGCACGGTCAGCATCTTCGGTCACGATGCTCTCGCTATGTCCACTGCCGTAGGTGGATATGTGTTCAAGAGCTTCATCGAGACTATCGACAGTCTTGACGGCAGCCTGCAAGCTCAGCCATTCGGTATGGTAGAGTTCAGGACTTTGAAGTGGTATAAGGTCGTCAGCCGGATACCGCCCGCTCAAAGCAGAGAATGAACGTGCATCGGCATGCAGCCTGACACCCTTGGCAACCAGTTGGCTGCATAACTCTGGCAGGTCAGCGAGCCTTGACGAGTGGACTATCAGTGTGTCGAGCGTATTGCAGACACTCGGACGGCGTGTCTTGGCATTACCGACAATGTCTTTGCCAATGGCAAGGTCGCCATATTCATCGAAATAGCAGTGCACCACACCTGCTCCAGTCTCTATGACCGGTACCTTGGCAGTGTCGCGGACAAAGTCTATCAGCTTCTTGCCTCCACGAGGAATGCACAGGTCTATGTAGTCTGTGGCAGTAAGCATCTCGGCTGTAGCCTCGTGGGTAGCTGGCAGGAGTGCCACGATGTCGGGATTAACTCCAGCCGACTTCAGGACTTCACGAATCAAGTCGACTGCCGAACGACACGAACATACAGCATCCTTGCCGCACTTCAGTACGCACGCGTTGCCGCTCTTGAGGCAGAGAGAGAACACATCGTAGGTGACGTTTGGCCGAGCCTCATAGACTACACCTATCACGCCAAACGGTACACTGACACGTTGCAGGTCAAGACCATTGTCAAGATGAGTATGCTTCAGTACCCGTCCCAATGGCGACGGCAGAGTTGCCACATGTCTCATAGCATCGGCAATCTCGCGCAGCCGAGCCTCGGTCAGCTGCAGACGGTCGTACATTGGATTGCTGCTGTCCATCCTGCTCAAGTCTTCTGCATTGGCTGCAAGCAACTGTGGGGTGTTCCTGTCTATAGCATCCGCCACACGTAGCAACAGAGTGTTACGCATCTCGTCCGTCATCAGTGCAAGCGTCTTGCCTGCATTCCTGACGGCTGCAAATGTGTCTGTAAGTTTTGTCATAGTTGTATCTACTCCATGCACAGGTAGTCATAGTGAATCAGAGGACGCAAGCCGTGCACGCCGATGTTCTTCCGAGCCTCTTCTGCCGCATAACTGCTACGTCCGACGGCAATCACGTCGCCGGAAGCATTCAGTACGCTTATGATGTCGCCTTCTTCGAAGTCACCATCAACCGATGTCACTCCCACAAGCAATAGGCTTGCTGCCTTCGGACTGCGTAGGGTCTGCTCTGCCTTGGCATTGATGCATACACTTCCCTTAGCGAAACCATCACTATGGGCAATCCATTTCTTGACGGGTGACTGTGCAGTTGCATTCGGTCGGAACTCCGTGTGGACTGTACACTCCGGATGCTCTGCCAGCTTAATGAGTATGTCGTCGACACGTCCGTTGGCAATGATGACACGTATGCCTTCGTCGGCAGCCTTGTTGGCTATGCGGGCTTTGGTCATCATTCCCCCACGACCAAAGCCACTCTTCGTCTCTTGTATATAGCCGTCAAGGTTACGTCGGTTGTCGACTACAGGCAATACCTTGCTGTCAGGATTACCGGGGTCACCGTCGTAGATGCCATCGACATTGGTGAGGATAATCAGGTCAGAGCATCCCATCATCGATGCCATCAGTCCTGATAGTTCGTCGTTATCGGTGAACATCAGCTCGGTTACGCTGACGGTGTCATTCTCATTCACGATGGGCAACACGCCGTTGTCGAGCATCACACTGACGCACGCACGCTGGTTGAGATATTCCTCACGAGTGGCAAAGCTTTCCTTCATGGTCAGCACTTGCCCTACGTGTATGCCATGCTCACGAAACAGGTTATAGTACAGACCAATGAGCTTGACCTGTCCCATTGCCGAGAACAACTGACGTTGTTCTACGCTGCTGAGTCTACGGTCGACAGACAGTTCGCCACGACCGCAAGCCACTGCTCCTGATGACACAAGGATGACCTCATAGTCATGCTGTCGCAGCCATGCCACCTGATCGACGATGGCAGACAGTCGAGTGACATCGACCTTTCCGTCAGCACGTGTCAGTACGTTGCTTCCTATCTTGACCGCTATTCTCTTCACAATATATAGTCTTTGACTTTTCTCTACATTCCAGCCTTCAGTCCGCGTATGACGGCAGATGTAAAGCCGGCATGCTCCATCTCATTAAGTCCCTTGATAGTGAGTCCGCCTGGGGTTGTGACCTTATCTATCTCCGCCTCCGGATGATTGCCGTTTGCCTGAAGAAGTTCCACTGCCCCTTTGACAGTCTGTAGCACAATGTCCCTTGCTACATCTGCCTTGAAGCCCAGCTCCACGCCGCCTTCTGAGGCTGCACGGACATAGCGCATGGCGTAGGCTATTCCGCAACTCGCCAATGCTGTTCCGGCAGAGAGATGAGCCTCATCGGTTATGCAGGTCTGCCCCACACTCTGCAGTAT
>CAVHJI010000106.1:0-6683 GCA_963636255.1 Bacteroidaceae bacterium | reverse complement strand
ACGTAGTCGTTCCACACCTGGTCCTTTATGGCATCGTTCTGCTCGTCTGTCAACGCGCTGAGACCTTGCGAGAACTTCACTGCTTCGGAATATTCCTCGACCAACGTCTGGAAATCCTGTGCCGATAGTGTTTCTCCGTTAATTTCACCTGCATCCTGCGACTGGTGCGGCGCCAATACTCGCCACGCGTCGCCGGCGATGAAGGCAAACAAGCCCAAGGCTATTACGCCAACCAGCAAGGGGCCATGAGACCTGATACTTTGTAATGCTGCCATTTCTTAATTTATCGTTTTGTTTTTATTTTATTCACGTCGGTTCAAAAAATCGGTGCGAAGATACGAAATTTGACGTTACGCGATTATATCTTACATAAAAAATTGAGACGCACAGGCCTATTCCATCACTTTGAGGCGCACGAGGTCTATCTTGGTGGCTGTGACCTTGAGTATCTTGAACATGAACTTGCCTATTGTGACCTCTTCGTTCAGCTTCGGGAAGCCCTGGAATTTGTAGAGTATGAGCCCGCCGACGGTCAGATAGTCGTCCGATTCGGGCAGACCAATGCCAAAGGTCTCGTTAGCCTTCTCAATCTCGACGCGTCCCGAGAGCATGTATTCGTGTTCGTCCGTCTGCTTGCAGACCAGGTTTGTGTTGTCATGTTCGTCCTCAATGTCACCGAAGATTTCTTCCACAAGGTCTTCCATGGTGACTATGCCCGACGTTCCGCCGAACTCGTCAACCACTACTGCAATGGTTTTCTTCTGCTGCATGAATGTCTTCATGAGCTTCTGCGCCGCCATTGTCTCGGGCACGATGGGCACCGTCTTGATGCTCTTCGACCAGTCGCTGTCCTGATTGCGAAACATCTCGGAGGAGTGTATATAGCCTTTGATGTTGTCGATGTTGCCGTCGTAGACTATTGTCTTGGAGATGCCTGTCGACACGAACGTATCCATCAGCTCACGGCGTGACGCCGTCACATCGACAGCCACAATCTCGGTACGCGGCACGACACAATCGCGGACCTTCACCTCGGTGAAGTCGAGTGCATTGTGGAATATCTCGACCTCTGAGTCAAGGTTGCCGGCATCGGCTGCGTTCTCGATGCTCGACGTGACAAAATAGTCGAGGTCGACCTTGCTGAACACCTTGTCGCCGCTGTCGTTGTTGACCTTGATGCCGAAGCAGCGCAGCACGATGCGGGAGATGCTCGACACGAGCCACGCCGCTGGACGCAACACTGCATAGGCCAGTGCCAGCGGCAGTGCAAAGATGAGGAGCATCAGGTTGGGATTGATTCTGAAGAGTGCCACGGGCAGGAGTCCGATGGCAAGCAATATGACCAGTGTGGAGATTAAGACCTGCAGCAACAGCAGCAGGAGTCCGTTGTTGACTGTTCCGGCAAGCAGATGGTTGCCGGTGATGTCCGCCATGAGTATGCCGCAGACGACGAGCGCGATGCTGTAGCCCGCAAGCATGGTGGAGATGAAGCTGCTGGAGTGCCTGTGGAAATAGGAGATTATCGATGACGTCAGCCCTGGCTTTCCGGGCTTCTCAAGCTGCAACTTGTCCGACGACAGGAACGCTTCCTCCATGCCGGAGAAGAATACCAGCGATGCCAATGCCGCCAGCAGCCCGACAATAGTGTTTGCATCCATAGAGGTTATTGCACTGTGGTTTGTGCAGCATCGACCGATGCACTGTCGGTGGCGATGCTGTCGGTGGCGGCAGAGTCGTCGTCGACATAGAAGATGCCTTCAGGACGGAATATGCGATAGACGGTCATCTGCTGGTTTGACTCGAAGCCATGGCCTGTTATGATGCGGTCGGTCTGCCGTATGCGTATGAACTTGTCGGAGTAGACGCGCTGCGTGCCTTGGTTCCAGAACATCTGCTGTGTGCTGAATTCCTCTCCTTTCAGGTTCTTTATTGCGACGTTGCCGTCGAGTTCCCACAGCCGCTGTCCGTCGAAGTAGTATGCTGTATCTGCCTGAATGCTTGCCTGCGTCTGGAAGTTCTCGTCGAAGGTCTCCAGATACACGCCTTGTTCAAACGCCCAATGCGACGGATTCTTGCGGTCGAACACCTGCCACAGCGGAGCCGTTATGCGATAGCGCACGACGCCGGAGTCGGAGATCAGCGTGGAGACGCCTCGTGTCTCGAGCACAGGCAGCGAGTCGCGTTCGGTTATGGCATCGGCAAACTGCTTGTCCCGTCCCGAGCATGACGACACTACGCATAAAACAGACATAACCACTGCCCCCAACGGAGCAATGGCTATGTTTTTAATCAGGCTTCTGATGCGGCTTTTATATACCTGCATTCGGAAGATTTGTGTGTGTTCTTGTGGGTTATCTAACCACTGTTGACTCACCTATCCAGCCACCTACGGTCACGCGGTCGCCCTTGCTGATGCCGAGCATGAAGAGGTCTTCAGCCTTCGGAGTGTAGCGAGAGTAGGATGAGATGAGCTGGTTAGCCTGCTCTGTGCAGCTTGGGTCTACAGCCTTAGCCTTTGCCAGCATGTCGAGGCATACGAAGTAGGTGCACATGTTCATGGCACGTTCGTCGCTCCAGTTGGGGCTTGATGCGTAGAGCTGAGCCAGCAGGATGTACGGAGCACCGAAGTCGTCGCGGTAGCTGATGGCTTCCTTGCAGTACTTGCGTGCCTGAGAGTAGCTCTTTGCCTGTGACAGCGCAGCAGCTGTTGCGTAAGCAATCTCTGCCTTCTTTGCATTGTCGGTCTCGAGGTTCATGCCTTCGTCGAAGTACTTGACAGCTGCCTCGTAGTCACCCTTCTTGTACGACATCCAAGCCACGCCGATGGCTGCATCCGATGTCGGGTTGATTTTGTACAGATAGTCGGAAGCAGCAAAGTAAGCGTCGCTCTCGTTGCAGCTCATCATCTTCAGGATGGCAACGGTGTTCTGCAGGAACTCCTTGTTGTCCTTGTTCTGCTCGATCTTAGGACCGTAGATGCTCTGCAGAGACTCGCAGTCTGCCACACCACTGTTGATGAAGATGGCAACCAGGTTCTCCTTGACAGCCTCGTAGTTCTTCTTCGACGACTCAGTCGTTGCCTTTGCCAGAGCTTCCTCTGCCAGTGCAGATGTGTTCAGATAGTCCTGGAAGAACTGGTCTGTGTTGTTTGTGTCCTGCTTAACGAGCTTCTGCGATGTATCAAGGAACGTCAGCAGCACGGAAGCCTTAGAGTTTGCCTTCTCGGTGTCGACCGACGACTTCAGCCATGCATAGGCTGTGTTCAGGTCCGGTGTCGGAGCATACTGCAGGTAGTCCTTAGCCTTGTCGGCTGTTGACTCTGCAACAGACTTCACACCCTTCATCTTTGTAGCGAACTCGGGGATGTACTTTGCACGCATGTCGTAGACGTCCATGAGCTCGTCGAAATACTTCTTGTAGTCTGCCGAAGCCTTGTCGTTCTCGCCAAGGAAGGCATGCAGAATGTCGATAGCGTCGGTAAAAGTGTAGTACTTGAGAGTAGGGCACTCCTGCAGAACCGCCTTGTTGGGTTCGTAAGCGTCCTTGAAGTTCTTTGCCTTCACTGCCTCGTGGGATATGCTACTGTTCGTGATGCATTCCTGACTCTGCGCAAAGGCCGGTGTCACAGCTCCAGTGAGGAGTGCGATTGCAAATAGATTCTTGATTTTCATTGCTTTGGTCTTTTTTAGTTGTTATTATTTTTCTTATTTCTTTCGTTCTGCAACAAGTGCGGGTTCTCATGTTTCTTTTTGAAGCCCCCGTGCTATGCTCCTTATTATCGTGCTATACTCCTTATTATATATAGCGTGCGTGCGTCAGTTCACTCTGTACTTAAAGAACCAGCGTTCGTTGAACGTCACACCGATGTTCACCCTCAGTATGTTCTCGTTCAGGAACGACGACGTCTTGCCGCTCACTCTCACATACTGTGCCGATATGTTCAGTATCGACCGTCCTCCCACAAGAGGTATGCCGAAGCCTCCCGTCACGCCGTACTCCTCTGCTGCCCTCTTGCCCTCAATCTTATAGTAGGGCTTGCTCCAGTAGGCTCCGAAGCGATAGCGCGTGCGCTGCAAGAAGCTCGACCCCTGACGGTTAGGAATGTATTCCGCTCCCACCGACACCTTCAAGCGGTCGGCAAAGGCATTGCCGTTGTCCATGAACTTCGCCTTGCTCCACCGCTGGTATGTTCCGTCCAGCCCTATGGTCAGGCGGTTGTCATACGTGTATGCAGCACCCAAGCCGAAGGTGGTCGGTATGCTGTAGACAGCTGCCGTATCGTTCATTGTCTGGGTGTAGCCCAGCGTCTCGTTACCGAGTGTCTCGTTGATGTAGGCGCTGTTGTTCAAGTTGTGTCCCGGCGAGAACACTGCACCAACCGTGGCGAAATGCTTCTTTCCGAGCTGGCGTGTGTACTGCACGCCCAGGTCCAACTTATAGCTCTTCACCGACACCTCGTCGATGCGTGTGAACACCATCGCCGAACTGTTGTACGGGAATGCTTGCGACAGCGTATGGCTGACATCGCCCCAAAGGTACGAAAAATTCAGACCGACCGAGAGATTACGGGTGATTTTATAGCCCAAGCCCACGTAAGCCTGATGCAGGCCGCCACTCCCGTAGTAGTTTGTGGAGGTATACTCCGTTGTGCTCGCCTTGTCGGTATCGACGTTCGTCACGTCGTATCCCACGTTGGAGTATGGCAACAGGCCAAGACTCATCGCCAGCGTGCGGCCAAATCGGAAGTGTGCTGTCAGGTAGTCAAAGCTGGTGTTCTTGGCATTCTGCTTCAGCGTGCCATTGTCGAAGTTCGTATTCTGCAGCGTCACCCCACCCTCGAACTTGAAGGTCAGCGAATCTATCGACGTATATGATGCCGGATTCAGGTAGTTGGTGTGGTATTTGTCGCGCAGACCATAGCCAACACCTCCCATGGCACGGCTGTTGCTTGCACCCATGTCAGACAGTGCTCCGTAGCCATATCGTGTGTATGGCGAGTTCGTATTGTTCTGCGCGCGCATGCCCGTGGCTGTCATCACCAGCGCCAAGCCTGTCAGCAGTAGCATCCTTTTCAGACTCATTCTCTTCGTATAAGTTGTTTTACGCACAATCTCTTCTAAAAAAAACAAATACTGCCTGCAAAGGTGGGGTTTTTTATCGGTGTATCAAAACAAAAAGCCGTGCCGTGCCGTTAAAAAAACAAAACCCTAACCACTTCCGTGCTTTTCCTTGCAAACTGTTACCGCGAGCCAAGCTAAAAGAGAGCCATACATATCCCGTAGTGTAGGTTCCTCTCTATAAGGTCTCAGGTGGTTTGGGGAAACGCAAGGACATTTCCATGTCCTGTCTGTATGCACCTCTCCGAGGTGCGCCACATAGGGTTTTCACATTGTTTATTTTGCTGGACTGACTACATTTGCTGACGCAATAAGTAAACCATTTCACAGACGTATGAAGAAGAATGTAATGATACTGACCGGTGCCGGTCAGATTGGTACTGCCATAGCACGACGCATGGGGTCGGGCATGAAGATTGTCGTTGGCGATAAGAGGCGATAAGAAGAGTGAGAACGCCGCAACAGTAGCCAAGATGCTGAACGAGGCTGGTTTCGACGCCGTCGGCATGGAGATGGACTTGTCGTCGAGGGCTTCCATCCTGAACCTGATTGTCGAAGCCGAGACGTTTGGCGACATCAAGATGCTCATCAATGCAGCTGGCGTTTCTCCCAGTCAGGCACCTATAGAGGTGATTCTGAAGGTTGACCTCTACGGCACTGCCGTCCTACTGGAGGAAGTGGGCAGAGTGATTGCCGAGGACGGTGTGGGAGTCACCATCTCCAGCCAGTCGGGACATCGCATGCCCGCCTTGACGCCCGAGGAAGACGAACAGCTCGCCACAACCCCCACCGAGGAGCTGCTTGGCCTCGACATCCTCCAGCCGCAGAATATCCGCGACACCCTGCACGCCTACCAGTTGGCGAAGCGCTGCAACGAGAAGAGAGTGATGGCAGAGGCTGTGAAATGGGGTCAACGTCACGCCCGCATCAACTCCATCTCACCGGGCATCATCGTCACACCTCTCGCCCTGGACGAGTTCAACGGTCCCCGTGGCGACTTCTACAAGAACATGTTCGCCAAATGTCCCACCGGTCGTCCCGGCACTGCCGACGAAGTTGCTAACGTGGCAGAGCTGCTAATGAGCGACAAGGGCTCGTTCATCACCGGCTCCGACTTCCTGGCTGATGGCGGTGCCACGGCATCCTACTTCTATGGTCCGCTGAAGCCGTAGGCTCTCCGACATCTCTTCGAGTCGCCATGGCATAATGTCCGTACCGCATGTGTCCGACCATTACACTGCGCGTTGAGCATTTAGCCTCTACTTTCCAGCATAGAGTGGACGCCAGCTTTCCGGCTTGGAGAGGACACCCGTCCTCAACACCTAAGAGGGCGGTTTCATAACCTCTGGTTCAAGGGAACGAAGCGACCGAAGTCTGGGGGAGGGCTCGGTATGCTTCCTTAGGTCCTACTCTGCATCTGCTAATGTCCGACTTTGCACCTGCTAATATCTTATTTTGCACCTGATAGTCATAGTCTTCTGATCTCCTTTGTTTTAGTTGTTTATCACTGCGTTGTTTATCGTTGGTTGTCGTTTTCGAGAGAGTTGACCGGTGGGGGAACTGTCC
>CAVHJI010000105.1:0-6783 GCA_963636255.1 Bacteroidaceae bacterium | reverse complement strand
GGTTAAGACCTTTTTTATTTAAAGACATGACTAAAGATCCCAATAGCTATTGCGTGATAATGAGCGGCGGTGTCGGAAGCCGTTTCTGGCCTTACAGTCGGAAGAATATGCCGAAACAGTTTTTGGACTTCTTGGGGACAGGCCGTTCGCTGCTACAACAGACGTTCGACCGCTTCAAGCAGATTATACCGACAGAGAACATACTGATTGTGACTAACGAGGCTTATGCCAATCTGGTGCAGCAACAGCTGCCGCAGATAAGTCCGTCGCAGATATTGATGGAGCCTGCCCGACGCAACACGGCTCCGTGTGTCGCGTGGGCATCGTATCACATCAGGGCATTGAACCCAAAGGCAAACATCGTTGTGTCGCCTTCCGACCATCTTATCCTCAAGGAACAGGAATTCCTTAGTGCAGTGTCGGCAGGACTTGACTTCGTGTCGCGTTCGACCAATCTGCTGACTCTCGGCATCAAGCCCAGCCGTCCGGAAACGGGATATGGCTACATACAGATAGCCGAAAAGGTCGAGACAAACTGCTATAAGGTGAAGACGTTCACCGAAAAGCCTGAGCTGGAGCTGGCCAAAGTCTTTGTCGACAGCGGTGAGTTCTACTGGAACTCCGGCTTATTCATGTGGAACGTCGATACAATCATTAACGCCATAGAAACATTGCTGCCGGAAGTGTGCCGCAACCTTAAGTCGGATGTCTACGGAACCGGCGTGGAACAGAGCTTCATCAATGAGCACTTCCCTGCTTGTCCGAATGTCTCGATAGACTATGGCGTGATGGAGAAGGCACACAATGTATGCGTCTCGCTAGGCGACTTCGGGTGGTCGGACTTGGGAACATGGGGCTCGCTGTACGATCTCTCGGAGAAAGATGCTGAAGGTAACGTCTCGCTGAAAGGACACACCGAGCTCTACGAATGCAAGGACAATATTGTGGTGATGCCTAAAGGAAAGCTGGCTGTGATTAAAGGACTGAAAGGCTATCTCGTGGCTGAATCCGGAAATGTGCTGCTCATTTGCAAGAAGAACGACGAACACACGATAAGGAACATGGTGAACGACACTCAGATAAAGTTCGGCGACGATTTCATCTGATGAAGTCCGAACATCGTTGTAACAGACAAAGCGAGACGCTCCGCATTTGCGGCGCGTCTCGCTTTGTCTGCTTCGGTGCTCTTCTTTAGAGTTGTGCGCGGATTGCCTGCGCAATCTGCTCGAGCTCTTCATCGGAGAGATGCATCTTGGGATTGGAGAAGTTCAGATCCTTCTCGCTCTGCATCGGCACCAGATGTATATGTGCATGACGGACTTCAAGTCCGAGCACGCCGACGCCGACCTTGATGCACGGGAATGCTTTCTTTATGGCAACAGCCACATGCTTTGCAAAGACTATCATCTCTGCCAAATCCTCGTCGCTGATGTCGAAGATGTAGTCGATTTCCTTCTTCGGGATGACAAGCGTATGTCCTTTGACCATGGGGTTGACGTCGAGGAAAGCAAGGAACTTGTCGTTCTCAGCCACCTTATGGCTTGGGATTTCTCCCGCTGCAATCTTGCTGAATATAGATGCCATGAAATGAATCTCCTTCCTTTAGATTGATATGTTCATAATCTCGAACTGCATGACTCCGCGCGGTACCTTGATGTCTACCACGTCGCCAATCTTCTTTCCCAGCAAGCCTTGTGCTATCGGCGTGTTGACCGAAATCTTGCCTTCCTTGAGGTTTGCCTCTGTGTCCGACACGATTGTATAAGCCATCTTCTGTCCTGTCTTGACGTTCTTCAGCTCTACCTTGGTCAGCATCTGCACGCTGTCTGTGCTGAGCTTCGAGGGATCGATAATCTTGGCATCGGCAATGGTCTGCTTCAGCTTGTTGATTTTCATCTCGAGTATGCTCTGTGCCTCTTTGGCTGCGTCGTATTCGGCATTCTCCGACAGGTCGCCCTTGTCGCGTGCCTCGGATATTGCGGCTATGACGGCGGGACGTTCCACTGCCTCCATGTGCCTTAGCTGCGCTACAAGATTGTTGTAGCCTTCTTCTGAAATGTAAGCCATAACTATCTCTTATTTATGTTTTGTGTTCGTTAAAATCGGATATAACAAAAAAGAATTCCAGCATATGGACTGCACACACTGGAACCCCTTTCGGTTTATTGTCTTGACAAAGATAGGAATTAATTACCTCTTGCCAAAGAAATGTAAGAGAAAAACCTCTTTTTAACTAAAATTCAGAATGCCCAAGCCGCTATAATACAGCCTTTACCGCACTCTCTACTGCGTCGACACTCTCGGGACGTGCACTGAGTTCGCTCTGCCTGTTGATGATGAACACCGAAGGCAGTGCCGTGACGTTATAGAGCGTGAGCAGGTCCGAGTATGTTCCTCGTGTGTCACGGACACAAACCCAAGGCAGGTTGTCGGCAGTTGTCTTCCAGAAGTGCTCGTTCGAGTCGAACGAAATCTGGTAGATTTCAAGTCCGCTCGCGGTGTATTTGTCGTACAACTCGCGGAGCATATAGTTGTGTGATGCCGACACTTCCGTAGCGTAAGCGGTGAAGTCGAGCAGCACTACCTTACCTTTAAGGTCGCTTAGCTTGCGTTCGCGGCCGTCGATGTCGCGCAATGCTATGTCGATGATACCCGATTCGTTTATCTGGCTGCCTTCGGGCAACTCCATTACCTGCTGTGAGCCGGAGCGCGTGTTGCGCATTCCCTTCATTGCAATATTGTAAAGATTGCGCGCACGCTCGGAATGCGGATAGGCATTGTTGAAGCTCGTAGCTACGGCTGCAAAGCAACGCACGTCGTCGCGGTCGGTCAACGGATCGAAAAGCAGATATCCGTTGAGCCGCTGGAACAGTGCGAAGTAAGCATAATCGGTGTTTGGCGCAGTGAGGATGTAGTTCATCTTTACGTCGTTCTTATAGCTGTTGACCATGCTGGTGATGCTGTCGTTGTAGATGCCCGGCAGTATGCTTCCGCTCTGATATTCGGTTGTGAGTCGGTCGATGCGTCCTTGCAGGTCGGCTAGCTTCAAGCTCAGTTCCTTAATCTTCCGGTTACTCTCCGAACCTTCTATGGTGTAGTCGAGCCCGAACTTGTCGGCGCTACCGCTGATGCCTACGGTCTCGGTAGAGTCGATAACGAAGTTCACAATCCTATCGTCCAGTCGCAGACGGTAAAAGTCTGGAGCTTCAGGGCGCTGATAGCTGAAGGAATAGTCTCCGCTGGCTTTCAACTTGACCGAATCGAGCACGTGTATGCCATCGAGAGCAGCGGCATCGAGGTATAGCATCTTTCCTTCGGCTCCGCTAATCTGTCCGTCAACGCGGAAGCCCGACTCGTTTTCGCCGCATGCTGTAAGCAACAACGGCACTATGACTGCAAGGTATAGTTTCTTCATGTCTGCAACTTTTTGTGTGTAACGCGCCGGTTTGCCGTCTGTGATCCTGTGGTTTACGAAGCGTAATCCTGTGGTTTGTGGTGCGGAAACCTGTGGTTTATGGGGTGCAAATATAAAGGTTTCGGTCTGAAATACGGTGGATTGCAGACTATGGGACGAAAAAAAACTTAAATAGGGAGAATGTACTAACATTTTAATACCAAGCCGCCGGACAGATGAAATAATTAGGTAACTTTGCGCGATTTTATATAAAGACAACTTTAAAATTTTATGATTAACCCAATTGTTAAGACAATCGAGCTTGGAGATGGAAGAACCATCACGCTCGAAACGGGAAAGCTGGCAAAACAGGCAGATGGTGCTGTGATGCTACGAATGGGTAACACTATGTTGTTAGCGACTGTTTGTGCAGCAAAAGATGCAGTTCCCGGAACAGATTTCATGCCTTTGCAGGTAGAGTACAAAGAGAAGTATGCAGCCTTCGGACGTTTCCCGGGCGGCTTTACCAAGCGTGAGGGCAAGGCTTCAGACTACGAAATCCTGACATGCCGGTTGGTAGACCGCGCTCTGCGCCCACTCTTCCCCGACAACTTCCACGCTGAAGTATATGTAAACATCATTCTCTTCTCTGCCGACGGCACTGATATGCCCGATGCACTGGCAGGATTGGCAGCTTCGGCAGCCTTGGCAGTATCGGACATTCCTTTCAATGGCCCGATCTCAGAGGTTCGTGTGGCAAGAATAGACGGCAAGTATGTCATCGACCCGACTTTCGAACAGCTGAAGAGTGCCGACATGGACATCATGGTAGGTGCAACCTACGACAACATAATGATGGTTGAAGGCGAGATGAGCGAAGTATCTGAGCAGGACCTGCTTGGTGCTTTGAAGGCTGGACACGATGCCATCAAGGGAATGTGCAAGGCACAGATGGAGTTGGCAGAGATGGTTGGCTCTACCGTGAAGCGCGAGTACAACCACGAGGAGAACGACGAAGTTCTCCGTAAGGCAGTACACGACTTCAGCTATCAGCGTCTGTATGACCTGGCTAAGGAAGGCTGCACAGACAAGCACAAGCGTGAGGACAACGCCACAGCTATCTGCGATGAGTTCAAGGCTCAGTTCAGTGAGGAAGAGCTCGAGGAGAAGGCTCCGATGATTGACCGTTACTTCTCTGCAGTCACACGTGAGGCAATGCGCCGCTGCGTGCTCGATGAAGGCACACGTCTTGATGGACGTAAGCCGACAGAGATTCGTCCTATCTGGTGCGAGACAAGTCCGCTGCCTGGACCTCACGGATCGGCAATCTTCACACGTGGTGAGACTCAGTCTCTTGCTACTTGCACACTTGGAACCAAGCTCGACGAGAAGATCGTTGACGATGTTCTTGCTCAGGGACGTCAGCGCTTCCTGCTGCATTACAACTTCCCGCCGTTCTCGACAGGTGAGGCAAAGGCACAGCGTGGCGTAGGTCGTCGTGAGATTGGTCACGGACATTTGGCTTGGCGTGCACTGAAGGGACAGATTCCTGCAGACTATCCTTATGTAGTCCGCGTCGTTTCAGACATTCTGGAGTCCAACGGTTCATCGTCAATGGCTACCGTTTGTGCAGGAACACTGGCTCTGATGGATGCTGGCGTGAAGATAAACAAGCCTGTATCGGGCATCGCAATGGGACTTATCAAGGATTCCGAAAGCGACAAATATACTGTCCTCTCCGATATTCTCGGCGACGAGGATCACCTTGGCGACATGGACTTCAAGGTAACAGGAACACGCGACGGTATCACAGCCACACAGATGGACATCAAGGTCGACGGTCTGTCGTATGAGATTCTGGAGAAAGCTCTTCTTCAGGCAAAGCAGGGTCGTGAGTATATCCTTGGCAAGTTGACCGATTGCATCGCTGAGCCTCGTGAGGATCTCAAGCCTCATGCTCCGCGTATTGTGACAATGACCATACCTAAGGAGTTCATCGGTGCTGTCATTGGCCCGGGCGGAAAGATTATTCAGGGCATGCAGGAGAAGACTGGTGCAACAATCACTATCGAAGAACAGGAAGACGGTGGTCATGTAGAAATCTCGGCTTCAAACAAGCAGAGCATCGACGATGCTGTTGCAATGGTCAAGGCCATTGTAGCTATACCTGAAGTTGGCGAAATCTATCACGGCAAGGTCCGCTCGATAATGCCTTACGGTTGCTTCGTTGAGTTCCTGCCTGGTAAGGACGGACTCCTCCACATATCTGAGATTGACTGGAAGCGTCTGGAGACTGTTGAGGAAGCCGGAATTAAGGAAGGTGACGAGATTGACGTTAAGCTGCTCGACATCGACCCGAAGACTGGCAAGTTCAAGTTGTCTCACAAGGTCCTGCTCCCGAAACCTGAAGGTTATCAGGAGCGTCCGGAACGTCGTCAGCATTCAGGCGACCGTCGCGACCGTGGCGATAGAAGAGACCAGAACAGAAGGCCTCAGCACCACAACCACGACAACAATGAGCAGCAGGCAGACAACGAACAGCCGGAAGCTCAGGAGTAAAAGATTCCTTTGTATAATATAATAAGGAGTAAGGGGAGTGCCGGCATTAGCGTGTCAGCACTCCTCTCATTTTACCGTCTAAGGTCGCATTCGGCGTCGACGACAGTACGGACATTGCGCAAAACAGCTAAATTTGCACGAACCAACAGAAACGACAATGGACGACAGCTTTGTATTTCCCAAATTCCTGAAGTGCGGTGACCGTGCTGTCATCGTCTCACCCTCGGGCAAGATAGAACGTCAGCTTGTGGACGAAGGCAAGAAATGTCTGGAGTCGTGGGGCTTGGACGTGACGGTTTCAGCCAATGCATGTGGCGGATATGCCACATTCTCCGGCACACAGGAACAGAGATTGGCGGACTTGCAGCAGGCTATGGATGCCGACGATGTACGTCTGATATTCTGCAGTCGTGGAGGCTATGGAGCGCAACAGCTTGTCGGACGTCTGGACTTCACACGTTTCCGCAAAAGCCCTAAGTGGCTTGTGGGATTCAGCGACATCACTGCACTGCACCAATGCCTGCAACACGAAGGCTTTGCCTCACTGCATGCGCCGATGCTGAAGCATCTTGTGGAAGAACCTGCAGACGATGAGTGCAGCACGGCACTTCATGACATCCTGTTCGGCACGGCGTTCGACGGCAATGGACAATTCTCCTATACCTGCGAGGCAAACGGTCTGAACCGGACAGGTAAGGCTCAAGGCACGCTACGTGGCGGCAATCTTGCCGTTTCCTATGGATTGCGCGGAACGGACTATGACATTGTGCCAGCCGACGGCACGGTGCTGTTCATCGAAGATGTCGGTGAAAAGCCGCATGCCATTGAAC
>CAVHJI010000104.1:0-6813 GCA_963636255.1 Bacteroidaceae bacterium | reverse complement strand
AAACTAAAAATAACTGTGCGCACAAAAGTGAAAAAAGTTTTCTGCATTTTGTGCACACAAAAATGTGCAAAAAATGGAAAGGGTACCCTTTTTTAATTAGCATTTTACCCCTTCAAAATGGCAAAAAATAACCCCGCCAGTCATCGCGACTGACGGGGCCAAAAGGTTTGGGGACAACCCTCCGCCGAGGGCTATGAATTTGAAGCTTTGCACAACTGATGTCTGTCTATAAGTAGACGCGATAGACGACGGGATTATCCCTGTAGTCGTCCGCATATCTTAGACATATCTTAGACGCATCTTGGACATTCCTTTGAAGCGTCCGGTCATTCGTCGTCTTCGTCGTCGACGAGCTCGCCACCGCACAGGTGACGCAGTGTGTCTTCGATCGTGACGTTGACGGAGACATTGCTCTGCACGTCGACAGCCTTCTTTCTGGGCGTGTGGAATTCAACGATGCGTATCTCTGCCTGTGCCCGATCCTCTGGCGTCATTTGCTCGATGTCGAGGTCGAACTGTGAGCGCCCGCCCAGCGCCTCGTCCGGCGTAAAATACTCCATGGAGTGCCGGCGGAGGGCCACGGTGATGGGGCTCTCTTCTTTGTTGGGCGTGCCTTTCTGACGCCCGCCTGTCTTCATTCCCTTCATGGTCCTATCGTGTTTTCAACGTGACACAAAAGATAAAGTAACGCTGCAAAGTTACTATACTAACTTTACGCGAAAATAATAAGTATTGCTAAACATATAACTATATGGGACTATTCGGTAGTATAGTAGGTGCAGCCGGCAGTGTGTACGGCGGCATATCGGCAGCAAAGGCTGTCAGCCAGATGCGAAAAAGTATAGAGGCGCAGCGCGAGAAGAACCAAAATTGGTATGACCAGCGCTACAACGAGGACGCGACGCAGAGAGCAGATGCGCAGGCTCTGCTGACAAAGACGGAGGAGAGCATCCGGAACCGGAACCGCCAGGCGGCCGGCAGTGCTGCTGTCATGGGCGGCACCGAGGAGAGCACAGCAGCGGCCAAGGCTGCGAACAACCAGGCATTGACTGATGCAGTGTCGAACATTGCCGTAAACGCAGACAAACGCAAGGACCAGATTGAGCAGACCTATCAACAGAACGAGCAGAACTACCAGAAGCAGCTCAACGACTTGACGATGCAGAAGTCGCAGGCCATAAGCCAGGCGGTGCAGGGCGTCGGCCAGGCGGCTGCCAGCATGCCATTCTAACACCTATTATATATACGTATGACAAAGAACGATATTCCACAGCATACCGGTGCCCAGACACCCGCGGAAGCGGCACCGGGCACCGAGCAATATGTGCCGGAGAAGGGCTCGCAGGAATGGGCCATCCAGCACAGGGACGATGTTGTGACGGCGCCGGCAGCAGACGATGCCGGCACCAAGGCTGATGCAGCAGGTGCGAAGGTCCAGAACGACCATGATGCCGTGATGGGCATGGACGAACAGATAAGACTGCTCCGGGAGGCCGCCGCGAAGCAGAAGCCGGAAACGGATGAGCAGCGGGCCCAGCGCGAACGGAAGGAGCGGTCGCAGAAGATATGGGCGGCAGTGGGTGACGGCCTGATGTCCCTTAGTAACCTGTACTTCACCACGAAGGGCGCACCGAACTCGTACAACCACCAGACGATGAGCCAACAGACACCGCTGGAGCGGCGCCTGGCCAAGGAGAAGGCAGAACGCGAGGCCAACGGAGATACATACCTCAACTACTCGCTTAAGATCGGCGACTTGCAGAACCAGCGCGCGAAGACGCTGCGCGAGGTGGAGGCACAGCGAGAGGCCCAGCGCCTGGCGAGGGAGAAGGCAGAACGCGACCAGGAAGCACATGGCTGGAAACGGGCTCTGCAGCCCATCGCAATCAAAAAAGCCGAGGAGGACGCGAAGACCGCTGCACAGAAGGCTATTGCGGCTAAGGCTGCAGCCGACTATGCCGACGAGCTCCAGAAGGCAAAGGTGGCAACGGAGAAGGCACGCGGCACGGCACAGAGGGCTGCTGCAGGTGCGCACCGAGCATCGGCAGCCAACTCGTATGCGGCGGCGGCAGCACACAATCGCTCCAACAACAACGAGTTTAGCGCATGGGACGAGAATGGCAGGGAACACAAGTTCCGCACTAAAGAGGCCGCAGATGCTTTCGCACGTCAGCACGGCACGTACGAAGAGACCGATGTCACCTCAACGCGAACGACTGATAGCGAGATCAATGGACGCTCGTCTTCGACAACCACCAAAAAGGGTGGTTATCCCAAGCGTGTTATACCTGCAAGCGACCGAGCCAAGCAGAAAGCGGCGGACGGAAAGAAACCAAGCAAGAAGAAGGCGAGTGAGAAGAAAAAAACAGGAGTAGTCTGGAAATAATTGAATAAAATATACACATGGGAAACGAGAAACCTCTTTACACCCTATATAAAGGGCTGAAGGCGGGCGATTATGACGTGCCCGAGAACTACGACAGCTTTGAGCGCACGCTGACAGAGGCGGGCCAGAACGGTGCGAACAGTCGTCGCGCCTTGTACAGCGCACTGAAGGAGAACGACTACGACGTGCCCGACAGCTATGAGCATTTTTACTCAACGCTATTTGAGCCGGTGAACGACACGACGTCGAGGGCACGAGGCGGTGAGGGGCAGGCCGTACAGCAGCCCCAGAAGCCTGCAGCGACCACCACAGCTCCAGCGCAGAAGCCGGCACAGAAGCGCCAGCAGGGCACGCCGATGACGGAGGCCGAACGCGTGGCAATGGGCGCAGCGGCATGGCAGTTGGGGCAGACGGTCCAACAGACCGTGCAGGAAGGCCGTCACATCGGTCGCATGCTCGAGCCCTACACCCAGAAAGGACGCGAGGCACGCCGAGCACGCGAGACACGTGTGCGCCTCGCCGGTACACCGACACAGGTGGCCGGCGTCAGAACCCCGGTGATTGGTCTCGGCGCAACGGCCGCCGAGACGAGCGGCAAGGGCAATGGCGCGGCCAAGGCGAAGGACGTGAGCCAGATGAGCGAGCGTAGCCCGCAGCCCTACGGTGTGGTGTATGATGATGCCGGGAACGCCAAGACGCAATGGATGCTGCCCGACGGCACGCTGACGACAAACCTTCAGGTGGCGAACAACGCCGAGGCCGATGCACGCACAGCACGTTTGGCACACCAGTTCCGCGACCGCATGCACGAGAACGGGCTCGATCCGAAGAAAGAGGAAGATGTGCAGCGCCAGGCACAGCTGGACTATGAGGCCCCGATGCGCAAGGCCATCGACGCGGTGTGGCAGGCTGCCGAGGAACAGGACAAGGCCGACGACGAGCGCTGGCGCCGGGAAGGTGAGAAGGCCAGCCACGGCAGTCTGCTGTCGCACTTCCTCGACGCTGCGAGCACCGACGCCAACGGCCTGCCGATGCAGACATCGGACGAGTACAGGAGGAACCTGGACCGCGAGGTCAAGCGGCGCAAGACCTTCGATCTGCAGCGTATGGCACAGACAGCCTACGACAACATGGACAGCGGCTTCAAGGATGAGCAGCTTCGCCGGTACAATGCCTATTACCGCGAACATCCTGATGAGCTGAAGGGGCGCAGTGTGGCCCAGGCATCGGAGCAGGCTGCCCGCATGGAGGTGTACAGGGGCCTGTATGAGCGTGTGGCGAAGAAGGGCATGCCGAAGAGTACCAGCGAATTTATCCTGCGTAAGGTGGCCGAGCAACCGCTGATGTCGACACACATGGCGACCGAGGCTGCTGCGTCCGGTCTTACCGGAAACTACGACCTTGGTGCAGCCGACACCGACGCCATGGGGCGCTACGGCAGCGAGCACAAGGTGGCTGACCTCACCGGCACCATCCTCAACATGGCGCTCGACCCGACGGTGTACGCCTCCGGTGTGGTCGGTGGCGTGGTCGGCAAGGCCGTGCAGAAAGGTATCGCCAAGGCCGTGGCCAAGGGCATGGAGAAGAAGGTGGCAGAACGTATGGTGGCCAGCAGTCTGGCCGGACGTCTGGCTGCCGGTGTGGGTGCCGGAGCAGGCAACTTCGCTACCTTCGAGGCAGCCAAGAACGTGCAGAAGCAGATGAAGGCCGGCGGCGAGATGGATGCAGAGACTGGCGCCAGGGAGCTGTCTGCCGGCGAGGTGATGCAGGCAGCCGGACGTGGTGTGCTGCTGGGCGCACTGACAGGTACGGTGGCACCGGTGTTGGGCAACGTGGTGGACCCGATGGTGAAGGCCACGACGAACACAGCCGGAAAGGTGGCACTGCGTGCCGGCGAGACCGGCGTGTCGGCAGCGCTGGAAGGTACGGTGTTCGCCATCCCCGAATGGGCAGAGGACGCCAAGCTCGCCGATGATGATCCGAACAAGCGCGGCGGTTGGGACATCTGGACTGACCAGCTGTTCACTATGCTGGGCTTCAAGGCGAGCCATGCCGTGAAATCGGTGCCGGCGGTGCTGGCAGGCTTGCGCCCTGTCGCCGAGCCGAAGACGATGGCCGAGCGTAACCACAACAGAATGTCTTTCTTTGAGCGGCTTGACAGGCGCATGGATGCCAGCGCCGGAGACCTTGACTTCACGCGTAGCGACCAGGAAGAACTGTGGGACCACGACTATCAGGCACTTGCGAAGCTGCTGACGCCAAAGGGCAAGAAGACCAGAGCGAAGACCGAGGAACGCCCTGCCGACGGTGACCGGACGGTGGTCTTCGACGACGACGTGCAGGAAGCCGAGGTGGAGGATCTGCGCCATAACCCGGATTTCGACGGATATGCAGAGGTGGAGCGCCTGATGCAGGATAAGGACGTGAGCCAGGCTGTGCGTGCCAAGGTGTACTACATGCTCACCGGACGGCGTCTGCAGCCCGGCACCATCATGGGCTACACCGAGGAAGAACGCGACGAGGACGGCGGCGTGATGATCACAGCCGTGACAAGCGACGGCGAGGTGGTGACACGTCGCTACTGCAAGGACGCGACGGCCGCCGAGCGCGAGAAGGCTGCCCTGGAGCGGCAGATAGAGCTGAACGGTGTGGATGTGGGCGAGCGCTACATGGATGCACGTGCCGACGCCAAGGTGATGGAGGCTGCCATTGACGAGGTGGCACCAGGAAGTGACGCGCAGACTGTGATGGACATCTACCGGAAGGTGAAGGCCGGCGACAAGGACCTCGCGGAGACCTACGGCAAGCTGGTGGAGGACATCGACAAGGCCGTGGAGGACAAGCGGAACACGGTGCAGGTGGAGCGCCCGGAAGACCTTCGTGCAGCTATCGCCGAGGAGCAAGGCGTTGACATCGACGAGGCCCTTCGCAAACAGCCCGGAGACCGCGACGAACGCGAGGCCGAGGCAGTGGGTACCTATCTGGACCGTCTGTATAACCCGCGGAAGGAGAAGAGCGAGGAAGAGGCGAACGCCGAGACCATCTATGACGAGAGCCGTCTGCTCTGGGGCAAGGTGGAGGAAGGCGATGCCGAGGCGAAAGCCGACGTGGACGCCATCATTCGTCGTGTGAAGGAGACAAGCCAACGCTGTGAGGAAGCCTTCGGCACCGATGCGGAACGCCGCATGGTCGAGTTGGATGAAGACCCCTGGGGACTGTTCGGCAACCCGGAGCTGACGGAGTATGAGCAGGATGCTGTGCTGGACTATATCAACGCCAAGGCTGCGCTGGAGGGCGTGCAAGACGCTTCCAACGACGCCATGGAGCGCAAGCGCCAGGACATTGCCGCAACGGTGGAGCGCCATACGCACAAGGATAGCGGTATGGTGCAGCAGGCTACACTGAAGGTGGACGACGCTAAGGTCTACATCGTTAAGGGTAACGTGGTGCCATTCGCGGACGGCACGGGCGTAGACGTACGCCAGTCCGACCAGAGCATCGTGGTGTGCGATGCGCAGACCGGCGAGTATAAGTTTGTGAGCCCCGACCAGATCTTCAGCGTAGGCGAGGCCATTGACCCGCAGACGGAGCTCGATGAAGCGTACGCCAGTCTGCAGGCAGAGTATGACGACGCACTGCGTACGGAGGAGCCTACGGACATGTACCTTGCCGGGCGACTGGGTGCGAGGGAGTATCTGGAGCAGATGGGCTATTTCCCCGATTGGCTGAACGAGCAGACGGGCGAGCGACTGCTGGAGGTAGCTAACGAGGAGGCGAACAAGCGCATGAATGCCGGAATAGGTGCCGGTGCAGGCACTGAAGGCGGCGAGGCTGTCGCTGATGAAGGCGCACCATCTTCACCGGCGCACGAAAATGGTGAGGCAGAAGGAGAACAGCCGTTGACAGAGGAACAGGTACGCCAGTCGGCCCATGGTGCCTTCAATGAGGCCATGCGTGGCGAGAGTGGCGTGGAACTGCCCAAGGGCCAAGTGGACGAGCTGCAGGACTACAACAGGCAGATGGCCGAGGAAGCCGAGAACCGTCGGCAGGCCATGCGCCAGCGTCAGGAGGTGGAACAGGCCGCCGGCGGCGAGACGGCGCTTAGCCGTGTGCCGGTTAACGAAGACACGCAGGAGCCGATGTTCGAAGAGGCCGACGCAGCGACAGCCCTGGATGCCCTTGGCGAGTTGGCCAGAGGGAACTGGGAGACGGTGCAGGCTGTGGTGGACGCCCAGTCAGCACAGGCCCAGAAGGCGCTGGAGACACTGAAGAAGCGCAAGCAGCCGAAGAAGAAGGCGGCAACCTTGACCGGTTCGCCCATGGAGATGATGCGCCAGCAACAGGAGGCCGAGGCAGCGTATGCACGTGCCATGGAGCAGTATGAGGCCGAGGCCGGCGAAGCCGAAAGAAAGGTGCAGGCGTGGAAC
>CAVHJI010000103.1:0-6845 GCA_963636255.1 Bacteroidaceae bacterium | reverse complement strand
TCCCTTCCCTTTAGGGGGAGGGGCTCTTGAGTATTGGATGATGTACGTGTTTTTGTTGTGTTCACGAGT
This sequence comes from Bacteroidaceae bacterium, assembly GCA_963636255.1. Lineage (GTDB taxonomy): Bacteria > Bacteroidota > Bacteroidia > Bacteroidales > Bacteroidaceae > Bacteroides. The sequence goes on along the minus strand of CAVHJI010000103.1, from coordinate 6,776 downwards.
TTGCTTAACTTTGCACGCCCTATCCCGAAACGACGGGATGGCACGCATACGCAACTTACACACATGACTGAACCCGAATACAAGACCGAGACGCCCGAAAGAGCAGGCGGCTGGATGGCGCTGAGCCCTCTGGCGGTGTTCCTGTGCCTCTACCTGGTGACGTCGATAGTTCTGAACGACTTCTACAAGATTCCCATCACGGTGGCATTCCTGCTGTCGTCGTGCTACGCCGTGGCTACGATGCGCGGCGTGAGTCTGAACGACCGCATCCGGCTCTTCTCTGCCGGTGCCAGCAACGGCAACATACTGCTGATGGTGTGGATCTTCATCATGGCAGGCGCATTTGCACAGAGCGCGAAGGACATGGGTGCCATCGACTCCATCGTGAACCTGGCGCTATCGGTCCTGCCGTCGAACCTGCTGTTGGCGGGCATCTTCGTCGCCTCATGCTTCATCTCGCTGTCGATAGGCACAAGCGTGGGCACCATTGCCGCACTGGCACCCGTGGCGGTCGGACTGGCACAGAAGACGGGCATAGACCTGTCGTACATGACGGCAGTGGTGGTAGGCGGCTCGTTCTTCGGCGACAACCTGTCGTTCATCTCCGACACAACCATTGCCGCCACGCGCACGCAGGACTGCCGCATGAGCGACAAGTTCAGGCTGAACATACGCATAGTGCTGCCGGCAGCCATAGCTGTGCTGGCAATATACATCGTGAAAGGGCTGTCGATGGACGCCACGGCCTATACGGGCGACGTGGAATGGCTGAAGGTGATACCCTACCTGCTGGTGCTGGTGCTCGCCATCAGTGGCATGAACGTGATGCTGGTGCTCTTCATAGGCATCATGGCAACAGGACTGGTGGGAGCGCTGTGCGGCATGCCGATATTCGACTGGGTGGCATCGATGGGGACAGGCATCATGGGCATGAGCGAGCTGATAATAGTGACGCTGCTGGCAGGAGGCATGCTGGAGCTGATACGCTGGAACGGCGGCATCAACTTCGTGATGCGGAAGCTGACGCGACGCGTACACGGCAAGCGCGGTGCGGAACTGTGCATAGCCGCACTGGTGAGCGTCGCCAACCTGTGCACGGCAAACAACACCATCGCCATCGTGACCACTGGCGGCATTGCACGACAGATAACAGAACGCTTCCATCTGGACCGACGGAAGACGGCAAGCATCCTGGACACCCTCTCGTGCACGGTGCAGGGACTGATACCCTACGGCGCACAGATGCTGATGGCGAGCGGACTGGCTGGAATCTCACCGGTGAGCATCATCGGCAATCTGTACTACCCCATACTGACCGGCGTCTGCGCACTCATGGCGATACTGCTGCGCTATCCGCGCAAGTACTCCTAAGCGGTTCCACAAAAATTCCGCCTAAAAAAAAGAGCGGCAGACGATTGCAGATCAGAGAAATATGGCTATCTTTGCCACCGCTACGAGTTAGCAAAAAGTAAAATCTACTAAAAACGTAACAGATTAAAGATTTATGGCAACAAAAATCAGATTGCAGAGACACGGTCACAAAGGCTACGCCTTCTTCACCATCGTCATTGCAGACTCGAAAGCTCCACGTGATGGACGCTTTATCGAAAGAATTGGTACTTACAACCCCAACACCAATCCTTCGACAGTAGACCTCAATTTTGACCGCGCCCTCTACTGGGTAAAGACCGGTGCGCAGCCAACAGACACCGTGCGCAACATTCTGTCGCATGAGGGTGTGTACCTGAAGAAGCACCTCGAAGGCGGTGTGGCTAAGGGCGCATTCGACGAGGCTGAGGCTGAGAAGAAATTTGAGGCTTGGAAGGCAGAGAAGGCCAGCAAGCTGCAGGCACTGAAGGACAAGAACACAAGCGCAAAGAAGAAAGTCCTGAACGACCGTCTGGAAGCAGAGAAGAAGATAAACGAGACCAAGGCTAAGGAACTCGCCGAGAAGAAGGCAGCCGAGGCAGCAGCCAAGGCAGCTGAGGAAGCAGCAAAGGCAGCAGCTGCAGCAGAAGCAGCCGCAGCAGCAGAGGCTCCGGCAGCCGAAGCAACCGAAGCTCCTCAGGAGGCTCCGGCAGAATAAAGACGACACACAAGGTCTATTAAAACCTCTAAGGGAAGCCTCGTCGCACAGGTATATATGCGCATGGGGCTTCCTCTGTTTTTCTATAACACACATACACACACAACAACACACACATCATCATCGCTATGAGAAAAGTGCTTTACTTGATGGCAGCAGCCATGCTGACAGCATGCGGCGGAGGAAACGGCTACACCATTAAAGGTACCGTGGAAGGCTCGCAGGACGGAGACTCGGTGTTCTTGCAGAAGCGCGAGAACAGACAGATGGTAAGGATTGCAGCCACGACCATAAAGAACGGCAGCTTCAGTTTTGACGGCGTGCAGGACTCTGCCGTAGTGCGCTACATCGTCTACTCCGACATCGACGACAACAACAGCGGCATCGACTTCTTCCTCGAGAACGGCAACATCAGCATCGACCTGAACGCCGTGAATCCATCAGCAAAAGGCACGCCAAACAACGATGCCTATCAGGCAGTGCGCGACCGCCTCACGACAATCCAGGCAGACGAAGCGAAAGCCTACAACAGCCTGAGCGACGAGTCGCTGAGCGAGGCACAGCGCGACAGCCTGGAGAAGCAGGTGGAGGCTCTGGACAACGAGATGAGCAACGCACTGATTGACGGATGCCGCAACAACATCAGCAACGAAGCCGGCATTTACCTGCTGAAGCAGAGCTACTACTATATGGACGATGACCAGCTGGAAGAAATCACCAATCTCATTCCGGAACGTTTCTTCAGCGATGCCAGCGTGGCAAGCATCAAGGCTTATGTCGAGAAGAAGAAAGCCACGGCTGTGGGACAGAAATATGCCGACATACAGATGCAGGACCCCGACGGCAACGACGTGAAGCTGAGCGACTACGTCGGCAAGAGCAAGCTGCTGCTGGTGGACTTCTGGGCAAGCTGGTGCGGTCCCTGCAGGCAGGAGATGCCGACACTGGTGAAGGCTTACGCACAGTACAAGAACAAGGGATTCCAGATTGTGGGCGTGTCGCTTGACCGCAACGCCGAGGACTGGAAGAAGGGCATCAGTGAGCTTGGCATCACATGGCCGCAGATGTCCGACCTGAAGTATTGGGACAGCGCTGCTGCCGACACATATGCCGTGAACTCCATTCCGCACACTGTGCTGATTGACCAGGACGGCAACATCGTGGCACGCGGACTGCGTGGCGAGGCACTGCTGGAACGGCTAGCAGAACTGGACAAATAAAAAAAAGAGAAATCTTAGAACCGAAGAGCGAGAGGCTGAAATATACATATGAAGAAAGACATCAGGATTGCAGTTGCCGGTACGGGCTATGTGGGACTGAGCATCGCCACACTGCTGAGCCAGCATCATGAGGTTACGGCAGTGGACATCGTGCCGGAAAAGGTGGAGAAGATAAACAACCGCATATCGCCCATCGAGGACAAGGAGATAACGGAATATCTGCAGACCAAGCCTCTGCACCTGAGGGCCACGCTCGACGCCAAGGAGGGCTACACCGATGCCGACATCGTGGTGGTGGCTGCGCCTACCAACTACGACAGCAAGAAGAACTTCTTCGACACCTCGGCGGTGGAGACGGTAGTGGACACGGTGATGCAGTATAACGCCGACGCCATCATCGTCATCAAGTCGACCATCCCCGTGGGATACACCGAGAGCCTGCGCCGCAAGACGGGAAACAGGAACATACTGTTCTCGCCGGAGTTTCTGCGCGAGAGCCGTGCACTCTACGACAACCTCTACCCCAGCCGCATAATCGTGGGCACCGACCCCGACGACGCACATCTCATGGAGGCTGCACGCACCTTCGCCGCACTGCTGCAGGAGGGTGCCGTCAAGCAGGACATCGACACACTGTTCATGGGCTTCACCGAGGCAGAGGCAGTGAAGCTGTTTGCCAACACATACCTGGCACTGCGCGTGAGCTACTTCAACGAGCTCGACACCTACGCCGAGCTGAAGGGACTGGACACGAGGTCGATCATCGACGGCGTGTGCCTGGACCCGCGCATCGGAGCGTTCTACAATAACCCGTCGTTCGGCTACGGCGGCTACTGTCTGCCGAAGGACACGAAACAGCTGCTGGCAAACTATGCCGACGTGCCTGAGAACCTGATACAGGCCATTGTTGAGAGCAACCGCACACGCAAGGACTTCATCGCCGACCGCGTGCTGACCATTGCAGGCTACTACAGCGAAAACAGCCAGTACAGCCCCGACAGCGAGAAGCAGTGCGTCATCGGCGTGTTCCGCCTGACCATGAAGTCCAACAGTGACAACTTCCGCCAGAGCTCCATACAGGGCATCATGAAGCGCGTCAAGGCGAAGGGCGCAGAAGTGATTATCTACGAACCCACCCTACCCGACGGCTCGACATTCTTCGGCAGCGAGGTGGTGAACAGCATCGACGAATTCAAGCGCCGCTCACAGGCAATCATAGCCAACCGCTACGACCGCTGCCTGGACGACGTGAAAGACAAGGTCTATACGCGCGACATATTCTGCAGAGACTGATTGCTGAAAAAGACAGAAACAGAAGTAAAACAACACACACAGACAGACATAAGAGACTATGGAACGAAAAGTAGCACTCATTACCGGAATAACAGGTCAGGACGGCTCATACCTCGCCGAGTTCCTGCTGGAGAAGGGATATGAGATTCACGGCATAATGCGCCGCTCGTCATCATTCAACACAGGACGCATCGAGCACCTCTATCTTGACGAATGGGTACGCGACATGAAGAACAAGCGGCTCATCAACCTGCACTGGGGCGACATGACCGACTCCTCGTCGCTGGTGCGCATCATCAGTGAGATACGCCCCACGGAGATCTATAATCTGGCAGCACAGAGCCACGTCAAGGTGTCGTTCGACGTGCCCGAGTTCACTGCCGATACCGACGCCGTCGGAGTGCTGCGCCTGCTTGAGGCTGTGCGTATCTGCGGACTGGACAAGACCTGCCGCATCTATCAGGCATCGACATCGGAGCTGTTTGGCAAGGTGCAGGAAGTGCCGCAGAAGGAGACCACACCGTTTTATCCGCGTTCGCCCTATGCCGTTGCCAAGATGTACGGCTACTGGATAATGAAGAACTACCGCGAGAGCTACGGCATGTACTGCTGCAACGGCATCCTCTTCAACCATGAGAGCGAGCGACGCGGCGAGACCTTCGTGACACGCAAGATCACGCTGGCGGCAGCACGCATCGCACAAGGCTATCAGGACAAGCTCTATCTGGGCAATCTGAACTCACTGCGCGACTGGGGCTACGCCAAGGACTACGTAGAGTGCATGTGGCTCATCCTGCAGCAGCCGGAACCCGACGACTTCGTGATTGCCACAGGCGAATACCACACCGTGCGCGACTTCTGCACGCTGGCATTCAAGGAAGCAGGCATAGAGCTGCGCTGGGAAGGCAAGGGCGTTGACGAGAAAGGCATCGACACAAAGACCGGCAAGACGCTTGTCGAGGTCGACCCGAAATACTTCCGTCCAGCCGAAGTGGAGCAGCTGCTCGGCGACCCGACGAAGGCAAAGAAGGTGTTGGGATGGAATCCGCGCAAGACCACATTCCAGCAGTTGGTGAAAATTATGGTCGAGCATGACATGAAGTTTGCACGCAAGCTGTACATGAAAGCCCAAATGGCGGAGTGAAGGATATGTTGGCAAAAGACTCTAAAATATACGTTGCCGGCCACCATGGACTGGTGGGGTCGGCGATTTGGAACAACCTCCGCAAGAGAGGCTACAACAATCTGGTGGGACGCAGCCACAAGGAGCTGGACCTGACCAGTCAGATTGCCGTGAAGGAATTCTTCGACCAGGAGCAGCCCGATGCCGTGGTGCTGGCAGCAGCGTTTGTGGGCGGCATAATGGCGAACTCGCTCTACCGCGCCGACTTCATAATGCAGAACATGAAGATTCAGTGCAACGTCATCGAGCAGGCATATCTGCACCACGTCAAGAAGCTGCTGTTTCTCGGCTCCACGTGCATCTATCCCAAGAATGCGCCACAGCCCATGAAGGAAGACGCACTGCTGACGTCGCCGCTGGAATACACCAACGAGGAATATGCCATTGCGAAGATTGCCGGACTGAAGATGTGCGAGAGCTACAACCTGCAGTATGGCACGAACTACATAGCCGTGATGCCCACCAACCTGTACGGACCGAACGACAACTTCCATCTCGAGAACAGCCACGTGCTGCCCGCCATGATGCGCAAGGTCTATCTGGCGAAGCTGATCCATGAAGGCAACTGGGATGCCATACGCACTGACATGGACAAGCGTCCGATAAATCCACCGGCAAAACTGCAAGAGATTGTGGGCACAGACAACGTCAGCGGCAGCAGCGACAAGGAGCGCATTCTGAAAGCACTGGCGTTCTACGGCATCGAGGACAACAAGGTGACACTGTGGGGCGACGGCAGTCCGCTGCGCGAATTTCTGTGGAGCGAGGACATGGCAGATGCCTCCGTACACGTGCTGCTGAATGTGGACTTCTCCGACATCATTGGCGTGGAGAAATACTCCAGCGTGTTCTATGGCGTGAAAGCCGACGGCGAGGTCAACCGCAACAACTCCGAAGGACGCGGAGGGGCTATTCCGTCGCTCGGCGAAATACGCAACTGCCACATCAACGTCGGCACAGGCAAGGAGCTTACCATAAAGGCACTGTCGCAGCT
>CAVHJI010000102.1:0-6903 GCA_963636255.1 Bacteroidaceae bacterium | reverse complement strand
GGTTACGGAACTATATTCAACTAACTTTACTGACAAGCAGTGGCAAATAACGGGAAAAATCCTTTAGGCGCAGAAGACAGAATCTCTTCATTGTAGGAAGCCCCTAAAAGCACGTGCTTTTAGGGGGTTGTGACCTTGTGATATGATCAGTGTCTCTCTCAGAGCTTTTCGCCGAGAGTGTAGATGACGTAGTAGAGGTATTCCCACCCTTGCCGTTTCTCAATCTTCAGCGGGTATTGGTTGTCGTCACGCTCAAGCACGAGCTGCACGTTGTCTATCCGGTAGCATGCTGTGGTGCCGTCGGGAGCAATGGCACGAAGTGTCTTGAACTGACGCGGGTTCCAAATCTTGCCTGCATAGGTGGTGAAGAAGTCGCGGTTGTCTTCGTAGACGTTGAGGTCGAGATCTTTGTTGCCGTCGATAAGGCTGTCGAACTTCTTGCGGCTGAGCGGCATGACGAGTTCGTCACCGTCGGCAGCGGGCTGCAGTATGTCGATGGTCTCGGGTAGGTTGTCGGCATCGATGTCGTCGATATCGATGAGGAACTCGTTCTCCTTGTCGCACGGTATGGGGTTCTTGAACAGATGTGCGTTCTTAAGCTTCCATCCCCAGCAGTCGGGCAGGCTCCAAATGGATTCTTCCTTTTCGGTAAAGCCTTCGACGTCGACGTAGCCAAGGATGACGTTATGTGGCAGGCTGTCGATGGCTGGCATCTGGTTCATGGCGATGTAGTTGTCGATGCGATAGGTCCAGCAAGCTGGCAACAGGTCGGCATAGTTCTGGGGAATTTCAACGTTCAGTGCTACGATGAGCATGCGTCCGGGGTTCTCCTTGGGTTTCCACGGACGGTTTATAACGTCTTCGAGTCCGGCGCATACAAGTGATGCCCAGGGCTGTGATATGCACATTGCTTTCATCTTTGTTTGTCTTTCTTTATGTTTTAAGGTTAATATGTATGTCGTTGTCGCGTTTCTACTATTTCGTAAGGTCGAACAGGTAGGTCAGCTTCACGGTGATTCCGCCGTGTGCTGAGCGTCCGAAGACTTCCTTCTTGTCATTGCCGAAGAAGTCGGACAGGGCGTAGTAGTAGCGTCCTTCGAGCAGGAAGTGGCCGATGCCACTGTTGAGTTCCAGACCTGCACCTCCAGCGATGCCGTAGTCGAAGTTCTTCTTTATCTCTTCGGTGTGTTGCGTCTGCTGCAGTGTCAGCTCACTCCAGTCACCACCAATGGTGTAGCTGTCGCCAAGGAAGAAGCCTATCTGCGGTCCGGCATGCAGGAAGAACTGCACTGCTTTCTTTCCGAAGGCCAAGTGTGCCAGGAAGGGTACTTCGACGTAGTTCATGGTTCGTTGGTAGGACACGTCGGGGTAGTCGTCGTAGTGCTCGGACCATCCGCGGCGCGAGTAGTTGACTTCCATAAGTACACCGCAGGTCATACCGAAGTATTTCTCGGATATGTAGCGCACAGACACTCCGGCGGTGAAGTCCTTCTTGCTGTTCTGACGCACAGAGGGCGAGAAGCTGACGCTGTTCATGTTCATGCCCGCATTGATGCCGACAGAGAGGTTGTTCTGCAGCTGGTCCACCTGTGCGGAGGCAACGGATGGCAACAGCAGGAGTGCAGCAACAGCCACAATGGCTGCTGCCAGACGTCGGCGTATCAGTGCATGCTTGGGTTCAGAGTGAGTCATGGTCAGTCGAAGTCCATTTTAATAATCTCGTAGTTCTTGCTGAAGCGCACGAAGAACACCTTCTTGTTGACGAATCCGCCCCAGTTGTTGACGCGCTGGAACTTGAAGCCCGTCTGCATGGGCACAGGATTGAGGCGTCCGACATTGTCCTCGAGTGCAGAACCATAACGCGACAGTCCATTGAGGAAGAAGTAACCGGTATCGAAGCCCAGCATGCCGTACTTGGGATAGCGGTCGGCCATGTCCTTGCCGTACCACTGACGGAACTTCACTGCGAACTGTTTGGGTGCAGCGAGCAGGTTGTTGGTGTAGAACGATGTGTAGAAGTAGGTGTCTAGCTTGAAGAACTGAGTCAGGAAGTCTTTAGTATAGGTCTGCCACTCGGGATAGCCAAAGAGGTGCACCTCATGGTCGAACAGCGAGTCGTTCGCCATTATCGTCAGTTGCGGCACTGCCTTTATCAGCACGTCGTCGCCGCCCGATGTCGGGATGAAGACGTTGGGCACGCCGCGCTTCAGTGTTGCCTTATACTGCTCTGCCGTGGCTGTCTCCTTTACGGTCGTCATGGCAACGGCATTGGCAGACAGTTTCTCGCGCAGTCCTTTTATGAAGTCAGCCTTGGAGTCGACGTCCTTGGTGGCTTCGATAAAGATGACGTTGGCATTGCTGAACTGACGCAAGAAGTGGTCGTAGACCTCGGAGTAGAGGTACGACTGCGGTGTGTTGACCTGATAGATCTGCGGATTGCGGTAGACGGTGTTGTCGCGCGAGGTGAACGGAATGACCAGTCGTATGTTGTTCTGATGGGCAAATTCCGCCATGGGCTTTATCTGCGAGGCATGTAGCGGACCGAAGATGACGTCCATATTGCGCATCTCATTCTTGCCAAGAACCTGCTGCACGGATGTCTCCGTAGTGCCCGAGTCGTAAGCATAGATGTCCATTGACACGCCCTGCCGCTTCAGACTGTCGACAGCAAGCAATAGTCCCTGATAGTATTCAACCATACGGTCGCGCTCGCTACTACCGGGTTGTGACGAGGTGAATGGCAGAATGACTGCCGCCTTCACCACCTTTATATCTTTTGCCTGACTGCGACTCTCACTGAACAGTTCCTCGTTTGTCGGTGCCTGTTGGGGTGCAGTTGCTGCCTGCGTCTGTGTCTCGGTCTTGGTATAAGGGATGCAGAGGAACGAGCCGCGCTTCAGCTTGTTCATATCCTTTATCTCGGGATTGGCTGCCACGAGTTCCTGCTCGGTGATGCCATACTGGCGTGCAATGCTGTAGACTGTCTCCTTGCGCTTCACCTTGTGCATGTCACGGCAAGCTGGCTGCACGGCAGGACGTATGCCTGTTGGCTGCTGTGTCGCTGTCTGCTGCTCTGCCGGCTGTGTGACGGTAGCGGTCTCCGCACCATCTGATGCAGGTATGAAGATGACCTGTCCTGCACGGAAGTTCTGTGCGCTCAATCCTGGATTGGCATCACAGAGAGCTTTCGCCGTGACATGATAGGTCTGCGTGAGACGATAGAGCGTCTCTCCTGCCACTATGGTATGGAACGTGCCCGATGCCTCTTGCTGTGTGCCACTGGTTACTGCTGTGCCCTGTTGCGTCTGCCCCTTCACAGGAATCTTCAACGTGCGTCCGTTGACTATGACCTTATCGCTGCCGGGATTGAGGCGCACGATGTCGTCGATGGTGACGCCGTACATGTGGGATATGGAGTAAAGGCTCTGACCTTTCTCTATGGTGTGAGTGATGTATGTCTGATTCTCCTGTGCGGCAGTCTGCAGTGCTGTAGCCGCAGTGAGCGCAAGAATCAGGTATAGTCTGCTGAATATCTTCTTCATTCGTGTATGGTCAAAATAGGACTGTTGTGTGTGCACCTCGTGTGTCTAAGGTTGGGCAAAGATAGCGTTTCCCTACAATATATAATGAATGGCCGTCAGCTTTTTCCTTCAAGGTGTCGGTGCAATTGGGGTGTTATGTGTATACGTGCTGGCGTTGAGTGATAATCACATAACGCGTAACACGTAAAACATAAAAGAGTGTTAAGCCTCGGATTGTAAGCGGCTGACAGAACGGATGCTAACCTCGTGGTAACCAACAGACATATTTGTGCCTACTTGACTCGCGGCATGTGCGTGCGTACCTTTGCTGAAGAGAAACAATCATGACTAACAGTTATAACAAAAAAAACAACAGACAAGTATGGCAAATTATGCAATCAAAAACCTGAATGGTTGGGCAAATGTGAACGGTAAGATTTTCTTAGGTGAAGAACTTGGTTTGACAGGCGCAGAGGCTTCGCTCCAACGACTGGCAGCTGGCGAAGATGCTCCTTTCCTGCACTCGCACAAGACGCACGAGGAACTCTATGTCATCATCTCCGGTGAAGGCGAGTATGAGGTTGACGGTGAAAAGAACAAGGTGAGCGAAGGAAGCATCATCCGTGTGTCTCCAGCTGGAGTGCGTGCTCTGCGCAATACTGGCAACAGCGAGATGGTGATGATGTGCATCCAGTATGAGGCGAAGCCCATCACCAGCTTCATGGATGACGCTACAATCATACCTATAGAGAAGTAAACGTGTCATGTGTTATGTTATAGCAACCACATAACGTAAAACGCAAGACGCTTATTAAAACAGTGCAGCCTGGACCTTCGATAGGTTCAGGCTGCACTTGTTGTTGTGTGTCTGACGTGTGTGCGTCAGTAGTACATTTCGCGCGCTATGTCGAAATAGTCCTCCTCATTCTCATGGAAGAACTGCACCTTGTCCTCGCGTGCCAGCCAACCTATAGCAGCCGAAGCATCGAGTGCATTCAGTCCTGTCGAGTCCATAATCTCCTCCATCGTGGCGCGGCTACCCTTATAGAGCAGCATCCTCCAGACAACACCTGCGTTCTCGCCAATTGTTTCCTTTTTCATGACCATAATGCTTTAAAGTGTTAATAGAACTATTCTGTGTTCCGTAAAGATATGGCATTATTCCCTAAGAAGCAAATCCTCGCGACATTATTCGTCTTTATAACGTAATTTTCGTTTTTATAACAATTCGAGTTTACTTGCCAAAAGGTTCTCTTACTTTTGTCGCCCTAAAAAGCACACAGCGCTAGGAGAGTTAACAACCATACGAAAGTTATATGTCAAGAATAATGTTCCTTCTGCCCATGGTCATAATGCTGCTTGCCGTTGCATACGTCTACTGGCACATCTGGGCAATACTTCCCCTCGGCAAGATTGCCAAAACAATCATCACAGTTCTCCTCCTGTTGCCACTAACACTAATGTTCTTCGGGTTCGGCATGGGCGACAATGCTTCTACAAGCACTATGCGACTGATAGAGACCGTGGGGACATCGTGCATCTTCATCCTGCTTTATGTGTTTATGACATTCGTTGTCGTTGACATAGTGCGCCTGTTAGCTCCGGCAACACGTCCGTGGTTCCACCATAATATATATGGTACTTTGGGCATCGCACTGCTGATCATCGGCATCTTCACCTACGGCAACACCAACTATCACCACAAGAAGAAGGTGATGCTTGATGTGAACATCGACAAACCTATGGGACGGCCGCTGCGCATCGTCGGCATCTCCGACCTGCATCTCGGCTACACCATCGGACGCGACGAAGCCGCCAAATGGGTAGATATGATCAACAAGAAGAAGCCCGACATGGTGCTCATTGCCGGAGACATCATTGACAGCGACACACGTCCTGACATGGAGGACAAGGTATATGAGGAGCTCAGGCGCATAGAGGCGCCACTGGGGGTCTACGCCTGCTTAGGCAACCACGACTACTATGCCGGTGTGAAGCAGTCGGCGGAGTTCATTGAGCTGTCGGGCATAACATTGCTGAAAGACACAGCCGTGCTGGTCGACAACCGTTTCTACGTCATCGGGCGTGACGACCGCACCAACCCCAAGCGCAAGAGCCTCAGTGATATTGTCAGTGGTCTGGACAAGAGCAAGCCCATGATTCTGCTCGACCATCAGCCTTACCAACTTGAGGAAGCACAGAATGAAGGCATCGACCTGCAGTTCTCCGGACACACGCACAACGGACAAGTATTCCCCGTCAACCTCATAACCGGTTCACTCTACGAGCGCTCTTACGGATACATCAAGAAGGGAGAGACAAATATCTACGTCAGCTCCGGCATCGGACTTTGGGGCGGTAAGTTCCGCATAGGCACCAGCAGCGAGTTCGTATTGTTCAATGTGACGGGCAACGACGCTGCAGAATGACACTTTTTCAGGCAAACATTCTTTTTTCATTACAATGTGCATAACACTGTAGCATAAAAACGCATACCTTTGTCTGCGACTAAACAATACAAAGACAAAGTATGAAAAGAACATTCGTCGCTACCGTTGCACTCTGCGCTGCATGCACATTCACGCACGCACAGCGTCGCAGCACACCCTACTCCGACATGGCAAATTCGTTGGCAACATTGTACACACAGATTGACAGCACCGCTGTTCCGTCAGTCTACAGCAAGCCCGTGATTGGCATAGCAATGCAACAGGGAAACAACTACACCAACCTGAAGCTGGCCTACGCACACAGCGTGGAGCAGGCAGGCGGTGTGCCGTATCTCATCCCCGTAACCACAAGCACAGATGAACTGCGCCAGATAATCAGTCACATCGATGCACTGGTGCTGACTGGCGGTGAGGACATCGATGCAGAGTATTACGGTGTTACCGGCGACACACTGTCGGGTCGGCATGACAGCGAGCGCGACGTGTTCGAACTCACACTGATGAAGTTGGCAAAAGACCGTGCCATGCCAGTGCTTGGTATCTGCCGCGGACTGCAACTCATCAATGTCGCCATGGGAGGCACGCTCTATCAGGACTTGCCTACACAACATCCGTCAGACCAACGGCACATGGTAGGTGGCGGACAGACAGTCATTGCCCACAGTGTGAGCATCGTGCCTGGAAGCACCATGGCATCTGTGCTTGGACAGAGCACACTGCAAGTCAACAGTCGCCATCATCAGGCCATCAAGGACGTTGCTCCCGAACTGACAGTCACAGCATGGTCGCCCGACAGCATACCTGAAGCCATCGAAGACCCCTATCGTCCCATCCTTGCTGTGCAGTTCCATCCGGAAGACTTTGCCAACATTGGCGATCAGCAGATGCTGAAGCTCTTCGGCTACATCACCGGAAAGGCAACTACCTATCGC
>CAVHJI010000101.1:1751-6989 GCA_963636255.1 Bacteroidaceae bacterium | reverse complement strand
CTCCGGACAAAGATAATGAAAAACGGACAAAGCAAGAAGCTGTCCGACTTTTTGAGCGGCACTGTCCTCAAAAAAAAGCCAGTAGCACTTACTTGGCCAAGTAAGTGCTACTGGCTTTGTGGAGCAAGTATGTTTGCGTTGACATATATAGGCATAGGCCTGACGTTGCAGTCCCTTATTATTCGCTTAAATCTGCCTTGCCCATTCGACCATTAAAGCCCCGTCCCAACGCTTATATATGAAATGGCAAAGTCTTATATAAGAAAGTGGCATCGCAAACGTTTGAAAGTGCCATCGCAAATATAAGACTTGGATTGTGCTGCTGGGCGGTCAGACAATCATGGTAAGGACGGCGTCTGGAAGTATGTGGTAGCTGATGCGCAGCGTCTGGCATTGTGGCGTTCTGAATTCCTGAGCCTGCATGGTGCCGTGTGGTTGTGGAACGAATGGGTAGATGCGCAGATGTTCCCTCAGGTCGGTGCCTTCGGTGTCGAGGAACTTATACAGTGTCTCCTTTGCCGACCAGTGGAGCAGCAGGCTCCAGATGTCAGTGCCGAGATAGGGCAGGGCTTGCTCGTCGCTACGCATAAAGCGCGGGGCTACTCTCGCTATGCGGTCGCTGTAGTGTTCGATGTCTATGCCTGTCTGTTCTGTCGATATGATTACTGCGGCATAGCCTTTCGTGTGTGAGATGCTGATGTGACGGCTGTCGCCAATCAGGAAAGGACTGCCCGAAGGATGGTAGTCCACACCAGTGAGACCGATGAGGTGCTTCAGTAGTGCCCTTGTGCACAGTCTCTCCGTGCGGCGGTGCGGACTGTTGGGAAACTGTTGCCTTATGCCGGAGACGAGTGATGCGTCGAGCATAGGCTCGAAGTCCGCGTCGGTCTCCTCATCCATCTTCCAGATGCCCCAAACGCCATGCTCGCATTCTTCCTTATAGGCTAAAGGCATGTGTTGTAAGGTTTGTTATGGAATTCTGTCAGTCTCTGTCATGCCCGTCGCCTGACGGCGCAACCTCTTCCGGTGGAAGTATGGTGAACTTCACCTTCAGTATGCGGCGGTTGTCGAGTGCAAGCACCTCAAAGCGGTAGTTCTTGCAGGTCAGCTTCTCGTGGAGTGCAGGGAAGTCACCCTTGATCTCGAGCAGCAGACCGCTGATGGTATCTGCCTCACCAGCTACATCGTCGAAAGTCGTGTCGTCAAGACCAGTCTCCTTGTAGAAGTCGGTGAGCAGTGTCTTTGCCTGGAATATCCAGTTGTTGTCGTCAAGCTTCACTGACGTGTGTTCGTCGTCGTCGTACTCGTCGTGAATCTCACCTACAATCTCCTCGATGATGTCCTCCATTGTCACTATTCCCGATGTGCCTCCGAACTCATCGACAACTATGGCAATGTGTACCTTATTGGCCTGGAACTCACGCAGCAAATCGTCGATCATCTTCGTCTCGGGCACGAAATAGGCCGGTCGTACCAGCGTCTGCCATCTGAAGTTGTCGCCCTTGCTGATGTGCGGCAGCAGGTCCTTGATGTAGAGCACGCCCTTTATGGTGTCCATCGAACCCTGATAGACCGGAATGCGCGAGTAGACATTGTCTGTGACGCACTTCAGCACCTCCTTGAACGGCGTGCGTATGTCGAGTGCCACGACATCCATGCGTGAGGTCATGACCTCCTGTGCCGTCTCACCTCCGAAGCGTATTATGCCTTTGAGGATATTGCTCTCGTTGGATATGTCTTTTTGGTCGGTCATCTCGAGTGCTTGCGACAGCTCGTCGACGGAGATGTTGCGTGGCTTCGGAGTACGATACTTGTGCAACGACGACAGCGAGCGTACCAGCAGTGCCGACAACGGGTAGAACAGTGTGCGTAGGAAGCTGATGCCTGGTGCTGCAAAGCGGCAGAACTGCAGTGCCTTGCTTGTCGAGTACATCTTGGGCAGTATCTCGCTGAACAGCAGTAACAGTAGTGCCAGTATGGCTGTCAGTAAGACGAACCCTACCGGTCCGGCACCGGTGCCAAACACATCGATGAAGAAGTAGTAGCACAGCACAACCGTGGCAACATTGGCGAGGTTGCCCGTTATCATGATAGTGGCAAGCAGGTACTCCTGGTCGTCGAGCAGGCGGCATATCTTCCTGTCTCTGTCGGTCTTTTTCTCTTCGAGGGTGTTCCTGTCGGTAGCTGACAGTGAGAAGAAAGCATTTTCGGATGCTGACGTGAAAGCCGTGAGCAACAGCAGCAATGCTGCCAGCGCAAGTGCGATGATAGCAGCCGTAGAAGGCTGCTGTGAGGTTATGCCGGCAAGTACCGGTGTTGTCTGCAATAAAAGAGAGTCAGGGTCCAATTAGTTGTATGATTAGTTAAACTTGAAGTCTCAAGACCTTGCGGTACCGGCACCGTCTGTCGGGTGTATAGTCTTGGGTGTGAGCATCTCCATCTGATCGACGAAGATCTCGGTGACATAGCGTTTGATTCCGCTTTGGTCGTCGTATGAGCGTGTGAAGATTTTGCCTTCCACATATAGCTTGTCGCCTTTGTGCACATACTTGTCCACTATATCTGCCAGCTTGTTGCGGAACACCAGGTTGTGCCACTCCGTACGGTCGGGCACCTGTGTGCCGTTCTGCAGCGTATATCCGCGTTCGGTCGTAGCCAGTGCTACCTGTGCCACGCCACGTCCACCTTCAAAGTATTTCACTTCAGGCTCTTTGCCCACGTTGCCTATCAGAATTGCTTTGTTCATAGTTGCTGTTCCTCCGCTTTATGGATGTATATGCTTACGTGTCATGGTGACACGTCGTCGCAACAAAGGTATCGTAAAAAACTGACCTTTGCAAGTTTTTGTATTGTGCTGTGTGGAGTTGCTATACTGTCTTTTGATAAGCCAGTCGCTCGTCGCCGTCTGCAAGGTAGATGATGCCGCAGTAGCTGAAGCCCTGCCGGAGCAGTATGTGCTGCATGATGGTGTTGTCGCGATGAGTGTCTATACGTATGTTGGGCAGCCGGCTGTAGCACCAGTCTATGCACGCCCGTGCAACTCCGTGGCTGCCTTCGGCACTCGCTATGCGGTGTATCACGCCGTAAGGCTTGTCGTTGAGCCATGCTCCGTCGTAGATCTTGGCATATGTGGGGTCTGCACCGCAGATGAAGGCGAACGTGCCCTTTACAACTCCGTCTTCGTCGATGCATACGTAGCTGTTGCCATTGGCAATGTCCGTCTCAAACAGCTCGGGCTTGGGATTGCCGTTTGTCCACTGGTGCATGTTGCCGTTCTTGCGCATTGTGCGGCGCGACTGCTCGACCAGGTCCAGCAGCAATGGCAGTTCCTCTGCCGTGGTTCTTCTTATTGTGTACATTGTCTCAGAGTGTATTGCCTGTCGGTGAGTGAAAAGGGGCATGCCATGTGTGTGGCACGCCCCTTCATGATGATGTTTCTGTAGTGCGATGCGGCCTTTATGCCGCCACACCCGTCAGAGTGCTGTAATCTCCACGTTGCGGAACTCCAGCGGACCGCCTTCACTCTGCAGGGCAACGAAGCCACGTGCAAACTGTCCGTCGGCCTCGTTCTGCACAACGCCGTTGATGGTAATCTTCATGTGCTTGCCAATGCACTCAATCTCTGCCACGTTCCATTCGCCGACTTCCTTCTCCGAAGGCTCTGCCAGTCTGGCTTTAACAGCGAATGCTCCGTTTTGCTCAGCATTAGCCACCTGATAACCGTTGAGTCCTACAACAGCTCCGGCATTACCGCCTGCGAGTTGGCACTCCATGCCTACAGGCCATACGCCGTCGCCTGGCTGCACACGCTGGAATATGCCACTGTTGGTAGCCTTGCCGCCTACCCATCTCCATTCAGCACGCAGACGGTAGTTCGAGAACTGGCGGTCGGTACGCATATATCCGAACGGGTTGCCGAGTACGCTAATCACGCCATCCTTGACGGTGAACACCTCCTCAGGCTTGACGTTGCTTGTGGAATCGGTGACGAGCACCCATCCACTCAGGTCCTTGCCATTGAACAACGGTTCAGCGTTCTGCACCAGTTCGTTGCACGGTGCTCCAGTGGCGGGCTTGATCTCCTCGACCCACACGTTGCGGAACTCCAGTGGACCGCCTTCGCTCTGAAGTGCAAGGAAACCCTCTGTCAAGTTTGTCTCGGCTTCGTTGACCACTGTGCCGTTCACCGTTATGATGATGTGCGAACCTATGCAGCTCACGTCGACACTGTTCCATTCGTCGATGCCATTCTCTACATTGCCGGCATCCTCACTGCGCGTCTGGCGCTTAAAGCCCGGCATGTCGGGATTCTCTGCTATCTGCAGTCCTCTACCAAGCAAGTCGCCTGCATGTCCTGCTTGCAGCTGGCACTCTACCATTCCCGGCCACGTTGTGTCGCCTTCCTGCAGACGCAGGAAGAAGCCGCTGTTCGAGCCCTTGCCGTCAGTCCAACGGTATTCGCAGTGTGCCTTGAAGTCGGCATACTTCTTTGCTGTGCGCATGTATCCGTAGGGATTGCCCAGCACCTTTATGACGCCGTCGCCGACGGTGAACACCTCATTGGCGGGAACGTTGCTGTCGGGGCTGGCATACAGCACCCATCCGCTCAGGTCCTTGCCGTTGAACAGCTCTTCCCTGTTGTTGTCGTTGCTGCATGCTGTGGTCATCAGCGATGCCACTGCGCATGCCAAGAGCAGATTTTTGCCTTTCATGTCTACCTATATATATAATAAGGTGTACGTGGTCTCTTTTTTATCTTGCAGCGAAGAAAGTGCTTCCACCGACAGCAGCCTCATAGGTAGAGACGCCGTTTGCATCGGGAGTAACAGTCATAGCCTGCTTGCCCTGAGCTGCCATGGTCACTGTGCCGTCCTCGTTGAACTTAAGAATCTCTGTGCTCTGACCGTCGGCTACTGCGCTCCATGTGTTGGACTCCTTGTCGTAGATCAGTTCCATAGAAGCATCCTCGCCCTCCTTGGTGATGGTGTAGCCATTCTCGAGTGTGGTCACTGCGTATGTGCCGCTCTCGCTCTTGATGGTCTTCACTGTACCGATGTTGTCTGCCAGTGGGTTGCTGCCGCTCCAGAACTCGATGGAGTTGATTACAAGTGCATCTGCAAGGTAGCAAACCTCATACACCGGAATGATGTTGCAAGCCAGGTAGACCAGTTCGTTCACCCATCTGTCGCCGATGGACTGGTTCCAGCTGTTAAGACGATTGTGAAGGGCGAAAGAGCC
>CAVHJI010000101.1:0-1741 GCA_963636255.1 Bacteroidaceae bacterium | reverse complement strand
CACGATGAGAACGTGAATGATGCGCATGCCAGCGCAACTGCTACGAGCTTTACGTTTACTTTTTTCATTACTGTGATATTTTTTATGGTTGTTGTTTGATTTCCGTTTTTAATATTTTGCCAAAGGTAGTGAAACGTTACGTTATCCGCGATGTCCCGGGCAAATATTTCTTCATGTGGGGCACGACGCATGCGTGTGTCAATCCTTCCAGATGTGCGGCTTCGTAGGTGTCTAACCTATGGGCGTGGGTTGTGCGGGCTGTGCTGCCGGCGTTGCCGTGTTTCCCGATATCAGCAGCAACTGGTCACCGGCCTTCAGCTCCATGGTACCGTTCGGCACAATGAACTCTTCGCCGCGCTTGATGATCATCACCAGTGTGCCCTTGGGTAGGTTCATGTCTGCCAGACGCTTGCCCTTGGCGAGCATCTCTTCGGTCAGCGTGATGTCGTTGAGCTTTGAGTCGAGCTCTTCGGGCAGCTCCACACCGAATGCATTGCCAGTCTTCTCCTCCGGCAGGTCAAGCTTCAGCAGCTTTGCCACCTTGGAAATGCTCATGCCTTGTACCAACAGAGATATTAACGTGATGAAGAACACGATGTCGAACAGCTGGTTGGAACCATCCACGCCGGCTACGACAGGGTAGGTGGCAAACAGAATAGGCGTTGCACCACGCAGTCCAACCCACGACACGAACAGCCGTGCCTTGTTGCTCATGTTGTGGAACGGCAGCAGGCAGGCAAACACACTTATGGGTCGCGATACGAATATCATGAACAGTGCGATGAGCAGCGACACGAGTCCCACACTGAGCATCTCGTGCGGGTTGACCAACAGTCCGAGCACGAGGAACATCACAATCTGGAACAGCCATGTCATGCCGTCCATGAAGGTAGTAATCTCACGTCGGTATGTCAGCTTCTCATTGCCTGTCACCATGCCGGCAATGTAGACTGCGAG
Organism: Bacteroidaceae bacterium; assembly: GCA_963636255.1. GTDB lineage: Bacteria > Bacteroidota > Bacteroidia > Bacteroidales > Bacteroidaceae > Bacteroides. Next base: position 784 of record CAVHJI010000101.1, on the reverse strand, counting down.
GTAACCGTTGCCGTTGAGCATATCGGTGATGGTGAACGTGATGAACACAACGCTCAGGAGCAGGATGGGGTACAGTGAGCTGTTTGGCAGGTTAATCCTGTTGATCTGCTTGACTGCCAGCTTGCCTATGACGAAGCCAAGGAATGCACCCATAAGGAACTGCACCAACAGGTTCTTCACTATCTCCACTGCATCGAGGTCGGCACCGCTACCGATGATTTGTATCAGTATGATGGTCAGCATATATGCCATCGGGTCGTTACTACCGCTCTCCAGCTCAATCATCGGTCGCAGGTTCTCCTTGAGGTTGATGTGCTGCGAACGCAGGATGCTGAACACCGAAGCCGAGTCTGTTGACGACATCGTCGCAGCCAACAACAAGGAAGCCATGATTGACATGGACAGGTTGGTGAAGTTCTTTTCGGAGATGAAGTAAATGAAGCCGCCCGTTATCACCGTCGTCAGCAGCACGCCGGCTGTCGACAGCACTATTCCTTGTGATACTACAGGCTTTATGTCACGCAATTTTGTCTCGAAGCCACCAGTGAAGAGGATGATGCTCAGTGCCACCATGCCGATGAACTGCGCCACCTTTGGACTGTCGAACTGCAGTCCGAGGCCGTCGGTTCCGAAGAGCATTCCCACAATCAGGAACATCAACAACGTCGGTATTCCGAAGCGGAATCCCGTCTTGCTTATTACGATACTCACATAAATCAAGATTGCCCCAATCAAGAGGCCAGTTTCCAAGCTAAACTCCATGTTGCTCTACGCTATTTCCGGT
>CAVHJI010000100.1:0-7137 GCA_963636255.1 Bacteroidaceae bacterium | reverse complement strand
TGACCACATCGTTCTGTGTCGACATCAAGGAACGTCCACATGATGAGCAGCTGCGTCGTCGTTCGCACATGGCGATATGTGTGGCATTCACACTGTTCATACTGGCATTCCGCATGGTGAACTCGACGAACATAATCGATGCCATCTACACACTTTGCTCCTACACCTACGGTCCGTTGTTAGGACTGTTCTGCTTCGGACTGTTCACACACTGGAAGCCCTCAGACAAGGCTGTGCCATGGATATGCGTGGCATCGCCTGTGGCATGCTATGTCATCGACTTCCTGACACACCGCTTCACCGGCTACACCTTCGGCTACGAACTGCTGATGCTAAACGGTGCACTTACTTTCGCTGCCCTGATGATGTTCCGCACAAGAGCCAAATCCAGCCAGTAGAGACATCGTTGAATCTTGGTACAAGGTCAAACATACTTGCTCCACAAAACAAGTACTGCCAACTCGACCAAGTAAGATGACTTCGATGGCAAAGCAAGTGCTACTGGTTTTTTTGAATCAGTAGAAAAAGGTGGCGATAAACATCGGCGACAGTGCCTATATTCGTGTTGGCCAAAACGTATATACCTTTAGGGCAAAAGGTATATACCCTTTGAGCGAGGACAATATCCCCCCCCCAAAAAAAAGACACGTACGTGTGATGGGCAACGGACGTACGTGTGATGAGCAACGGACGTACATTGTATTATGAGGTATAGCCTCGTTGCCCGATGAGGTTAACCTCATGGGTCTTCAAGGTTAACCTCATGAGCCTTCAAGGTTAACCTCATGAGCCTTCAAGGTTAACCTCATGTCAGATACTGATTTGTCTTGTCAGGTTATCCGGTTATGCCATCGGCCCACTTGTCATCTTCTCAGAACTCGTACCAAACGACTTGTCAGTGTTGCTCAAGTCATAACAGGGTTTAGTCGGAAGCCACAGGGCTATTCCCCACTGATTTTCTACTGAGTCTTTTTACAGTAGCGCCAGGCAACAAAAAGAGGCAGAGACCTGTCTTGTGGTCTCTGCCTCTATTCACTTATGGTTGCAACGGGCTTACTTATCGAAGCGCTCTATCTTCATCTGTACCTTGCAGAGCTTGGCAATCTGCGGCACGATGCGTGTGAAGTGCTCAGCATTGGAATGCTTGTCGAGTACCTCATCGTTCTCCCATGTCTCGCAGAACATAAACACCGACGGCTTCGTGGCGCTGACAAAGAGGTCGTAGCCATGATTGCCCTCGTCCTTGCGTGATTTCTCTACCAACTCATCGGCCAAAGCCTTTACCTGCTTGAGGTCAACGCCGTCGTTGACTTCAAAGAATGCATTCAGTCTAATCATATTCAATGTGTTTTTATGTGGGCTATAAAAGATGCCCGCCTTGGGTATTATTGTTCGTGTTGTTACTGGCTTATCTCACCTGAATCACAAGATACTTGCTCGTGCTCCAGAACTTGTCAGGATCGGAGATGTGCATTGTGAAGTCGCCATTGGCATCCTTATCGAGCGAGTATGTACCATCGGGATGCGTCGTCAGCAGCTTGGCTGACTTAGAGTACAGCTTTATCTCGCGTGTGGTGCGGATGTCGCACTCGGTGAAGTAGTCCTTGTTGGCGTTCTCGCTCTTCATCACATCACCGCGGCGGAACAGTCCTGAGTTCGTCACGATGTTCTGTTCCTTCAGCTCCTTCAGTGTGCCAAACACGAACCATGCACGGTGCAGGTCAGCATCCTGCTGTGCCACTGTCTGTGCCTTGGCTTCGTTCTCGGCAGTGAGCTGCTGCTTGTCAGCGCTGAGAGCTGTCACTGCTTCGTCGAGCTCCTGTATGCGGACGTTGCGTGCTGCCAGCTCTTCCTGCAGGCTCACCAGACGTGCCTCTTTCTCTTCGAGTTGCTGTTGCATCGACTCCAATGCCTTCTTCAGCTGTGAACTTTGTGTACGGCTTTTGCTGAGCTGACCCTGCAGCTTGGCAATCTGCTCGCGGTTCTCCTGCATCTGCTTCTTGATGAACTCCACGTCGCTGATCATCTGCTCGCGTCCCGACGTGCCTTCTGCCACGCTGCCACGCTGCAAATCAACACGGTTCTCTGCCTCATTGATCTGACGGAAGCCTTCAGAGATTTCGTTGAAAGTCCCCATCATATCGTCGAGCTCACTGTTTCGTGCGTTAAGCTCGCTCATCAGCGAGTCGTTCTGCGCCTGCAGAGCGTCTTTGCTCTTGCCGCCAAGTCCGTCGCACGATGTCAACGTCACGGCTACCGATAGCGCAACAAATACTAATTTCTTCATACGTTCTTCTGTTTTTGTTTATGAATTACGTTTCCTGTTTCTCTCTTGTCGACGTGCCTCAGAGTCAGTCTTCCTTCCCACTGACGATGATTACAAACTCGCCGCGCGGCTCATTGGCAGTGAAGTGTTCTGCCAGTTCCGTCAGTGTTCCGCGCACTGTCTCTTCGTGCACTTTGCTTATCTCCCTGCATGCAGCTGCCTGACGCTCGCCGCCCATCACCTCTGCCAACTGCTTCAGAGTCTTCAGCACGCGGTATGGCGACTCATATATCACCATGGTGCGTGTCTCTTCTGCCAAGATGTTGAGCCTTGTCTGACGTCCTTTCTTCTGCGGCAGGAAGCCCTCGAAGCAGAAGTGGTCGCACGGCAGTCCCGATGCTACCAGTGCCGGGACGAATGCTGTCGCTCCAGGCAGACACTGCACCTCTATGCCTGCCTTCACACTCTCGCGGACAAGCAGGAAGCCCGGGTCGCTGATGCCTGGTGTGCCGGCGTCGCTAATCAGTGCCACTGTCTCACCGGCAAGCATGCGCTGTACCACCGACTCGGTGGTCTGATGCTCGTTGAACTTGTGGTGCGACAGCAGACGGTTCTTTATGTCAAAGTGCTTCAGCAACACACTGCTCGTGCGTGTGTCTTCGGCAAGAATGAGGTCAGCCTCCTTGAGCACGCGCACCGCCCTCAAGGTCATGTCCTCCATATTTCCTACTGGAGTCGGCACCACATAGAGCATTCCCATAGGTATAACATCCTTAATCGTTAACAGCGGCAAAGTTATAACAATTCAAAGCACAACAACTTGGAGGATGTGCAAAAGTTGTACTTTTGCACGACAAATTGACTAAAGGAGGGTTCTATAAGCCCTCCTAAATCCGACATTACGATGGAGCTCAACATAGAAGACAACCAGCAGGAGACCGTACGCCGTGGACGCATAGAAGTGATTTGCGGCTCCATGTTCAGCGGCAAGACCGAGGAGCTGATACGCCGCCTGCACCGTGCTCAGTTCGCACGACAGAAGGTAGAGATATTCAAGCCTGGCATAGACACCCGCTTCTCCGAGGGCGATGTCGTGTCACATCAGGGCAACTCCATAGCCTCAACTCCTATCGACAGCAGTGCCAGCATACTGTTGCTGTCGTCGGGCATCGACGTCATTGGCATTGACGAGGCACAGTTTCTCGACGACGGACTTGTGGACATCTGCAGCCAACTGGCAGACAATGGCATTCGCGTGATTGTTGCCGGACTTGACATGGACTATCTGCGCAAGCCGTTCGGTCCGATGCCTGCATTGTGTGCCATTGCCGACGAAGTGACCAAGGTACATGCCATATGTGTGCGCTGCGGCAACCTTGCCATGTACTCCCACCGCAAGGTGGCAGACAGCCGGCGTGTCATGCTTGGCGAGACCGAAGAGTATGAGCCGCTGTGCCGCAGCTGCTACCTCAAGGCTGTGAAGAGTCAGAACGCTCAGGGTCCTGACCAGCATTGACGTCACTGCCGAAGGGCAATGAGTTCCGGTCGATGACATACTTCTGGTAGTAGGATATGAGCAATGTCGTTATGGGCAGTGCGATTATCATGCCCATGATGCCCATCAGTGAGCCCCAGACAGACAGTGAGAGCAGTATTATGGCAGGGCTGAGTCCCATGGCACGTCCCATGATGCGAGGCGTGAGATACATGTCCTGAATGATCTGAACCACTACAAACACTATCATTGCCAAGCCCAGAACCACCCAGAAGTTCTGTCCGGTGTCGCCCGACTTGATGATGGCAAGCACTATGGTGGGTATGAAGCCTACGACCTGCAGGTAGGGAACCATGTTCAGCAAGCCTATGAACATTCCCAACACTATTGCCATCGGGAAGCCGATGATAAGGAAGCCAATGCTGAACAGCACACCCACACACGTGGCTATAATCGCCTGTCCGCGGAAATAATGGTTCATGCTCTCGGCAATGTCTGTCGAGAGCTTCGAGAAGAACGGCCGTAGACGCTTGGGCATCATGTTGACCCATCCGCCCGACAGGCTCTCGTAGTCGAGCAATATAAATATGGTGTAGAGCAGGGTCATCATCAGGGATATGGCACTGAACACGAGCGACACCGATTCGGTCATGATGTTCCATATGCGTGGCAGCGTCTGCCTGATGGCATCCATAAGCTCTTCGCGGTCGAACAGGGCTATCAGCTCATCCACGTTGATGTGTTCCTGCAGGTATTTTGCCACAATGGCCGGCACGCTGTCGCCGGCAGGAACAGAGTCTACATATTCTATTATGAGGTCGCGTATGCGTCCCATCTCACTCACCACCGGTGGCACAACCAACCAGAACACCAGTACTGCGAAACACATGATGGTGAGCAGTGCCGCCGCAACAGCCAGCACACGATAGTGCAGCCGACAACGGTACTGGAAGAACTTGACCAGCGGGAATATCAGATAAGCCAACAGCCATGCCACAAAGAATGGCAACAGCACATCGCTGAGACGATAGAGCACCCACAACACGCAGACTGCCACGAGGCAACCCACAACGCCACGGATAAAGCTGTCGAACGTTATCTTTTTCTGTTCCATACGCACTGGTTTGGGAGTGTTATTCGTGTGATCTGTATGCCTTAAACCAACGGAAGAACCAGCCTAAAGCAACGATCAGCACACAGCCAGCCACGGAGTAGCCCAATGTGGTGCTCAGTCCGAGAGCCGTAGGAGATACTACAAGGAACGTGCTGCACACCACGGTCATGAACAGAGCCGGAACCATAGTGACGATGAAAGGCTTGTGCTGCTGAACGAGGTAGACGGTCAGAGTCCACAACGTGAATACCGACAGTGCCTGATTGGCCCAGCCGAAGTAGTTCCACACCACATTGAAGCCTTCCTCATTGGCAATATTGAACCACAGGATGAGCATTGTCACGGCAAACAGCGGGATGCAGATATACAGTCGGTTGCGTATTGACCTCTGTGCCAAGTGCAGGAACTCTGCAATGATGAGGCGTGCACTGCGCAGTGCGGTGTCGCCACTGGTGATAGGAGCAGCCACAACACCAAGCAGTGCCAGTATACCGCCAAAGGTACCAAGCCAGCTTTGAGATACTATGGCAACCACTTGCGGTGCACTCGAGGTGAGCGAGCCTCCCACTTCCTGCCATCCGTTGTCGAAGAAGAAGTAGGATGAGATGGCAGCCCATACCAGTGCCACAACACCTTCAGTTATCATGGCTCCATAGAATATGGGGCGTCCCTGACGTTCGCTCTTCATGCAGCGTGCCATCAGAGGGCTTTGCGTAGCATGGAAGCCACTTATGGCGCCGCAGGCAATGGTGATGAACAGACACGGGAATATCGGTCCCATCTTCGCGTTGCGGTTCTGCAGTCCGTCCCACAGCTCGGGAATGTTGGGCATGTGTATGAAGAGAGCTACCAGAAGTGCCAGTGCCATGAACAGCATCATGAAGGCAAACAAAGGATATACGTGCCCTATTATCTTGTCGATGGGCAGCATGGTTGCAATGACATAATAGACAATGATTACCACTACCCACATCATCACATCACCGGCAATGCCGCCGAGGATTATGGCAGGACTGTAGACAAACACCGCACCTACCATCAATAGCAGCAACACCGAGAACACCAGCATTACCTTCTTGGTGCGTTGTCCCAAATATCGGCCCACGAGTTCCGGCAGTCCCTCACCGTTGTGCCGCAAAGACAGCATACCGCTGAGATAGTCGTGCATCGCACCTGCAAAGATGCAGCCGAACACAATCCACAGATATGCCGAAGGACCGAACTTGGCACCCATTATGGCACCGAATATAGGACCTGTACCGGCTATGTTCAGGAATTGAATCGTGAATATCTTCCACCCTGGCAGTACGACGAAGTCCACACCGTCGGCATTAGCCACAGCAGGAGTCGGACGGTCGTCAGGACCGAAGACATGTTCTATAAACTTTCCGTAAACTAAATATCCCACTATGAGGGCACACAGCGAAATGGTAAACGTTATCATCCTTGTCGTTTTAAAAAATCGGATATTGTGGTTTCGTTCCAAACAGACTGCAAAGTTAGCAAAAAAGGACAACACGTATTTCACCCTTAACGCCACCCGTCAAAGTCTTATATAAGAAATGGCAAAGTCTTATATAAGAAAGTGCCATTTCAAACGTTATCTATGACCATTTCTTATATAAGGCTTTGTCCGGACAAACATAAGCACTCGACAAGGGCGCCTGCGGCACTTTTGTTGAGTATTGGATGTCGGGTGTTGGACGTCATGTGTTTGGGCGGGATATTGCCCGCGTATAACGCGTAACACATAGCACATGACACTCTCAACGTATATAGGCATCGATTGAGGACATTAATGTCTCGAGCCTTAGACTTTGATCGGAAGGGCCCGGAACATTAACGTCCTTTTTCGGGGTCAGTAAAGCCGGCGTCACTTGAAGATGCGCTGTGCCAAGTCGTACAGGTCTGCACGCCATGTCGTCCAGCTGTGTCCCGCCTGCGAATTCTCCTTATACTCGTACTTCAGACCATCGGCATCAAGCTGCTTGCGTGTGTTCTCGCAGTTCTTGTAGGCTATGTCGGAAGGACCGCCCTGCGTGAAGACCATCTGCTTGAAGTTCTTGTTCATCTTGCCCACATTGGCCTTCACGTTGAGACGTGCCGACTCGTTGGCAGGATCTTGTCCAGGCATGAACGACGAACTCAATACCCAGACGTAGGAGAACATATCGGGATTGCTGAAAGCCACTTCCATAGTCTCCATGCCACCCATAGAGAGTCCGGCGATGGCACGATGGTTACGGTCGAGGAGCACAGGAT
>CAVHJI010000099.1:0-7214 GCA_963636255.1 Bacteroidaceae bacterium | reverse complement strand
GGGTCTAAGGATGGGCATTCATAGCACCTAAGGATGCCCATTCAAAGGACCATAGGATGGGCATCCTTAGACCCCAACGATGGGCATCCATAGACAGCAATTTTGAGCATCGGCTGCATTCAATGCCAATACCCCCCTGATTGTTCGCAATGCAATGCCACGACCATCCCGTAAAAGAAGCACGCAAGCCAAGACGAGAATGTCCTTTTTTGTACTTTTGCGCACGGAACAGGAAGAGCAAGTATACATTGTATATAATATATGGAGTTATCGTATGATGTCATAGTGATAGGCGCAGGTCATGCCGGTTGCGAGGCTGCAGCAGCTGCTGCTAACCTCGGCTCGAAGACATGCCTTGTGACGATGGACATGAACAAGATTGCACAGATGAGCTGCAATCCTGCCGTAGGAGGCATCGCCAAAGGACAGATTGTGCGCGAGGTTGATGCTCTTGGCGGGTTCATGGGCATTGTCACCGACAAGACAACCATACAGTTCCGCATGCTGAACCGTTCGAAAGGTCCTGCCATGTGGAGTCCGCGCTCGCAGTGCGACCGTAACAAGTATATATGGACATGGCGCGAGATTCTGGAGAATACGCCCAACCTCAGCATCTGGCAAGACCAAGCGAAGGAACTCATCGTTGAAGACGGTGAGGTACGAGGCGTAAACACCATATGGGGTGTAACACTTAAAGCACGCTGCGTAGTCATAACGGCAGGGACATTCCTCAACGGACTGATGCATATCGGACGAAACATGGTGCATGGCGGACGCATCGCCGAGCCTGCATCAACAGGACTCACCGAATCGATTGCTGCAAACGGCATAGAATATGGACGCATGAAGACGGGCACTCCTGTGAGAATAGACGGACGAAGCGTGCATTTCGAAGACATGGAGGTACAGGACGGCGAGAACGACTTCCACAAGTTCTCATTCCTCGACACCGACATCCGCCATCTCGAGCAACTGCCGTGCTGGACGACATACACGAACAGCGATGTTCACGACATATTGCGAAAAGGATTGCCCGACTCTCCGCTGTACAACGGACAGATACAAAGCATCGGTCCCCGCTATTGTCCAAGCATCGAGACAAAGATTGTGACCTTTGCCGAGCGTGACCATCACCAGCTGTTCCTTGAACCCGAGGGCGAAACCACACGTGAGCTATATCTCAACGGCTTCTCCTCTTCCCTGCCGATAGACATACAACTCGAAGCTCTCAAGCAGATACCGGCATTCCGCGACATCGTGGTCTACAGGCCAGGCTATGCCATCGAATACGACTTCTTCGACCCGACACAACTGAAGCACACGCTTGAATCGAAGAAAGTTCGCAATCTGTTCTTCGCAGGACAGGTCAATGGAACGACAGGATATGAAGAAGCCGCAGGACAAGGCATAATGGCAGGCATCAACGCCCACATCAACTGCAACGGTGGAGAACCATTCGTACTGGGACGTGATGAAGCATACATCGGAGTTTTGATAGACGACCTCGTGACGAAAGGCGTCGACGAACCATACCGTATGTTCACTTCGCGTGCAGAGCATCGCATACTGCTGAGGATGGACGATGCCGATATGCGATTGACAGAGAAAGCATACAACATTGGCCTTGCCACAAGACATCGGTACGACCTGATGAAATCAAAACGCGATGCAATGGACCAGCTCATAGGCTTTGCGAAGGAATACTCGGTGAAACCGGAGAATGTGAATTCCGAGCTTGAGCGGTTGGGCACAGCTCCTCTGAAGCACGGATGCAAGTTGATGGAACTGCTCGGACGACCACAAGTGTCGATGGCAGAAATGGCAGAACTGATGCCAGAGGTCAAGGCTGTCGTTGCAGGAATTACCGACAGACACGACGAAACGATCGAAGCAGCCGAGACACTTATAAAATATAGCGGCTACATCGAGCGGGAGAAACAGGTTGCAGAGAAGCTGCACCGCCTCGACAATATAAAGATACAAGGCAAGTTTGACTATAGCAGCATTCTGTCCTTGTCCACCGAAGCACGACAGAAGTTGACAAGGATAGATCCCGTGACGATAGGACAAGCAAGCCGCATACCCGGAGTGTCGCCAAGCGACATAAATGTATTGCTCGTGCTCGCACAAAGATGAGGAAGCGACACATGTTCCACGTGAAACTTTAGAAACATAAATACCTTAAACTCAAAAAGAATGGACAACAACGAACTGATCAGGAATCTGCGCACAATCCCCGACTTCCCATACAAGGGAATCAAGTTCTACGACGTGACGACACTGTTCAAGAATCCTGCTGCAATGGAGGAAATAGCCAATCGCCTGTATGAGACATACAAGGACAAAGGCATAACAAAGGTGGTGGGCATCGAGTCTCGCGGATTCATCATGGCACCTATATTGGCTGTAAGGTTAGGAGCAGGATTCGTGCCAGTCAGGAAGCCGGGTAAGTTACCTGCAGAGACAATAGAGCAGAGCTACGACAAAGAGTACGGCAAGGACACCATACAGATGCACAAGGATGCAATAAACGCAAACGATGTGGTGTTGATACACGATGACCTTCTGGCCACAGGAGGTACGATGAAAGCTGCATGCGACCTTGTGAAGCAACTCCATCCTGAGAAGATAATGGTCAACTTCATAGTCGAACTAAAGGAATTGGGCGGACGCGATGTATTCGACAAGGATATCGACGTTACGACAATATTGAAGGTCGCAGGCAAATAGAGAGTCTCTGCAGGACCGATGCAAATAGCTGTCAATGAGCAACCGTCAATCAGATGAGCTTGCGGAGAAGCTGTACGGAATAATCAGCAGCCTACCCGAGAAGCCCGGTAGTTACCAGTACTGGGACGATGAAGGTGTGATAATATATGTAGGCAAGGCACGCAATCTGAAGAAGCGCGTGTCGTCCTACTTCAACAAGACACAAGACTCGGCAAAGACCAGGATACTCGTCAGCAAGATTAGAGACATAACATACACCACGGTCAACACCGAGGAAGATGCACTCAATCTGGAAAACAGGCTTATAAAGAAATACAAGCCTAAATACAACGTAAAGCTCAAGGACGACAAGACCTACGCCTCTATAGCCATCAGCAAGGAAGAATTTCCACGCATATTCTCCGCACACCAGAGAGACAAGAAGGCTATATACTACGGTCCGTATACGCACAGTCAGACAAGAAAAGACCTTCTGGAACTCATAAAGCACCTCTACCCCATCAGGACATGCAAGCTGAATCTGACCGAAGACAGCATCGCGGCAAACAAGTTCAAGGTCTGCCTGGAGTATCATCTTGACAACTGCGAAGCACCATGCATAGGCAAGCAGAGCAGGGAGGAATACAACCGAAACATCAAGGATGCAGAAGAGATTCTGAAAGGCAACACCCGCGACCTTGAACAACAGATGCTCAAGGAGATGACAGCTTTGGCTGCGGACCTGAAGTTTGAGGAAGCCGAGGTCATCAAGAAAAGATACCTGCTGCTGAAAAACTACAATGCACGGTCTGAAGTCGTCAACTACAGTCTTGACAACATCGACGTGTTCAGCATTGAGGAGGACGACGGGAAGAAGTCTGCCTACATAAACTTCATGCACGTCAAGAACGGAGCCATAAACCAAAGCTTCACATTCGAATACAAGAAGCTGCTCGACGAGACAAAGGAAGAGCTTTTGGCAATGGGAATCAGCGAGATGCGACAACGGTTCGGGAGTACTGCCAAGGAGATTATAGTGCCCTTTGAGCTTGGGTTCACCATGAACGAAGCAACATTCACCGTTCCACAACGCGGAGACAAGAAGAAGCTGCTGAGCCTGTCGGAGATGAATGTCAAGGAGTACAAGCTCGACCGGATAAAGCAGGAAGAGAAGCTTAATCCCGAGCAACATGCCGTCCGACTGTTGACGGAGCTACAGAACCTTCTGCATTTGGACAAACTGCCCCTTAGAATCGAGTGTTTTGACAATTCAAACATCCAAGGCTCCGACCCCGTGGCAGGATGCGTGGTCTTCATAAAGGCAAAACCCTCGAAGAACGACTACCGCAAGTACAACATCAAGACCGTGGAAGGACCAGACGACTATGCCTCAATGCGGGAAGTGGTACACAGAAAGTACAGTCGTGCCATCGAGGAAGACACTCCCCTACCCGACCTGATAATCACAGATGGCGGCATCGGACAGATGAATTCGGTGAAAGAAGTGATTGACGGACTGGGATTGCAGATACCCATAGCCGGACTTGCCAAGGACAACAAGCACCGCACGTCAGAACTTCTCTACGGTTTCCCGCCACAGACCATCGGCGTGAACACAAACTCGGCACTGTTCAAGTTCCTTACAAGGATACAGGATGAAGTCCACCGGTTTGCCATCACGTTCCACAAGGACAAGAGAAGCAAACATCAAGTATCGTCGGAGCTTGACAATATAAAAGGTATAGGCGGGAAGACACAGAAAGCCCTGCTCAAGCATTTCAAGAGCGTGAAGCGCATCGGCGAAGCATCTGAAGAGGAGCTCGGGAAAGCAATAGGGAAAGCTAAAGCCAAACTCGTGAGGGAATATTTCGAAAGCAAAGGAATTGTATAGCAAAACCATGGGAGAACGGTGATATGAGAATAGTGATACAGAAAGTCACGCACGCATCAGTGACAATCAACGGTCAGTGCAAGTCCAATATAGGCAAAGGACTCTTGGTGCTTGTGGGAATAGAAGAGACAGACACGCAGGAAGACATCGACTGGCTTTGCAAGAAAACGGTAAATCTGCGTATCTTTGAAGACGGGAACGGTGTGATGAACCGCTCCGTGAGGGATGAAGACGGAGAGATACTGGTAGTGAGCCAGTTCACGCTGATGGCATCGACCAAGAAAGGCAACCGTCCGTCGTATATCCGTGCAGCCCGACCGGAGATATCCATACCGCTCTATAACGAGTTCTGCAACCACATGTCAGAGGAACTTGGCAAGCGTGTAGGCACCGGCGAATTTGGTGCAGACATGAAGGTTGAGCTGCTCAACGACGGTCCTGTGACCATTTGCATTGACTCTAAAAACAAGGAATAACTCATATATAAGGGGATGACCATAGCAGAAGCACAGAAGCTTGTAGACGACTGGATACACACATACGGCGTCCGCTATTTCAGCGAGCTGACAAACATGGCGGTGCTGACCGAAGAAGTCGGAGAACTGGCACGGGTCATGTCACGCAAGTATGGCGACCAGTCGTTCAAGCCAGGCGAGAAAGACAATGCCGGTGAAGAGATGGCAGACATACTGTGGGTGCTTCTCTGCCTGGCCAACCAGACGGGTACAGACCTTAGCGAGGAGTTCCAGAAGAGCCTCGACAAGAAAACCCGTAGAGACAAAGAAAGACATATCAACAACCCGAAACTAAAATAGCACATCATTCTTATGGAAGAGACATTCAAAGGATTTGACTTGACAGAGAACAACGAAGGACGCACATCCAGCGAGAGCAGGTATGAGACAATGCTGAAGAAGTACAAGACCAATATCGACGACGAGGAAGTCAGCGCCAATGTGAGCAAGCTCCTGGCAGAAAAGGCTGCGGAGAACAACACCGAAGAAGTCAAGAAGTTCCTCTTCAGCTGCATAGACCTTACCACGCTGAAGGAGACAGACAACGACGAATCTGTCATGAATTTCACCAAGAAAGTCAATCAGCTCGACAACGACTATCCTTTCCTCAAGAACGTTGCTGCCATCTGCGTCTATCCTTGCTTTGCAGAGATAGTGCGTGCCACACTCGAAGCCGACAATGTCAACATTGCTTGTGTCTCAGGCGGTTTCCCTTCGTCACAGACATTCACAGAGGTGAAGATTGCCGAAACGGCCATGGCACTCAAGGATGGAGCCGATGAGATTGATGTGGTTCTGCCCGTCGGCAAATACCTTGCAGGCGACTACGAGGCTGTCTGCGACGAGATTGACGAGCTCAAGGAGACGTGTGGAGACAAGACGTTGAAGGTCATACTCGAGACAGGAGCGCTGAAGAAAGGCAGCGACATCAAGAAAGCCGCCCTACTCTCTCTCTATTCCGGTGCCGACTTCATCAAGACCTCCACAGGCAAGATTAACGTAAACGCCACACCCGAAGCAGCTTACGTGATGTGCCAAACACTCAAGGAATATCACAAGCAGACGGGAATACGCAAGGGATTCAAGGCTGCAGGAGGCATAAACACCGTGCAGGATGCCATCAACTACTACACCATCGTGAAGGAAGTGCTTGGCAAGGAATGGCTCGACAACAAGTATTTCCGCATAGGCACAAGTCGCTTGGCAAACATGCTTCTAAGCGACATCCTTGGCAAAGAGACAAAGCTGTTCTGAGAAGCGGCGAAAGCCGTTCATATACGTCCCATAAGCGTCAGTCACCTTATGGGACTTATTTCGTGCGGTCAATGCAGTAGTCCAGGTAGGCTTTCAGCGCATGCAGCGTGTCCGAATCGTCGAACTTAGCAAGCAGTGCCAAAGCCTTCGAGCGCAGTCCGTTGATGACGCTGTAGGCATACTCTATGCCTCCGTTCTCCTTTGCAAAATGCACCAGACGGCTAATCTCGTCATCAGAGGCTCTGCAGCTCCTCACCCGCATTGCCAGTTCCATGTATTCCGACTTCTGCGTATTGTTCAGAGCATACAGCACAGGCAGCGTCAGCTTGCCTTCAAGCATATCGTTACCTGTCGGTTTGCCCACCTCAGACTCGTCGAAGTAGTCGAATATGTCATCGCGTATCTGGAAGCACATACCCACATACTCGCAGAATTCGGACATAGCCTTCATTGCGTCCCTACCCGCTCCTACCGATACGGCAGCGACTTCGGCAGCCGAAGTGAAGAGGATGGCTGTCTTGTTGCGGATTATGTCGAAGTAGACGTCATACGACAGGTCTGTCCCTTGCGTGTTGTACAGCTGCAACAGCTCGCCTTCGGCAAGCCTTCGCCCTATATTGGATACGATGTCGATAATCTGCACGTTGCGTGTCATGCCTGCATGCATCAGTGCGTTGGCAAGCAGGAAATCGCCAGAGAGCACGGCAATCTTATTGTTGAAGACCTTGTTCACCGACGGCTGTCCGCGACGTTCGTCACTTTCGTCCACCACATCGTCGTGCACCAGACTGGCATTATGCAGCAACTCCAGGGACAATGCCGAGTGGAAGGTAGCATCGGTCACC
>CAVHJI010000098.1:3711-7214 GCA_963636255.1 Bacteroidaceae bacterium | reverse complement strand
GCCGTCGGCAGCGAGCAGCACGTCGCCATCCTTGAATCCTACGTTGTGTGCCGTCTCGTTGAATGCCATTCCGAGCGGAGCCTTCTGCACGGGGATGTACGAATCGCCCCATGTGAAGAGTATCATCGAGTAGATGAACAGGGCCAACAGGAAGTTGAACAGCACGCCTCCAATCATAATCATCAACCGCTGCCATGCCGGCTTTGAGCGAAACTCCCACGGCTGTGGCGGCTTCTTCATCTGCTCTGTATCCATAGACTCGTCGATCATGCCGGAAATCTTCACATATCCGCCCAGTGGCAACCAGCCAACAGCATATTCGGTCTCGCTCTTCTTGGGCTTGAAGCGGAAGAGGGTGAACCAGGGGTCGAAGAACAGGCAGAACTTCTCCACCCGTGTCTTGAACAGTTTGGCAAAAAGGAAGTGGCCGCCCTCATGTATGAAGACCAGCAACGAGAGGCTGAGCATGAGTTGTGCGGCTTTTATAAGTATTACGTCCATTTATGTGTATTCTGTGTGTGTGTCGTATGCGTAAAATCTGTATTGTCCGTCTGCAAAGATATCTTGTTTTCCTGTATTGTCCCAATGGTCAGTACCGCTTGGCAGCCATTATGTCGGCAGCTATCCGGCGTGCCTGGGCATCGGTATCCATGTAGTCATCGAGCGTGGGACGTGCTATGAATGTAGCCTTCTGCATGGTCTGCTCAATTACATCACTCATGCCAAGAAACGAAATCCGGTCGTGCAGGAAGCCTGCATTGACAATCTCGTTGGCTGCATTGACGATGCACGGCATGTTTCCTCCCTTGTCGATGGCGGCGTATGCCAATGCCAAGTTGCGGAAGCGCTCGGTGTCGGGCTTCTCGAATGTCAGTTGCGTGCATTTGCTGAAGTCGACGCGCGGGAACGACGACTTGAGCCTGTCGGGGAAGGAGAATGCCAACTGTATAGGCAGACGCATGTCGGGCATTCCCATCTGTGCCTTCACGGCTCCGTCCTCAAACTGCACGGCAGAGTGTATGATTGACTGCGGATGTACCAGCACCTCAATCTGACTGGGCTCTACGCGGAACAGCCATCGTGCTTCCATCACCTCGAATCCCTTGTTCATCATCGATGCCGAGTCTATAGTGATTTTGGCTCCCATCTTCCAGTTGGGGTGCTTCAGTGCCTGTTCCTTCGTCACGCTGGCCAGCTGTTCGCGTGTGAATGTGCGGAACGGACCACCCGATGCTGTAAGCAGAATCTTCTCTATGGGGTTCTGCCATTCGCCAACGATGCACTGGAATATGGCTGAGTGTTCGGAGTCTACAGGCAGAATGGGAGCCTTGTGTTCGTCGGCGAGCTTGTTTATCAGCTCTCCTGCCACGACCATTGTCTCCTTGTTTGCCAGGGCAATGACCTTTCCGCTCTTGATGGCACTGATTGTGGGTTTCAGTCCGGTGAAGCCCACAAGTGCTGTCAGCACGATGTCCACGTCACGGTCTGTCACAACCTGCTCCAGGGCTTCCGCTCCGGCATATACCTTTATCGGCAAGTCCGACAGTGCCTGCTTCACCTTTTCATAATAGGTGTCGTTGGCTATCACCACGGCTTCGGGCTTGAACGCACGTGCCTGCTCAATCAGCTTGTCGGCCTGATTGTTGGCAGTCAGCACGTAAGCCTCAAACTTGTCGGCATGCTCGGCTATCACCTGCAGGGCTTGTGTCCCTATTGAGCCGGTGGAGCCTAATATGGCTATATTCTTTTTATCTTTCATTCGTCATCGTTTTCCTGGTCGTTGCTGTCCGCATCCGTCAGGTCCAACAGACCTTCGGGCAGACTCATTGTGATTACTCTGTGTTCTGTATCGATGCCTCTGATGAACTCCTCGTGAGCGGGCACCAGCAATTCCCGACCGCCATTGTCAATCACGAACAGTGTGTTTATCGTACTGCTGTCGATGCCGGTGATTGTACCGATGGCGCCATGATGTGTCTCCTCCACGCGGAAGCCTTCGAAGAAGTTCCGGCTAAGGCTCGACGGTTCAATGTCTTCGGCATGACTTATCGGGAAGTACACCTCAGTGTTTGTCAGCCTTCGTGCCTGCTGTTCCGTGTCAACATCCTCCAGCTTGATGATTGCCGTCGTGTCCGACCGGAAGCGATATTCTTCGATGAAGAACGGCACCAGTATTCCGTCAATCCTGCAGACGATGTATTCGGCATCAACGCGGTCGAAGATGTCGTCGTCGAACGAGAACTGGAGTTCGCCGTGTATCCCGTGCGGCTTGTTCAGTATGCCTATTCTGTAGACCTCGTCTTCCTGTATCATGCCTTCAGATTCTGGTGATGCGTGCCCCTATGGCGTTCAGTCGTCCCTCGATGTCCTGATATCCGCGGTCGATTTGCTCGATGTTGTGAATGCGGCTGATGCCGTCAGCACTCAGCGCAGCTATCAGCAGTGCTATTCCTGCACGTATGTCGGGCGATGTCATGTTGCCTCCACGCAGTCGCATGCGGCGGTCGTGTCCGATCACTACGGCGCGATGCGGGTCGCAGAGTATTATCTGTGCTCCCATATCGATGAGCTTGTCCACGAAGAACAGTCGACTCTCGAACATCTTCTGATGTATCAGCACACTGCCCTTAGCCTGCGTCGCCACTACCAACATCACGCTCAGCAGGTCGGGTGTCAGTCCTGGCCACGGTGCGTCGGCAATGGTCATTATCGAGCCGTCGAGGAACGAGTCAATCTGGTAGCTCTCCTGTGCCGGCACGTGGATGTCGTCGCCCAGCTGCTCAATCTGTATGCCCAGTCGGCGGAAGCTGTCTGGAATAATGCCAAGGTTGCCATACGACACGTTCTTGATTGTGAGTTCGCTTTGCGTCATTGCCGCCATGCCGATGAAGCTGCCCACCTCAATCATATCGGGCAGTACGGTGTGTTCGGTGCCGTGCAGTGCAGATACGCCTTCAATAGTCAGCAGGTTCGACGCGATGCCTTGAATCTTTGCTCCCATGCTGACCAGCATGCGGCACAGTTGCTGTATGTACGGTTCGCATGCGGCGTTGTATATCGTTGTTGTCCCTTCGGCAAGCACGGCTGCCATAATGATGTTGGCTGTTCCCGTCACCGACGCTTCGTCAAGCAGCATGTAGCAACCTTTCAGCTTCTTGGCGCTGATATCGTAGGTGCCCCGCTTCTCGTCGTACGAGAAGTCTGCTCCCAACTTCTGAATGCCCAGGAAGTGTGTGTCCAGACGACGGCGTCCAATCTTGTCGCCTCCCGGACGTGGAATCACGGCGTTGCCGAAGCGTCCCAGCATCGGACCGACAAGCATTATCGAGCCGCGCAGCTTGGCGCAGTTCTTTATGAACTCGTCACTCCCTATGTAGTCGAAGTCCAGGTTCTTGGCCCTGAAGCTGTAGGAGTTGGTTTCCTGCTTACTGACCTCTACGCCCATGTCGCGCATCATCTGTATCAGGTTGTTCACGTCGAGGATGTCCGGCACGTTGTTCACG
>CAVHJI010000098.1:0-3701 GCA_963636255.1 Bacteroidaceae bacterium | reverse complement strand
GCACCTCCTCATCCGTCAGCAGTGCGGCGCACACCACCTCCAGCACTTCGTTCTTCGCGCCTTGTGGATGGATGTCGCCCTGCAGCCTATGGCCGCCCTCAATCACAAACGATGCCATGTATGTGTCCTCCTCTGTTCCTTTTCTGTTGTCGGGTCGTGCGGTCAGCGCAATGCGTCAGTTGTTGTTGTTATTGTTGTTGTGTCTGCGCTTGTTGTTCCGCTGGTTGTTGTTATTGCGGCTCTGCTGCGGCGGGAAGTTCATTCTCACCTTACCATTGCGTTCCATGCGTTCTGCCATCAGGCGTGCCACCTCGGCTGTCATCGACAGCTTGCCATCCGACAGTGTCTGCATGTCATTGTCGATCATGCGGTCATCGACGGTCTCCTTGTTCCACGCGATGTAGTCTTTCTTCATGTGGTTGCAGATCAGTGCCACCAGGTCATTGCGTTTGTCGTCTTCGGGCATTTCGGCAGCAATCTTTATCAGCCTCTCCAGCGAACGTCCGTAGTGGCGGAAGCGCATGCGCTGCTTCTCGTACGGTATCTGGTCGGGCTTCTGGTGCAGGGTCTCCGGACGGATTATGTCGTACGGATAGTCAATGTCGAGCTTGAAGTCGGACATCACTGCCAAGTGGTCCCACAGCTTGTGCTTGAAGTCGGGCACATCGCGCAGATGGGGGAACATGTTACCCATGATGTTTATTATGGTGTTGGCACAACGCTGACGTTCGCTCTTGTCAGGAATGGTGACTGCATAGTCCACCATGTTCTGAATGCTGCGGCCGTACTCCGGCAGTGCCATCTTCTTCTCTTGAGTATTGTATTGCATAAAATTATATTATGTGTGTATGTAATTGTGCGTCTAATGTGTCTCTTCCTCAGTGTCACAGCAGCTTCCGCGGCTTGGTTGCCACGAATTCCTTCAGGTAGAACGGTTCGAAGTAGGCAGTGTCCTTGATGTCGTCCCGTGCCAGAGCCTGCTCTGCCAGCGGTCCCATCATTGCTGCCAACGGCTCGATGCCGTCGACGAAGTGTGCGTTGGGGTGTGTCAGCTTGTCCTTGCACTTGTCCGCTCCGTTGCCGAAGAAGTACACCTCGTGGTCCTGCAGTATGTCGGCATACGAGTCTGCGTCGATGATGTCGGCACTCGTCTCGCGCACAGTGTGCAGTGCACGGTCGTAGATGGTGGCATACACCTCCATGCGGCGGGCATCAATCATCGGGCAGAACAGTGCGTCGTCAGGAATCTCATCGTGATAGAGCAGTACCGGAACGCACAACACCTTCGGTGTGGGTATTCCGAGCAGCTTCAGTCCACGGCCGAAGCATACGCCTTTTGCCATCGACACGCCGATGCGCAGACCGGTGTACGACCCCGGGCCACAACTCACTGCCACGGCATCCACGGGAATGGCGTGACTGTCGGCAAACGACAGGGCTTCTTCAACAAAGCCGCCCAGCTTCGTGCTGTGTGCCTGTCCGCTATGGTCTTCACGACTGTGGATGTTCTGTCCGTCCTGGCTTATCGCCACCGAGCAAACTTGTGTTGAGGTCTCGATATTAAGAATACACGACATGGTCTTTCTAATCGTTTGTTTCTTGCTGCACTGAGTCAAATTGTCCGGCGAAATTACATCTTTATTTTCAGTAATAGAAATATTGGAGTACTTTTGCAGCAAATTTAAGTCGTTTGTATATATGATTCTATCAATGACGGGCTACGGCAAGACCGTTGTCGAACTGCCCGATAAGAAGATAAACATCGAGATAAAGTCGCTCAACAGTAAGGCGATGGACCTGTCCACACGCGTGGCTCCCTCCTACCGCGAGAAAGAGATGCAGATTCGCACGGAGATAGCACAGCGTCTGGAGCGTGGCAAGGTCGATTTCAGCCTTTGGATTGACAAGAAGGATGCTGCCGATGCCGTTGCACCCATCAACCGCGAGTTGCTCTCCGCCTACTATCACCGCATCAGCGAGATAGCTGCAGCCGAAGGGATACCGGCTCCTGCCGATTGGTTCACAACGCTCTTGCGCATGCCCGACGTCATGTCGCCCAAGGAAGAAGCTGTGGAGCTGTCCGACGAAGAGTGGCAGGCTGCCTATTCCGGCATCTGTCAGGCACTGCAGCATCTCATCGACTTCCGCACACAGGAAGGAGCAGCACTCGAGAAGAAGTTCCGCGAGAAGATTGCCAACATCACCGCACTGCTCGTCGAGGTTGAGCCCTACGAGAAGGAGCGCGTCACCAAGATACGCGAACGCATCACCGACAACATCGAGAAGACCGTCGGTGTCGACTACGACAAGAACCGCTTGGAGCAGGAGCTCATATTCTACATCGAGAAGCTCGATGTCAGCGAAGAGAAGCAGCGTCTGGCAAACCATCTCAAATACTTCATCTCCACCCTCGAAGGCACGCCTGGACAGGGCAAGAAGCTCGGCTTCATCGCTCAGGAGATGGGACGCGAAATCAATACCCTCGGCAGCAAGTCCAACCACGCCGAGATGCAGAAGATTGTGGTCCAGATGAAGGACGAGCTGGAGCAGATTAAGGAGCAGGTCCTCAACGTCATGTAATTGCAGAGCAGGAAGGAACGCACCGATATGTCAGGCAAACTCATCATCTTCTCCGCACCGTCCGGCTCGGGCAAGTCCACGATAGTCAACTATCTGCTCAGCCAGGGACTCAACCTCTCGTTCTCAATCTCTGCCACCAGCCGTCCGCCGCGTGGCACCGAACAGAACGGACGCGAATACTTCTTCCTCACCGCCGACGAGTTTCGCCAGCGCATCGCCGCCGGCGACTTCCTGGAGTACGAAGAGGTCTATCCCGGACGCTTCTACGGCTCGTTGCGTTCGCAGGTCGAGCAGCAGATGGCTGCCGGACAGAACGTTGTGCTCGACGTCGATGTCGTGGGCGGGTGCAACGTCAAGCAGATCTATTCCGACCGTGCACTGTCGCTCTTCATACAGCCGCCATCCATCGACGAGCTGCGACGCCGCCTCGTGAAGCGCGGCACCGACAGCCCCGAGGTCATCGAGAGCCGCATCGCCAAAGCACAGTACGAACTCGGCTTCGCGCCACGGTTCGACCGCATTATAGTCAACGACGATTTAACCCAGGCCGAGGCAGAAGCCCTGCAGGCCGTAAAGACTTTTTTAAGCGAATGAAGAACAAGGATTACAGCGGCAACAATCTCCCCACAAAGGTGCTGCGCGTGCTCATCGTGGCAGACCTCATCGTGTTTGCCTGTGCCGTGGCAATAGGAATCTACTTCATGGTCTACAACATCTACGACATGGCTGCCGTCATGTTCGCTGTCGGACTGTTCGGCGTCTACAATGCCTACACCGTCCGCAAGATGGCGAAGCGCAGACAGGAGTCCAAGAACAGCTGACCACACAAGCACTCACACGTTCCCCACACGCGGCTGCGCAGACACCATGAAGAAGGTAGCACTCTACTTCGGCTCGTTCAATCCCATCCACATCGGCCACTTGGCGCTTGCCAACTGGCTGTGCGAATATGCCGACATCGACGAGCTGTGGTTTGTCGTCAGTCCGCACAACCCGTTCAAGGCAGAGGCAGGGCTCATGGACGACGACCTCCGTCTGCGCCTTGTGCGTCTTGCCACCGAGGGCTATCCGCGCTTCCGTGTCTGCGATCTGGAGTTCTCGCTCAGCCGTCCATCCTACAC
>CAVHJI010000097.1:0-7269 GCA_963636255.1 Bacteroidaceae bacterium | reverse complement strand
AAATAAATGTATGCGTCCGGCAGCAGGAGGCATATCACGAGTATCACGGCAAATCGTTGCATAATGTTTTCAGCTCCTATAAATGTTTTTGACTCCTATATATATAAGAATAGTTCTTGTTGTCCAATCCAGTGGTTCCAGTCTTTTAATCCGATGCTTTCCGTCGTCCAATCCTTTGCTTCTTGTCGCCCAATCCCATGCTTTAGCATTGCCAGTTCAGAGGTTTGCGGCAAGGAATCGGCGCATATCCGTAATGGGAAGTCCTCGTCGTGCGCTGTAGTCTGCTAGCTGGTCTTCGCCAATCTTGCCAATGCTGAAGTAGCGTGCCTGCGGATGTGCCAGCATCAGTCCGCTCACCGATGCGTGCGGGCTCATTGCTCCGTTCTCGGTAAGCGTTATTCCTATCTGCTTCATGTCTATAAGACGGTCTATAAGGAAGTTCACCGACTGGTCCGGCAATGACGGATAGCCCACGGCAGGACGTATGCCCTGGAAGCGTTCCTGCAGCATGTCGGTGATGCTGAGGTCTTCAAACGGTGCGTAGCCCCATGCCTTCTGTCGGACGTAGAGATGCATCTTCTCGACGGCAGCTTCCACCAACCGGTCTGCCAGCGTCTGTGCCAGCAGCTTGTGGTATGGGTCTTCTTCCTTCCCGTCGTTGTTCACCATGTCGGTTGCTATGGTCTCGTCGACAGTCGCAGCAAATACTCCCACGGTGTCGTGTCCGCTGTCTATCGATTGTGGTTTGACGAAATCGCTCAGGCACAGCGTGTGTCCGTCCTTGCCTGGCACTTGCTGTCGCAGCAGTGGGAACACTATGCCGTCCATCATGATGTTGTCGCCGTCGGAGCAGGCATCAAACAGCCGGAACGTGCAGCGTGCCTTCACCTTGAGGTCCATGTCGGTAAGCAGCTTGTTGGCTTCATTCAGCAGCTTCGTGGCTTCGAGAGCTTTGGGCTGTTCCTCGATGGTGAACCGGCTTCTCCATGTGCTGAGACACGACACGCACTGATGTACGTTGGCAACAGCCGCATACTTGGGCTGGAAGCCCCAGGCATGGAAGAAGTACAGCCAGTTTATGTAGGCTGCAATGTCGTGTATGTCGTATGTGATGGTGCCGCTTGTCGTCTTCATGTCGTCCCTCGCGCAACTGCCCGTGTTCAGCAGAACCGCAGCTCCTCTCCACGTCTGCTGCCGTCGATGCTGCCGTTGGCATAGACCGTATGTCCGTTCACTATTGTCCGTTCGACCTGCCAGTCAAACCTCTGTCCGGTCAGCGGACTCCACTTGCACTTGCTTTGTATCATGTCTTCAGTCAGTGTCCACGGACTGTGGCGCACCAGCGTAAGGTCTGCCTTGTAGCCTTGGCGCAGGAAGCCGCGCCTGTCGATGCGATAGAGCAGGGCAGGGTTGTGGCACATCTTATGCACGATGTCCTCCACCGTTGTCACGCCCTCTTCTGTCAGCTGCATCATGCACGGCAATGAGAACTGCACCATAGGCATGCCCGAGGCAGCCTTGAGTGCTCCTCCCTGCTTCTCGCTCAGCAGATGCGGGGCATGGTCTGTGGCAATGGTGTCGAGAGTGTCTGTACAAACGGCAGCACGCAATGCCTCGCGGTCTGCCTCCGTCTTGACGGCGGGATTGCACTTTATCAGCGTGCCGAGGCGTTTGTAGTCCTTGTCGCAGAACATCAGATGCGCTATGCACACCTCGCCCGTAATCTTCTTCTCTGCAGTCAGCGGTGTGTCCTGCAGCAGTTTCAGCTCGCGTGCTGTGGTGATATGTGCTATGTGCAGCCGTGCTCCGTATTGTTGTGCCAGACCGACGGCAGTCTCCGACGAGCGGAAGCAGGCCTCCTCCGAACGTATCAGCGGATGCATCGACAGCGGCAGGTCGCCATCGACGGCAGGGTATTTTGATATGTTTGACGATATGATGCTCTGGTCTTCACAGTGTGTCACGATGAGCATGTCTGTCGACGAAAATATCTGTCTCAGACTTTCGGCTTTGTCGACAAGCATGTTGCCGGTGCTCGAACCCATGAACAGCTTTACTCCGCACACGCGTCGACGGTCCAATGAGGGCAGCAACGCATGGTTGTCGTTGGTGGCACCGAAGTAGCACGAGTAGTTGACGAGGCAGTCCTCGGCATAGTGTTGCATCTTCTCCTCCCATGCTTCCAGTGTTGTGGTCTGCGGCTTGGTATTGGGCATGTCCATGACTGTTGTCACACCGCCGGCTGCAGCTGCACGGCTCTCGCTGCTCACGTCAGCCTTGTGTGTCAGACCTGGATCACGGAAGTGCACGTGTTCGTCGATTACTCCTGGCAGTAGATAGGCTCCGCAGGCATCAATCTCATGGTCGTAGTGCAGGGCCTCAAGATGCGACTCTTCGGCATTGTTGCTGTCTTGTCGCAGCACTTTCTCTATTGTGTCGCCACACACGATGAGCGAACCCTTGAACGTCTCGCCCTCGTTCACCATGACGGCATTGCGTATAATGGTGGTCTCTCTGTTCATAGTCGTTGCCCGTCTTTCTGCGGGTATTTATGCATCAGGCTGTCCCACTTCAGCCATATCACTCCGAATACGGCTTCACCGAAGATGCTGCTGTTCATCTTCGACGTGCCCAGCCGGCGGTTGATGAATATCACCGGCACCTCCACAACCTTGAAGCCTCCCTTGTAGGCTTTGAACTTCATCTCTATCTGGAAGGCGTAGCCCTTGAAGCGTATCTGGTCGAGGTCAATGGTCTCGAGCACCTGCCGGCGGTAGCAGACAAAGCCTGCTGTGGTGTCGTGAATGGGTAGTCCGGTGATTATCTTCACATACTTCGATGCGAAGTAGCTCATCAGCACACGTCCCATAGGCCAGTTCACAACGTTCACTCCCGACACATAGCGCGACCCTATAGCCACATCTCCACCGCCATTGGCACAGACATCGTATAGGCGAGGCAGGTCCGAAGGGTTATGGCTGAAGTCGGCATCCATCTCGAAGATGTAGTCGTAGCCACGCTGCAATGCCCACTTGAAGCCTGCGATGTAGGCTGTGCCCAGTCCTAACTTGCCGCTACGCTCAATCAGGAAGAGCCGTTCGCCGAACTCCGCCTGTTGCATGCCCTTCACTATAGCTGCTGTGCCGTCGGGCGATCCGTCATCAATCACAAGTATGTGGAACGTGTGTTCCAGTTCGAAGACGGCGCGTATGATGCTCTCAATATTCTCCCGCTCATTGTATGTGGGGATAATCACAATGCTGTCGCTGCTTGTCTGCATATATGCCTGTATCTGTATGAATGAGTGTCTGCACACTCATGTGTTAAGTCGAAACAAAATTAGCTATTTTGCCTGAGCCAAAGCCGGCATTAGGTCGTTTTTAGTACTTTTGCCAAGATTTTAACGGCTTGTAGTACGTGACTATACTTGAACTGCAACAGCGGCTGCTGCAGCATCCCAATGTGGCTGCAATGTACCGCCTGCTGGACGATGCTTCCGTTCGCAGCATTTTCTGCCGGGGACTCACAGGTTCCTCGGCACCTCTTTTCTTTTCCTCACTCCACCGACATGGCTCATCACCTTGTGTGTTTGTGCTTGCCGACATGGAAGAGGCCGGATACTTCTACCATGACCTGACGCAGATACTTGGCGAAGACAACGTGCTGTTCTTCCCTTCGTCATTCCGCCGTGCCGTGAAGTATGGTCAGAAGGATGCCGCCAACGTCATACTCCGCGCACAGACACTGAGTCGCCTGGAGCAGAAGTCGGCAGGGCGCATATTCATAGTGACCTATCCCGATGCCTTGGCAGAGAAGGTTGTCAGCAAGAAAGAACTGGGCAGCAACACGCTGACGCTCAACGTGGGCGAGGAAGTCGACATGAAGTTCATCACCGACATGCTGCGCAGCTATGGGTTCAAGCTGACCGACTACGTCTATGAGCCTGGACAGTATGCCGAACGCGGTAGCATCATCGACGTGTTCTCCTATTCGTCGGAATATCCTTTCCGCATCGACTTCTTCGGCGATGAGGTGTCGAGCATCCGACCCTTCGAGGTGGAGAGCCAGATATCGTTCGACAAGAAAGAGAGCATAACCATCTTCCCCGACCTCGACAAGGACATGTCGCAAGGCGACGGAAGCGGCATGGTGTCGTTCACCGACTTCCTGCCTGCAGATACGGTGTTCTTTGCACGCGACTTCATGTGGCTGGCTGAACGCATCCGTCAGGTACACGATGAGGCTTTGTCACCGCAGGCTCTCACAGCACGTCAGGCAGAAGAGGAAGGACTGGACGACGACAACGAGGTAGTGTCGCTCGACGGCAAGCTCATCGACGGTGCTGAGTTCGCGGCAGCAATAGCCGGCTTCCGTCGTGTGGACTTCGGCACACATCCCGACGACACCCCACAAACCACACTGACATTCAACATCGGTCCGCAACCGTTGTTCCATAAGAACTTCGACCTGCTGACCGACAGCTTCAAGGATTACATCGCTCGCGGCTATACCTTATATATATGTAGTGACAGCACGAAGCAGACCGACCGCCTGCGTGCCATCTTCGACGACCGTGGCGATACCTCCGTTGTCTTCACTCCTGTGGAGCATACGGTGCATGAGGGCTATAGCGACGAT
Organism: Bacteroidaceae bacterium; assembly: GCA_963636255.1. GTDB lineage: Bacteria > Bacteroidota > Bacteroidia > Bacteroidales > Bacteroidaceae > Bacteroides. Next base: position 2,631 of record CAVHJI010000097.1, on the reverse strand, counting down.
GACCTGAAAGTCTGCATCTTCACAGACCATCAGATCTTCGACCGTTTCCATAAGTACAGCCTCAAGAGCGACCGTGTGCGTGGCGGCAAGATGGCTCTCAGCCTGAAGGAACTCAGCGAGTTCCAGCCTGGAGACTATGTGGTGCACATAGACCATGGCATAGGACGCTTTGTCGGTCTGGTGCGCATACCCGCAGGCAACACCACGCAGGAGGTGATGAAGATAGTCTATCAGAACGACGATGTGGTCTTCGTGTCCATACACTCCCTGCACAAGGTGTCGAAATACAAAGGTCGCGACAATGAGGCTCCACGCCTTAACCGTCTGGGCACAGGAGCATGGGAGAAGCTCAAGGAGCGCACGAAGAAGAAGATAAAGGACATAGCACGCGACCTGATAAAGCTCTATGCCGCCCGACGTGAGGAGAAGGGCTTCAGCTTTGGCACCGACAGCTTCCTGCAGAAGGAGCTCGAAGCCTCGTTCCTCTATGAGGATACGCCCGACCAGAGCCGTGCCACTGCCGATGTGAAGGCCGACATGGAGAGCGAACGGCCCATGGACCGTCTGGTGTGTGGCGATGTGGGCTTCGGCAAGACCGAAGTCGCCATACGTGCAGCCTTCAAGGCTGTGGCTGATGACAAGCAGGTGGCTGTGCTGGTGCCTACAACCGTCTTGGCATACCAGCACTTCCATACGTTCAGCGACCGGCTCAAGGACATGCCTTGCCGTGTTGACTACCTGACGCGTGCACGCTCGGCAGCCGATGTCAAGAAGATGCTCGGCGACCTCTCCGAGGGTCGCATCAACATACTCATAGGCACGCAACGCATACTTGGCAAGGACGTGAAGTTCCACGACCTGGGTCTGCTGATTGTCGACGAAGAGCAGAAGTTCGGCGTCAGCACCAAGGAGAAGCTACGCCAGCTGAAGGTGAATGTCGACACACTTACACTGTCGGCAACACCCATACCGCGCACCCTGCAGTTCTCGCTCATGGGAGCACGCGACCTGTCCGTCATACAGACGCCGCCACCCAACCGCTATCCCATACAGACCGAACTGCATGTCTTCAATGAGGAGGTTATTGCCGATGCCGTGAACTTCGAGATGAGCCGCAACGGACAGGTGTTCTTCGTCAACAACCGCATTGCCAACCTGCAGGAGCTGAAGACACTGATACAGCGACACGTACCAGACTGCCGCGTTTGCATAGGTCATGGACAGATGGCACCCGAAGAACTCGAACAGGTGGTAATGGGCTTTGTCAACTACGACTACGATGTGCTGCTCTCAACCACCATCGTAGAGAATGGCATAGACATACCCAATGCCAACACCATAATCATAAACGATGCACAGAACTTCGGACTCAGCGACCTGCACCAGATGCGCGGACGTGTGGGACGTAGCAACAAGAAGGCATTCTGCTATCTGCTGTCGCCACCATTGTCTGCCCTTACCTCCGAAGCCCGTCGTCGTCTGCAAGCCATAGAGAACTACGCCGGTCTTGGCAGTGGCATACACATAGCCATGCAGGATCTCGACATCCGAGGAGCAGGAAACATGCTCGGTGCCGAGCAGAGCGGCTTCATTGCCGATATGGGATACGATACCTATCAGAAGATTCTCTCCGAGGCTGTGCACGAACTCAAGACCGACGAGTTCAGTCAGGTCTATGCCAAAGGCGACACACAGCATGGCAATGCTGCAGCCGGTGCAGACATCGACTATGTCGACGAATGCCAGATTGAGAGTGACCTCGAGCTGCTGCTCCCTGCCACCTATGTCACCGGAAGCAGCGAACGCATGCTGCTCTATCGCGAGCTCGACAATCTGACTACCGACGAAGAGGTGAACCAATATCGTGCACGACTCGAAGACCGCTTCGGACCTGTGCCTGCCGAGACCGATGAACTGCTGCGTGTAGTACCACTACGACGCATAGCTGCACATCTTGGTGCAGAGAAGGTGTTCCTCAAGGGTGGCAAGATGACGTTGTTCCTCGTCTCCAACCCCGACAGTCCATACTATCAAGGTCCCATGTTCGGCAGCCTGATAGACTATATGATGAAGAACACACGCCGTTGTGAACTGCGCGAAAAGCCTGGTGATCACCGTCGTAGCATGTCTGTTGCCAATGTGCCTACGGTCAAGGAAGCCCTTGCTGTAGTCACCGACATTTTGCAGAGCAAATAAAAAAACTCCGTCGTTGCTTGCATAGTCGAAAAGTATAGTCTACATTTGCACCGCATTTCAGAGGAAGTGCGGAACTGGAAGTTTGGGTGAGTGGCTGAAACCAGCAGTTTGCTAAACTGCCGTACGTATTTACGCGTACCGGGGGTTCGAATCCCCCAGCTTCCGCACTGCTAATCGTATAGAAGGATTGCCTGTCAAGGCAGTCCTTTTTTTTGTTGGTGCGCCAAGGGACATGTATAAGACACTCAACTTCCAACACCGTATATAACGCAACACATATATATGACTTGACGCGAGAAGTCATATGGCTAGGTTCGTGAGATGATATGGCTTGCCCAGAGGAGTTATATGACTTGGTCTGAGGAGTTATATGACTTTGGCCGAGAAGCTATATGTGTAGCTCATACCAAAGCTTGGTATGAATATTGCAAGTAC
>CAVHJI010000096.1:658-7309 GCA_963636255.1 Bacteroidaceae bacterium | reverse complement strand
GCAGAGATACAGTGCCAACAACAGTGGCACGAGTATCAGCAGATATAAGTATGTAGGATCTTCAAATCTAAACATATCACCTTATTATATATAGTGTTCATCCCAACGTCAGTCCACTTGCCCGCATTCGTGTCAAGGAATCTTCTTGAGCAGTGTGTTGCGCAGCACAATGTCGAGCAATAGGCAGACGAATGCCGCCAGTGCAAACCATAGGTATTCTTCCTTGCGCTTGCTGTACTCGCGCACGTTGAGCTTTGTCTTTTCCAGTTGGTCTATTTCCTGATATACTTCCTCCAACTTCGAATTGCTTGTGGCACGGAAATAGCTGCCGTCTGTTGTGGATGCTATCTGTGTCAGCATGTTCTCGTCTATCTCTACGGGAATGTTGACGTACTGCACGCCACCGCCAACAGGGTAAGGATAGGGTGCTACACCGTTTGTACCTACACCGATGGTGTAGACTCTTATGCCGAAGCTCTTGGCTATCTCTGCTGCTGTCAGCGGAGAGATGTCACCGCTGTTGTTCGTACCGTCGGTGAGCAGTATTATGGTCTTCGACTTGGCATCGCTGTCCTTAAGTCGTGTCACGGCATTCGCTATTCCCATTCCTATTGCCGTACCGTCTTCGATAAGTCCGCACTTGATGTCCTTCAGCAGGTTGAGCAGTACGGTATGGTCTATTGTCAGCGGACACTGTGTGTAGCTCTCGCCGGCAAATAGTGTGATGCCTATGTTGTCGTTAGGACGGCTGTTGACAAACTCTGCTGCCACTTGCTTTGCAGCTTCCAAACGGTTGGGTTTCAAGTCTTCTGCCAACATACTGGTCGATACATCTATAGCCAGCATTATGTCGATGCCCTCGACTTCGCTGCTATGCCAGCTGTTGGTGGTCTGTGGGCGTGCAACAACTATAATCAGCAGAGCCAATGCCAGAATTCTAAGAGCGAAGGGGACGTGTATCAGGTAGTTGCGCAGTGTCTTGGGGGCACGGCTGTAGGCAGTGGTGTCAGACACCTGCACAGATGCCGATGACTTGTGTCGCCGCATCACGTACCACACCACAGCGGGCACTAAAAGCAGCAATAACAACAAATATCCACTATTGGCAAAAACCATATCTATGTTCCTTTCAAGCGAAATAATTGTATAACTCGGAGCATACGTAAACGATGCTCCATACCAATACCACCACTACTGTGGTTGCTGCAACGCCAAGCAATATCTTCGTGCGTAGCGGACGCTTCTCCACAATAGTAATCTCTGTCGGCTCGGGCTTCGCGTTCGGTGCCGGTTGCAGCATGGTGCGGTTTATGAATCTCACTGCGTTCAGCAGGTTCATGTCGTTCTCGTTCATCAGTGGCGTGAACTTGGCAAACTTCACCAAGTCTGCCATCTGCAGAAGTCCTTGCAACTCTGCCATTGCACTGTCATCATCGACAGACTGCAGGTGTGCCACAATCTGGTCGGTAGTCATCTCCATGGCATTGAAGCCGAAGCGTGCTTGGATGTAGCGGCGCAACGTCTCTGTGAGTTGTGTGTAATACTCCTTCTCCATGCCATTCTGCCATATCTTCTCCTTCTTGATGCGGTCAATCTCCTTCATTGCAACATCCTGCGGCAACAGTTTAGGCTCTACCTTCACTTTGCGAATAATCGGCTTGTTGTCGCGCAAGCGGCGGATGACATAGACCAGCAACACTGCAAGCGGTGCCCAAAGCATCACACATGCAATGGCCAAATACCAGTCTGACCACATGAAGTCGGGCTTCATCACATCCTTTGGTCCGAAGAATGCTTCAGGGTGCAACGTATCCACCGGCATGGAATAGACCTTCAATGCCAACGGACGCGAGCGGTATGTCTGACTATCCACCATCACTTCCATCGGCGGCAGATAGTAGAGTGCCGAGTCGAACGAAGTTATGGTGTACACCTCTTTTATAATCATTCGCTTATCGTCGTTGACATATTGTGTGTCGGGCTTTGCAATGTCCAACACTTCCACGCCGCGTACCAGCGTGTCGGCTATCAACGGCAGTACAGCGTGCTTGTCTGCATCGAGCGATACCTCAAGGTTGATGTGAGCCTGCTCGCCTATCAGTATCTGCAGCGAGTCAATGGTTGCTTCAACATTCACCTGAGCTCTCATGCCAAGTGCACTTACAAGCAAGGCCAGTATGGTGAGTATTCGTTTCTTCATGCTTCAACTCCTTTTTGCGAACAGGCTGAGCAGTGCCTTTACATAATCCTGATCGGTTCGCACCGATACGCTGTCGACATTGCTATGTGTGAAGGTCTCGTTCAGCTGCTCTCGTGTGCTGACCCACCAGTCATGGTGTGCTTTCCGCACAGCCTTCGACGATGTGTCTATCCACTGCTCGCTGCCGGTCTCTGCATCCCTTACTCGCATCAGTCCCACGGCAGGAAGTTCCTCAAGACGGCGGTCGTAGACCTGTATGGCCACTACATCGTGCTTCTGGTTGGCTATTGTCAGTGCATCGGTGAAGGGCTTATGGTTGATGAAGTCAGACAGGACAAAGGCTGTGCAACGACGCTTCATGACGTTTGTCAGATACTGCAACGCCACTCCCATGTCGGTATTCCTGCTTTGCGGATGGAAATCTATCAGCTCGCGAATGATGTAGAGGATGTGCTTGCGTCCCTTCTTTGGCGGGATGAACTTCTCAATCTTGTCCGAGAAGAAGATGACTCCAATCTTATCGTTGTTCTGTATGGCGGAGAAAGCCAGTGTTGCAGCAATCTCTGTCACCATATCCTTCTTCAGTTGCTTCGCCGTTCCGAAGTCCAGACTTCCCGATACATCGACAACGAGCATGACGGTCAACTCACGCTCTTCCTCGAACACCTTGACGTAAGGGCGGTGGAAGCGTGCAGTCACGTTCCAGTCGATGTCGCGTATGTCGTCGCCGTACTGGTATTCACGCACCTCGGAGAAGGCCATTCCCCTGCCTTTGAACGCCGAGTGATATTCTCCAGCGAAGATGTTGTTGGACAGTCCTTTGGTCTTAATCTCTATGCGGCGAACCTTCTTGATTATGTCTGCCGCTTCCATTAAGGCACCTCTACCTTGTTCAGAATCTTGCTTATTATCTCATCGGATGTCAGGTCGCTGGCTTCTGCCTCATACGACAGACCTATACGGTGACGCAATACGTCATGAGCCACGGCACGTATGTCTTCAGGTATGACGTAGCCGCGACGCTTTATGAATGCGTAGCTGCGTGCAGCCAAAGCCAGGCTGATTGATGCTCGCGGAGAACCGCCGAAACTAATCATACCTGCCAGATCGTCCAATCCGTACTTCTCGGGATAACGCGTTGCAAACACGATGTCTACAATGTATCTTTCAATCTTCTCGTCGATGTAGAGCTCACGTACGACCTTGCGTGCTTCCAGGATTTCCTCCTTCGTCAGTATAGGCTTCACGTTCACCCGCTCGCCGGATATGTTCTGCCGGATGATGAGCTTCTCTTCCTCCACCTTCGGGTAGTCAATCACAACCTTCAGCATGAAACGGTCGACCTGCGCTTCAGGCAACTGGTACGTACCTTCCTGTTCGATTGGGTTCTGTGTTGCCAGCACGAGGAAGGGCTCAGGCAGCTTGAAGGTCTCGGCTCCGATGGTCACCTGACGTTCCTGCATGGCTTCCAGCAATGCGCTCTGCACCTTTGCAGGAGCACGGTTTATTTCGTCTGCCAGCACGAAGTTGGCGAATACCGGACCTTTCTTCACCTGGAAGTTCTCGTCCTTCTGGCTGTATACCATGGTTCCTATAACGTCGGCAGGCAGAAGGTCGGGGGTGAACTGTATGCGGCTGTATTTTGCATCGATGAGCGATGCCAGCGTCTTGATGGCCAGTGTCTTTGCCAGTCCGGGAACGCCTTCGAGCAGCACGTGTCCGTCAGACAGCAAGCCAATCAGCAGCGATTCTACGAGGTGCTGCTGGCCAACAATCACCTGATTCATGCCAGCAGTCAGGTCGGTGACGAATGTGCTTTGTCTCTCTATCCGCTCGTTAAGCTCGCGGATATCAATAGTATTTGCCATAATTGCTTTACTTGTTTATATTTCTGTTCTTTTTCTCTTTCGGTGTTCAAAAATACGGATTTACGCCATACGTTGCAACATCAGTCCGTTTCGAGCACTTGTTCTAAATTCTTATTAAGCATTTTTCAAAATGCTTTAACCTTTATGCGTGCGTGACCGCTCATTTGCTCACCAAGCGCGGAATCTGCAGTTCTGTGCCTACGGGCACGCTGTCGGGATTCTTTATCTTGCTCTTGTTGAAGTCCACGATGTATGTGTAGAACGACCTGCCGCCATAGAAGTGAGCGGCAATGTCCGACAGCGACTCGCCTCGCTTGACGGTGTATGTTGCCAGCACCCCATTGGGCGTATAGCTTTTTCCGGCTGTCAACCTTTGCACATTGACGGCTTCTTTCACTACAGGTTCCTGCTTGGACTGTGTTGTTGCAGCAGCCGTGTCGGTTGCCGTCGGCTGTGTTCCTGCCTCTTTTGACTCGACAGTTCCGGTCGTGGCAGCTTCTGCATCGGCTTGTCCGACTGCCGTTTCGCTGTCGCCCGCCGACTCAAGGTTTTCTATTTGCTGCTCCGGTGCGTCTTCTTTGTCGGATGTGAAGTCCGGATAATACAGATATGCCACGAAACCGATGCATCCCAGTATCACTATCATGGCAAGTATGGCGAGAACAGGTACTGACGATGGTTCCGCCTTGCGTGCAATCTCGCGTTTCTTCTTTTCGCTCAGCATCAGCTCTGCCACGCCTGGCGACGGCTGTTCTGTCGTAGTTGGTGCTTGAGGCTCTGCGGTTTCATCTGTCTCTTCTGCAGGTTTGGGCTGCTCAACCGTCAACGTTGCAGCGTCCAATCCCTTGGTTCCCTCTGTCTCTTCCGCAGGGTTGGGTTCCTCAACCGTCGGCGTTGCAGTGTCTGTTCCTACAGTTCCTTCGGTTGAGGCTTCATCGGTTGCAGGATCTTCGGCTGCAGGACTGTCGAGAATCACAGTCTCAAATGCCGAGAACGGTTTGTTGACAGCATCTTTCAGCGTAGGGTCGGGAGTGAACGACACACGGTTGTGTCCTTGTATCTCGATGTGTTCACCAGTATTCACATCCACGCTCTCGCGGGTGTCTACCTCTATGAGCTTGAATGTGCCGAAGCCTTTTATCTTGACGTACTTGTCGCGCTCCAACGCCTCGGTAATGAGCACGAAGAAGTCTCTCACGAAGCTTTCGGCATTGCGCCGGCTCATGCCGTGGCTCTCTGCCAGCTCGTCTGTAAGGTCTTGCATGTTAAGTCTATCGTTCATGGCATCTCTGTTTTGTGTTCCTTTATGTCGTGCGCTATGTCTATTTCAGCCGTTCCTTGAGTGCTGTCGACGGCTTGAAGCCCAGCACCAGTCTTGGCGGCACCAGCATGCGCTGTTGTGTCACGGGGTTGACCGTCACTAACTCCATACGTTTTCTGACCATGAACGAGCCGAACCCTTGTATGCTGATGGTGTCGTTGTCTTGCCAACGGCGTGTCATCAGCACAGCCAGCGTAGCAATGGTGCGTGCTGCTTCTTGCGGTGTAAGACCTTGTCTCTTCGCCAGTTCTGTTGTGAAATCGTCGCTCGTCACGGTCTGAGTTATTATCTTTTATCGTTGCCGTCAGCTGTCTCTTCAATGCGGCCGAAGAGGTCGTAGTCTTCCGAACCAGTTATGCGTACGTTGTAGAAGCTGCCGATGTCCAACTTCTGCTGGCCGCTCTTGTCAATCAGCACCTCGGGGTCTACCTCCGGCGAGTCAAACTGTGTGCGTCCCACGTAGTAGTCCTGTTCTTCGCGGTCGATGATGACGCGCATCACGCTGCCCGTCTTCTCTGCATTGAGCTCTGCCGATATACCTTCCTGTATCTCCATCAGCTCGTCCAGGCGTCTTTGCTTCACCTCTTCGGGGATGTCGTCCTTGTAGTTCTGTGCAGCGAACGTGCCTTCTTCCTCCGAGTAGGTGAATGCTCCCATGCGGTCGAAGCGCACTTTGCGCACGAAGTCCTTCAACTCCTCGAAGTCTTGTTCGGTCTCACCCGGATGTCCCACCATCAGTGTTGTGCGAATGTTTATGCCCGGCACTTCGCGGCGCAGTGTGTCGATGAGCTGGTATGTCTGCTCTTTGGTGACGTGACGACGCATGCGGCTCAGCATATTGTCGCTGATGTGCTGCAGGGCAATGTCGAGATACTTGCACACGTTGGGACGTTCGCGCATGACGCGCAACAGGTCCAAAGGGAACTGCGACGGATAGGCATAGTGAAGTCTTATCCACTCCACGCCAGGCACGTCGGCAATGCGCTCCACCAGTTCGGCAATCTTCTGCTCGTGATATAGGTCCATGCCGTAGAAGGTCAGCTCCTGTGCTATCACCTGCAGTTCCTTCACGCCACGGCCAACAAGTTCCTTCACCTCGTCGATGATGTCTTCCATGGGGCGCGATATGTAGCGTCCTGTTATGATGGGGATGGCGCAGTAGGAACACGTGCGGTCGCAGCCTTCGGCTATCTTCAGGTAGGCGTAGTGGCGTGGAGTCGACACCACGCGCTCGCCATACAGCTCTTTCTTCGGTGCTTCGC
>CAVHJI010000096.1:0-648 GCA_963636255.1 Bacteroidaceae bacterium | reverse complement strand
GGTGTCGATACTCTCTTCTTTGGCTTGGGCTATGAAGCCGCAGGTGTTTATCACGGCAATGTCGGCATGCGGGTTCTCCGGGTCGTGTGTAACGTCGTATCCGGCAGCGTTAAGCATTGCCATTAGTCTCTCCGAGTCCACCAGATTCTTCGAGCAGCCCAATGTTATTACGTCTATGGTCTTGCGCTTCATGCGTCAATATTTGTCTGTTGGTCTGTTTCTTCAGTTTGTCTTGCTGTCGCCGAAGAGCGAATCTACGAACTCTTCACGGCGGAACACCTGCAGGTCTTCCATTCCTTCGCCGAGTCCGATGTACTTCACGGGGATCTTGAACTGGTCTGATATGCCAATCACCACTCCGCCCTTGGCAGTTCCGTCGAGCTTGGTCACAGCCATTGCCGTCACTTCTGTTGCTTTCGTGAATTGCTTTGCCTGTTCGAAGGCGTTCTGTCCTGTCGAACCGTCGAGCACGAGCAGCACTTCCTGTGGAGCGTCGGGTATCACCTTCTTCATTACGTTCTTTATCTTCGACAGCTCGTTCATGAGATTTATCTTGTTGTGCAAACGTCCTGCAGTGTCTATTATCACCACATCTGCCTTGTTTGCCACGGCGGACTTCAGTGTGTCGAATGCCACCGATGCTGGATC
>CAVHJI010000095.1:0-7330 GCA_963636255.1 Bacteroidaceae bacterium | reverse complement strand
GACCTATACAGACCATGTACTAAGTGTCGTACCGAACAATCTTGTCCGTCCGTTTCTTGACGGCAACGTGCTGTCCATTTTGCTGCTCAGTGCTGCCGTCGGCATTGCACTGTCGCGCATGAAGCACTCCGAGGGCAAGGACATCGTGATTAAGGGACTTAACGGACTACAGGAACTGTTGTTCATGTTGATACGCGGACTTATTTGGAGTCTGCCGCTTGGCATCGTTGCGTTCGCCGCACAGCTCAGTGCACAGGTCTCTGCCGGAACGGTCATGGACTCCATAGGACGCTATGTGCTGGTGGTCTTAGGTGGCAACTGTCTTCAGTTCTTCGTCATCCTGCCCTTGTTCCTGCTGGCACGCGGACTGAATCCTGTGCGTGTGCTGGGACGCATGATGCCGGCTGTGGTCATGGCGTTGTTCACCAAAAGTTCGGCAGCTACACTACCCGTCACCATGCAGTGTGCCGAGGAGAGGCTTGGTGTGAAGCGTGAAGTGTCACGTTTCGTGCTACCCATCTGTACCACTATCAACATGAACGGTTGTGCCGCCTTCATACTCGTGACATCACTCTTCCTGATGCAGAACGGCGGTTGGACGCTCGACATCGGTACGATGCTGTTGTGGCTCGTGCTCAGTGTCGTGGCTGCCATCGGCAATGCCGGAGTACCCATGGGGTGCTACTTCATGACGTTGAGTCTGATGTCGGGCATCGGCGCACCTGTGGGCATAATGGGCATAATCCTGCCCATCTACACCATAATAGATATGATAGAGACTGCCGAGAACGTGTGGAGCGACTCGTGCGTCTGCGCCATGACCGGTCGCGACCTCGATGCTTCAGCGTCTGCCAAACGATGAACCTTCCTTCCACTGCGGGACGATGTCCGAGTGCGTCAGCTCATAGGCGAGATCGAAGTATAGCTTGAACTCCTGAAGCAGTCCGCCATAGTCGTCGGTGTCGGGATGCAGCTCGTCTGTGGGCTTGTGATAGGTGTTCGCCCAGTAGTCCTTAATCTTTGCTGCCGACCATTCGCGACCGTGCTCGCGGTTGTCGTTCCATCCCTTGGCAAACATGGCGGGCACGCCCTGCTGCACAAAGGCGAAGTGGTCCGAACGGTAGAACATTCCGTTGAAGGCATCAGGGTCGGGCATGATGTAGCGACCGTATTTCTCTGCCAGACGTGCCATCATGTCGTCGAGTGTCGACTGCCCGTAGCCCGTTATGGTGAGGTCGTTGTTCTCTCCCCACAGTGGTATGACGTCGAGGTTCAGCACTGCCACGGTCTTGCCTATCGGGAATATGGGGTGCGACACATAGTACTTTGTGCCCTGAAATCCCGTCTCCTCACTTGTCGGACAGAGGAACACGATGCTGCGTTCAGGCTGTTGCTTCAACGACTTGAAGGCATGTGCCATCTCGAGCAGCCATGCCATGGCTGTGGCGTTGTCTGTCGCTCCGTTTATGATTGAGTCTCCGTCCACCGGCTTGCCATGACCCAGATGGTCCCAATGAGCTATGCAGACGATGCTCTCTCCGTTGTCCTTGCTCCCCTGTATGTAGCCCACAACATTGGGACTGGTGTTGTAGGTGAAGGTGTTGTGAAGACGCGTGCTGACGGTAGAGTTCAAGGCGAATGGCTCGAAGTCAGGACGCTTCGACCGCTCTTTCACTTCGTCGAAGTCATAACCGTTGCGGCGGAGCAGCTCGCGTGCTTGTGCTTCGGTGATCCATCCCTCAAGCGGACAGCGGTAGGATGTGTCGGCTTTGTCTTCGATGTAGAGTTTCGACCGTGCTCCTGCTGTCACCACGCTCCATGGATAGCCTGCACCACGCTCGTCGTGGACTATCAGTACACCCTTCAGCCGCTGTCGTGCTCCTTCCTCCAGCTTGTACATCCATCGACCATAGTAGGTCATGGTGTCGCCGGTGAAGTATGTCCCCTCCGTACCCAGTCCGGGGTCGTTGACAAACACTATTGCTACCTTGTTCTCGGGGTTCTCGATGCCATGGTAGTCGTCTTTGCCATATTCGGGTGCCACTATGCCGTAGCCGGCAAACACGAGTTCGGCATTGTCGATGCTGACTTCGGGCTCTATGAGTTTGGTGAATCCTGTATAGTCCTCAAGATACCGCAGGTTCATGTCACCCTGTGGCGTGGTTATGTGCATGATGTCGTCGCAGGTCACTGCCGACAGCACCAGTGGCACGTCCTGACGGTAGGAACCGTCGGCACCTATTGGTGTCAGTCCGAGTTCCTTCATCTGTTGTTCCAGATACTCCACGGCACGTTCCGCTCCTGCCGAGAACGGCTTGCGTCCGTCGCACTCATCACTGCTCAGATAGGCAGCATGTGCCTGCAACCTGTCGGCTGTCACTACAGCCTTGGCTTCTTCCGCCTCATTGTTGCTGCTTGTGACGCACGATGTCAGGACGGCTGCCAACATAGCGGTGTAGATTAGTCTTTTCATCTTCTTGGGGTTGAATTATAGGTGTACGGGTCTGTCCTTCCACATTGCAAAGATAGGTAGGCTTGGCCGATAAATCAAAGCTGTACGTCCATAGGTTCTCTGGTTGAACGTCCATAGAACATGGGGTTTGACGTCATAATACCAGCCCTTTAGAGAATGGACAAAAAAAGACGGCCGCTGCATCACACAGAGACCGCCCGTAGCAAAAATCCGTTGTTACACCTATAAACTTAAAAACTTGGATCTAAAAAAGTCTAAAGTGTGCGTTATTACAACCGTCTTGCAGTTAATACTTAAATCTATGTTCTCCATCCCCGCTGGAATGGATTGTCGAATGCGAATTTTCACATCATGAAGTTTGCATTTGTCGCCTTTTACTGTTGCAAATGTCGGACTTCGGCACGACAGATTATCCCCTTTGTCATTAAAAGCGAAAAATGGCGTTTCAAGACGAAGGGGTGTGCCGAAGTGCTTTGGGCGTGGATGTTGCGGCTGTTGACGGTGTGTGTACTTACTGTCCTCCGAGGCGTGAGAAGAATTCGAGAACGTCGTCCCACGTCTTGTAGGGATCTTTACCGAAAGGAATCAGTGTGCCCATGAATGAGTCGGCTCCACAGCTGCTGTGGGCATCGATGAGGTAGTCGCCGTAGCTGAGGTTCTTGTGCGATGACAGGATGAGACGGTCGTAGGCAGGCACGCCGAGCCACTGTTCTGTCCATGCCACCTTCTCTGCCCAGACATCGGGCTCATTGTATGGTGCATTGGCGAGTACATACACGTCGTAGGTCTTGGCAAGTGTGTGGAATGCCTTCACTGCCGCACCATGTGGTGATACATCTCGCCGCCATCCATCGCGGCAGTCGGCAAGGGTGTCGTCGATACTGATGTAGAGCACAGGACGTTCGCGTCCTTGCTGCCGGTCGTCTATCCACTGTATGACAGGCATCAGTGCGTGCACCAGAGTATGGTCGTTGAGGTAGTGCCCGCCGTCAAAACGTATGGCGTGGGCATAGTGCCTGGAGAACAGTCCTATGGTGTCGACCAGGTCGTCGTGCGTTCCGAAGAGTCCGTAGACGCGCTGTTGTTCGTCGTTGTTTGCGGCTTGGGCGAAGCACTGGTTGGATGTCTCCTGAAACTCGGCAATGAGCTGTTTGTTGACAAGGAAGGCTGTCTGTCCGTCCTTACGCGGATTGTGGAACTCCTGACGACCCATCATGTTGTGGCTGACCATGGTGTCGGCAATGCGGAAAGCAGGATTGATGAGGATGCGGTCGCTGCCATAGAGCATCTCTGCATACATTCCTCCCATCGACGTACCTACTATCAGGTCGGGCTTCTGGTCGTCGCAGATGCTGCGAAGCATACTCATTGCTTCGGCAGGTCGCACAGGCAGGTCGGGAGCAATGACCTCTGCCTCGGGCAACAGCATGCGCAGTCCACGGGCAGAGCCAGAGGCTCCTGATGAGCCGAATCCGTGTACGTAGAGTATCTTCTTCCCTGCCATCAGGTCGGGTCTGCATTCTTCATTGTTTGGTTCCATGGTCTGCCGTGTTGTTGATATGTCGGTAAAGGTACGGCAAAAAGTCGAAAGGCATACTCCTGCTGCCTATGCAAAACAAAACGGCCCAAACATCCTGCCTCATCTGCGAGGATGTCTGAGCCGAAGACAAACGTCTGCGTTGCCGTCACTGTGCAGCGCCGGCAGCCTCTTTCTTCTTGCCTGTGACGTACAGCATGCCGTTCATGGCTGTACCTTTGATAGTACCATCGTCCTGGATGTCGATGGTGAAAGGCACGTCATAGCCCTGCGAGAACATGCCGAAGTCCAGGTGCTTCTTGCCGTCCCATGCTACGTCGTACAGCTCGATGCTGTCCTGCACACCTTCACTGGTGCAGACACCCTCGATTTTTCCATCCTTCACGCTGAACGTAACCTCCATTGGCGTCAGACCCATAGGAGTGTCGAGTTCCATCGACCATGTACCGAGGAACGGGCTCTTCTGCACGTCCTGTGCAGCAGCGTTGCTTGTCATGCCGAACGTCATGGTGACAAGGCATGTCAGTAAAAACAAAAATTTCTTCATATAATTATATAGTTTAAAAGTAAAAGGTTCATGCTGTCACTGTCGCAATGCGACTGTTCCCGACCACAAAAGTCGGCAATATGCGGCATTGGATGTTGCAAATATTCGACGAACTGCCATTTTTCTTCGACGGATAGAAGGCAGGTGAAAAAATAAAAAAGACGAAATGCTTGCACATATCGTGCGACAGGCATAATTTTGACGTTGAATAAGTGTTTAAAGCAAAAATTATCCAATACATTTATCTAAATACACACTAAAATGATTTCAAGAAGAAATTTCCTTAAGGCATCTGCCCTGGCATTGGGTAGCATCAGCCTTCCGTCGCTCACATCTTGTGGCAGCAACGGCAGTAACGCAGAAGGTGCAGCAGCTCCCGCAAAGAAAGAGTTCCTCGGTCTTCAGACCTACTCATTGGGTCAGGAGTTGGCAGCAGACGTACCTGGTGGTCTGGCAAAAGTTAAGTCGTTCGGCTATACCGACCTTGAGCTTGCAGGCTACAACAATGGCCGTATTCATGCCGGTTACGGCGACGGCGACGAGGGCTACCTGCCTGCAGACTACAAGAAGCTGTGCGACGACAATGGTCTGAACATCCTGTCAGCTCACCTTGGCACTCCTTCTCAGTACAAGACTCCGGAAGCTGAGTTCACAGAGCAGTGGAAGAAGACTGTTGAAGACCACGTGACACTGGGTTGCAAGTACATCGTTGACCCGAGCATGCCTCAGTGTGCTACTGTTGACGAAGTTAAGCAGGCTTGCGCTCGCTTCAACCTGGCTGGCCAGATCTGCAAGGATGCCGGCATACAGTTCGGTTATCACAACCACAACAACGAGTTCACCAAGATTGCAACTCCTGAGGAGACAAAGGCAAAGCACGACGAGATTGCAAACATGATCAAGACACGCTTCAACCGCGAGCCGACAGAGGATATGATCAACAGCATGATGCGTCGCAACCAGCCTGGTACAATGTACGAGCAGCTGTATATGGACAACACCGATCCTGCATTGGTACTGTTCGAGCTCGATGTATATTGGGCAATGATTGGTGACCAGGATCCGTGCGAGTGGATTTCTGACCACAAGGACCGCATCAAACTGCTCCACATCAAGGATCGTTGGATCATTGGCGACAGCGGTATGATGAACTGGCAGAACATCTTCACAACTGCAAAGAACTGCGGTATAGAAGGCTTCTTCGTAGAGCTGGAGAGCGATCCGAAGGGACGCAAGCAGTTTGAGGGTGTTGAGAAGAGCGCACAGTTCTTGCTGGCACAGGACTACGTTTGGTAAGTCGTGCAGTCATGCACCGTCATACCGACGGCGTGTGAAGCCGGTTTATCCGTATTGAATAAATAAGTGTGGGAGCATAAGCCTTGAGTGGCTTCTGCCCCCACATTGTTTATACGCACGTCTGCGAGGAAGTTCACAAGTGAGTCGGTAATATAACCGGGAATCTGACAAGCTATTTCAGGATATGACAGACACGTACGTCCGTTGCCCATCACACGTACGTCCGTTGCCCATCACACGTACGTGTCTTTTTTTTAGGGAATATTGTACCCGCGCAACGAGTATATTCGTATCGGCTCAAAGGTATATACCTTTTGGTCCGCCACTTCACACTTTATCCCATTCATGCGGCAAGGCTCTATGAATGAGTCTGAAACATGAGCCTGCTCTTTTGTGTGTTACAGCATGTAGTCCGTCAGACAATGGAGACAGACATACCGCAGTCTAGGGAAATCGGAATGCGCAGCACACCACCTATCATTCAACACTCAACACCTCTTCAAAGGTGCCCGTCCCGTCTTATTCGTTTACTACCGTCCATCCTGAAGGGATGCCGCTTGCGCCGGTTTCCAACGTCAGAGACGACTTCTTACGGATAGTTCCTGTAGAAGCTACCCCTTCAAGCCAATCGTCAAAAGCATTCGAAGCTGTATTTTCGGCTTTTATTGTCACGCTACTCAGCTTGGAGCAACCGGAGAACATGTATGCGTAACAACCAAATGCAAGTGTTGTTGCAGGTAGTGCGGGTGCCGTGGTCAGCGAGGTGCAACCGGAAAACATAGAGTAGTAACAATATACTGCAAGCGTTGTTGCAGGCAGTGCGGGTGCTGACGTCAGAGATGTGCAACCAGAGAACATATAGTTGTAACAACTAAATGCAAGCCTTGTTACAGGCAGTGCGGGTGCCGTGGTCAGCGAGGTGCAACCGGAAAACATAGAGTTGTAACAATATGCTGCAAGCGTCGTTGCAGGCAGTGCGGGTGCTGACGTCAGAGATTTGCAACCATCGAACATACCGGCGTAACAAGACACTGCAAGCGTTGTCGCAGGCAGTGTGGGTGCTGACGTCAGAGATTTGCAACCATTGAACATACCGGCGTAACAAGACACTGCAAGCGTTGTCGCAGGCAGTTCGGGCGCTGTGGTCAGGGAGGTGCAACCTATGAACATACCGTAGTAACAAGCGTTTGCAAGCTTCGTCGCAGGCAGTGTGGGTGCTGTGGTCAGCGAGGTGCAACCGGTGAACATATTGTCGTAACAATATTCTGCAAGCGCTGTTGCAGGCAGTGTGGGTGCTGTGGTCAGGGATGTGCAACCTTCGAACATTCTGGAGTAACAATATTCTGCAAGCGCTGTTGCAGGCAGTGTGGGTGCTGTGGTCAGGGATGTGCAACCTTCGAACATTCTGGAGTAACAATATTCTGCAAGCGCTGTTGCAGGCAGTGTGGGTGCTGTGGTCAGGGATGTGCAACCTTCG
>CAVHJI010000094.1:0-7369 GCA_963636255.1 Bacteroidaceae bacterium | reverse complement strand
ATATATGATTGTGTGTCAGAAGCGTGTTCCTGCTCCTCCGCCGCCTCCGCTTCCTCCGCCGAAACTGCCGCCAAAGCCACCGCCGCCACTTCCTCCGAAGCCTCTTCCACCGAATATCACCGGCCCGTCTCCGCTGTTGTAGTTGTTGTCGCTGGAGTTCTGCTTCTTCACCACGCTGCGTCCGCAGTTGCGGCATACGTAGGTAACCTCTTCTGTGCGCACTCCACGACTTACGCTCAACAGACGCGTGTGCGAACGCTGCAGCTTATGCTTGCCGCAATATGGACATTTCTTCTTTGTCCATTCAACGAGCCATATAATCAGACTCAGGGCAACGAAGAAGCCAACGACCACTCCCGTCTGGAAGATCCTGTCGTCCTTATCCCCATCCACCAGTGCGTCGTTCTCCATCGAACCGTCCAGGATGCCGCAGACCGACTTCATGCCGGCTGTCATCGCAGCATCCCAGTCTCCGTCTTTCAGGTAGGGCAGCATGACGACTGTCTGAATGCGTTTGCACAAGGCGTCAGGCAGTATGCCTTCAAGTCCGTAGCCTGTGTAGAACTGTATGCAGCCCTGTCCGATGTCGAGCAGCACCACCAATCCGTTGTCCTTCCCCTTCTTTCCTACGCCCCACGAATTGAGCAACTCGTGGCAGAAGTCGAAGCAATCGGTGTCGCCTGTCGACGGCACCACAGCCACGACGGTCTCGATGCCGGTCTGCTGCTCAAGAGCATAGAACCACGAGTCGATGCTGTCACAGGCTGCTGTGGAGAGGATGTTTGTCGGGTCGCAGACGTAACGGGTCTTGTCCGTGAGATGCACCTTCGGCAGATTGTCGGGTGTGTAGACCGTCTGTGCGAAACAAACCACGGTCCAGAGGCTGGCAATCGCCATGATGAGAACCGTCGTACGCATTCGTCGTGTTTTACTCTTGAACATCTCAGCAAATGTAAGACAAAATCGGGTCAGTGAATGTATTTGTCGGCAAAATTTCTGACATGTTGCACATACTCAGCCTTATGGTCCTTGTACGACAGTGCGTGCTTTGAACCTTCGGCAATCCATATTTCCTTGGGCTCCTGCTTGGCTTCGTAGAGCGGATTCACCATCCATGTGGGGACGAAGTCGTCAGCGTCGCCGTGGATGAACAGCATGGGCAGCGTGCTTTTGCTGACCTGATTCAGCGGTGATGCTTCCTTGAAGCCCCATCCGTACTTGATGCGGCACAGCAGGTCTGCCGCCGGAACGATGATGCCGCTTATTGACTCCAATTCCTTGTGTCCTGTCTTGACCTCGTGCTGCACTTCGTCCCAGACGCTGGTGTATCCGCAGTCTTCAATCACTGCCTTGACGTAGGGCTTCAGCTGTTCGCCGCTGACACACATCACCGTAGCCGCTCCCATCGACACACCGTGCAGAATCATCTGCGTGTCGGCGGTGCGGTCGTGCGTCGTGCTGTCCCGTGGTGCGAAGATGTTGTCGGCAACGTCCATCCACTGCATCACGTCCAGCCGGTCTTTCCAGCCCATGTTGATGTTGTCGCCGTCGCTCTGTCCGTGTCCGTTCAGGTCGGGCAGCAGGATGTTGTAGCCCATCAGGACGTTGAACACATATCCGTACTGCATCATGCCCACGCTGCTGTCGTGCCAGCCGTGCACAATCACAGCGGTCTTGTCTGTTGCCGTGCGTGCCTTGGCATAGACGGCGTGCATATGTCTGCCGTCGGTGGCGGTGATGACGGTATCCAGCAGAGTGCCGGTGCGTTGCAGGCTGTCAATCCAGCTCTTCGTCTCCGGATACTGCTCCGTCACCCGCGAATAGTCGGCACCACGTGCCGGTGCGTCGCGCTCCGTGTCGGTCAGCATCCCCAGCGCCATATTGGCTCCGATGGTCAGCGCTGCCAGCAGAACGGCCACGACGACTGCTGCCGTCAGTCCGATGATGCGCGTGCGTCGTGTCATCTGTTCCAGATCTCCCAGCTGGCGAACGCCTGCAACAGCAGCATCTCCAGCCCGTTCTTCACGGTTGCTCCCTGAGCCTTGCCCTTCTTCATGAACAGCGTCTCGTCCGGATTGTACAGCAGGTCATACAGCAGATGGTCGGGCGTAAGCAGCTCGTAGGGGATGTTGGGACAGCAGTCCATGTTCGGATACATGCCCACCGGCGTGCAGTTGACAATCACCTTGTTCTGCTCCATCACCTCGGGCGTAATGTCGCCGTAGCCTATCGTGTCCTTGCCCTTCTTCTCCCTCGAGACGAAAGTGCTCTCGATGCCCAGGTCCTCCAGTCCGCGCACCACGGCCTTCGATGCACCGCCGGTGCCCAGGATCAGGGCGTGCTTGTGCAGCGGAGTCAGCAGCGGCTGTATGGACCGTGTGAATCCCAGAATGTCGGAGTTGTATCCCACCAGACGTGTCTTGCCCTTTGGCCCGCGCTCAATCTTGATGACGTTCACCGCTCCCACGCGTCCTGCCGTCGCCTTGTCCAGCTCGTCGAGATAGGGGATGACCTGTTCCTTGTAGGGGATGGTGACGTTCAGTCCGCACAGATTGGTGTTTCCCTCCACCACCTCCATGAAGGACTTGATGCTCGGGATCTCGAAGTTGACGTACTCGGCATCGATGTTTTCCGATTTGAACTTCTCGTTGAAGTATCCGCTCGAGAACGAGTGTATCAGCGGATAGCCTATCAAACCGTATTTCTGCATAAGCTCAAAGTTTTGTTTTTGTGTGTAAAGTATGTGTGTACTTCTCCTGCTTCATTTCACTGCCTCATACAGCGTGCAGATTCCCAATGTCAGCGGTGTGAAGCTGACCTCGCCAAATCCTGCCCGCTGCATTGCCTCCTTCATCTTCTGTCCCTGCGGACAGGCGGCGATGCTCTGTGGCAGGTAGGTGTAGGCGCTGTCGTCTTTCGATATCAGACGTCCTGCCGTCGGCAGCATCGTGCGTGTGTAGAGGTGGTAGAGCTGCTTCCAGGGGAAGCCTGTCGGCTCCGACAGCTCCAGCACCACCAGTCGTCCGCCGGGCTTCAGCACGCGCCGCATCTCCTGCAGTCCCAGGTCGAGGCGGTCGAAGTTGCGTATCCCGAACGCCACCGTCACTGCGTCGAAGCTGTCGCTCGCCAGCGTCAGGTGCGTGCAGTCCTCATGTGCAAAGCTCACCGTGTCCTGCAGTCCTGCCGCCTGCACCTTCTGTCGTCCCACGTCCATCATGCCGTCGGCGATGTCCACGCCGAGCAGCGACTGTGGCTTCAGCATGCGGCATGCCAGTATGGCAAAGTCGCCTGTGCCCACAGCCACGTCCAGCATGTGCTGCGGTGCATAGGGCTTCAGCGTGCTGATGGCACGTCGTCGCCACCAGCGGTCAATGCCGAGCGACAGCGTGTGGTTCAGCCGGTCGTAGGTCGGAGCGATGTTGTTGAACATCGCCTCCACCTGCTGCCGCTTCGGTGCCGCTGCCTCGTAGGGCTTCACCTGTTCCTGCGGGTAGTCCATCCTATGTCTTTGCTCAGAGCGACTTCAGCACATTGCCGTAGATGCGGTCCAGCACGTCGCCCTCGGAGTCTTCCTTGTGGAATGTCTCGCCGGTGATGTGCTCGTACAGCTCTATGTATCTGTTGCTTATCGACTCCACTATTGCGTCGGTCATCTCCGGCACCTGCTGTCCTGCCTTGCCCTGGAAGCCGTTGTCCATGAGCCATTCGCGTACGAACTCCTTCGACAGCTGGCGCTGGGGCTCACCCTTGGCGAAATGCTCCTCGTAGCCGTCGGCATAGAAGTAGCGGCTCGAGTCCGGAGTGTGGATCTCGTCCATCAGGTAGATCTTGCCGTCGTGCGTGCCGAACTCATACTTCGTGTCCACGAGTATCAGTCCGCGCTTGGCTGCTATCTCCGTGCCGCGCTTGAACAGCTCGAGGGTGTATTTCTCCAGAACGGCGTACTCCTCTGCCGTTGCCAGTCCGCGGGCAATGATTTCCTCTTTGCTGATGTCGGCATCGTGCTCGCCAATCTCAGCCTTTGTTGTCGGCGTGATTATCGGTTCGGGGAACTTCTCGTTCTCGCGCATGCCGTCGGGAATCTTCACTCCGCAAATCTCGCGCACGCCGCTCTTGTATGCTCTCCATGCACTGCCGCACAGATAGCCTCTGACAATCATCTCTACGGGGAATCCCTTGCACATCACGCCTGTGGTGACCATTGGGTCGGGCGACGACAGCTTCCAGTTGGGGCAGATGTCAGCTGTGGCATCGAGAAACTTCGATGCAATCTGGTTCAGCACCTGGCCTTTGAAGGGGATGCCCTTGGGCAGAATGACGTCGAATGCCGAGATGCGGTCGGTAGCCACCATCACGAGTTTCTCGTCGTTGATGTTGTAGACGTCGCGCACTTTGCCGTGGTAGACGCTCTTCTGTCCTGGAAAATGATAATCGGTTTTGGTAATTGCTTTCATTGTAGTGTATGTTTTTGTTGTTGCTCTTTCTCTCTTTCTCTGTTCTCCTTGTCGAACTTCTCGTAAGCCTCCACAATGCGTTCCACCAGTCTGTGGCGCACAATGTCGCGCTTGTCCAGTTGCACGAACGCAATGCCCCTGACGTTGCGCAGTATGCCTGTTGCCTGCACCAGTCCCGACTTCTGCGACGACGGCAGGTCAATCTGCGTGATGTCGCCCGTCACAATCATCTTGGTGTTCATGCCCATGCGTGTCAGGAACATCTTTATCTGCTGTGCGGTGGTGTTCTGTGCCTCGTCCAGTATGACGACGGCATCGTTCAGCGTGCGTCCGCGCATGAAGGCGAGCGGCGCTATCTGTATCACGTTCGTGTCGATATACTCTTGCAGCTTGGCAGCCGGAATCATGTCCTGAAGGGCGTCGTACAGCGGTTGCAGGTACGGGTCAATCTTCTCCTTCATGTCTCCCGGCAGGAAGCCCAGCTTCTCGCCCGCTTCCACCGCCGGTTGGCTCAGGACAATCTTCTTCACCTCCTTGTTCTTCAGTGCTCGGACAGCCAGTGCAATGGCGGTGTATGTCTTGCCCGATCCTGCGGGACCGATGGCGAACACCATGTCGTTGGTGCGGTAAGCTTCCACCAGCTTCAGCTGGTTCTCGCTGCGGGGCATGATGGGACGTCCGCTCACCGAGAACACAATCACGTCGTCGCTTCTGCCTGCCTGCTGTGGCGTGCCGCCGCGCACAATGTCGATGATGTCCTCCTCCCTGAGAGCATTATATTCCAGACAGTACTTCTGCATCTTGTCCATGCTCTCCGTGAAGGCGGCAATCATTTCCTCGTCGCCCATCACCTTGACGACGTTGCCGCGTGCCACGATGCGTAGCTTCGGGTACAGCGCCTTCAACAGCTGCATGTTGGCGTTGTTCACGCCATAGAATGTCGCGGGGTCAGCCTCGTCCAGTACTATCAGTTTCTCAATCATTCAGTCCTCACCTCCTATTCTATAGAGGTCTACAAAGATAAGGCGTTTTTACGCGTGTTATGTTTTTATGTGTCGGGTTTTATGTTTTTATGTGGCAGACTGAACGTAACACGCAACACGTAACGCATGACACGTTAGAACACGTACTTGGTGCTCTCGCCGTGCCCTCCGGCATATTGTGCCGTGAGTCTGTCCAGCAGGTCCACGGTCTCCTGCAGTCCTTGCATGCCGCTGTAGCCGTTCACTATCATCAGCGTGTGTGTGGTGCTGAGGCTCATCTTCGTGCGCTCGTTGTCGCTCGTCGGAGTGCCTATGCCTCCCTTGGCATCGCGGTACACCGGCAGTCCGTCGATGTTCAGCGGTCCGCGGCCTATGCCCTCATACGGCTCGCCCTCGCGTCCTATCCCCAGCACGATGTCCGTGCCCTCAATCAGGTCGGCGTCGAAACCTCCGATGGAGAACCCCGACACCAGCGAAGCCAGGTTCACAATGTCCACAAGCGTGTCAATCCTGTACAGGTCCAGTCCGCGCAGCAGCCGTCGGCGCAGAGCCTCCGACGACGGACGGTAGCGGCTCGGGTCTTTGCCGCAGCGACGGTATGCCGCACGTGTGGCGGCAATGGCATACTGCAGCTTGCAGTCGTCGGGCGTTGATGTGGCGCGCAGCTCCTGCGTGAAGCGGTCTATCTCCTCCCACAGCGCAGCGCTATATGGCGTGTTCTCAAGCCCGCAGGTCTCTATAGCCATGCCGCAGAAGTCCGGGCACCGGCTCTTCAGCTCCTCCGAAACGCTAATCTTGAACATCGTGTCGCAGTCCGTTTTGTGTCAGTCCTCGTTGATCATTATTCCCGTCAGCATGCGTCCCGAGTCGTTCCCCAGCCGGCGTGCCGAGAAGTAGTCTGTATACTTGCGCCAGGTGCAGATGCCGGCCATCTCTATCTGGCTCTCGGGCACCCCTGCCTCGACCATCTGCATGCGGTTGGCAATCCACAGGTTCAGGTGGTGCTTGTGCGTCTTGGGCTTCCACTCGCTGATGCTTGCCATGTCGAATCCGGCATCCTGAAACTCGCGGTACACCTCTTCGCCCACTTCGAAGCCACCCATCGAGATGCCGGGACCCATCACTGCCACGACATCCTCCATTCGTGTGCCGAAGACTTCGGTCATGGCTGTCAGGGCAACACTTGCCACGCGGCTGCGTGTGCCGCGCCATCCGGCATGAGCTGTTGCTGCCACCTTCAGTCTGCGGTCGTAAAACACCAATGGAATGCAGTCGGCAGTCGAGACGCACAGGCAGAGTCCGTGCTCCTGCGTCAGCAGCACGTCTATGCCATCCAGCATCTGTCGGCGCTGGTCCTCGTCGGCATCGACGAAGCTGCTGTCCACCACCAGCTTCCCGCATCCATGCGTCTGGTTGGGAATCACCAGCGCGCGCGGCTTGTGCGGCAGCATCTCTGAAAGTGTATGCAGATTTCGTCTCACGTTCTCCGGATCATCGTTGGTGTACGGTCCGCAGTTCATAGTGCCATAGTTGTCGCTGCTGCATCCGCCGTGTCTTGTGGTTGTGAAGCACGTCACCTCAGGCAGTTGCGCCATGATGTTGTAGGTCAGCAGTCTCTTGTCTTCTGACAATGTCGCCATGATCTCTTGTCTCCTTCTTTTTCTCTTAAGTGTTTGACGTTTGTTACAGTTGTCTTTGATGCCGCAAATTTACACCTTTCATCCCAAAGGGCGAAGCCCAACGCAGGCAAAAAGTGAGGGGAGGGGGAGGACCAGACTTCCACCGTACCATTGGGTGAGGAAAGAAGGCGTTTCACGCCCGTCAACGTGCGCCCCCACTACCAGTTGTAGCAGGAGCTTACGCCAAGTGCGGTGAGAGCCGCGACGAGTGCCTGTAGCACCACGTTGAGCAGTTTCTGCCAGTTGAAATTCT
>CAVHJI010000093.1:0-7433 GCA_963636255.1 Bacteroidaceae bacterium | reverse complement strand
TCCTGTCCTGATGCTTCTTGGCTTCAGTCTCTGTACTTGTCTTGTTGTTGCTTGCCGTTGCCTTGCCATTGCCGAAGCTGACCTTCATCTTCGGCCGTTTGTTGTGCCGGCTTCGTCGCATGAGGTCAAGCATGTGGTCGACAGCATCGATTATGGTGTTTATCCAAGCTGTCAGGTCTGTGCCACGGTCGAGCAACCATGCAAACAGCAGTCCGCTTGCAGCTCCACCAATATGTGCAATATGTCCTCCGGCATTATCGGTTGTCACCATCAACAGGTCGAGTGCCACTGCACCTATGGCAATATACTTGAGCCTGAACGTCCCAAGCAGCAGCATCTGTATTGGATAATTGGGCGAACGATAGGCTGCGGCAGTCACTATTGCCAGTACCGATGCCGATGCACCCAGCATATATGAGTGTTGTATCTTGTCGCTGAAGTAAGGGAAGACGTTATAGGTCACGATGTAGAGTGCACCGCCAAGTATTCCTCCTAGTATATATAGTCCCCTCAGATGTTTCGACGAGAAGAAATCCAGGAATATATGTCCTATCCAGAACAGCCAGAGCATGTTCAGCAGTATGTGCATCAGGCTGGCATGCATGAACATATATGTAATGATGGACCATGGCTGATGCAGCAGTATGTCGACAGATGCCGGCAGTTCAAAAGGATTGAACAGGCTGTAGGGACTGCGATTGAAGAGCGTCAGTGCAATCTCGAGCACCGACATGAGCAGGAACACTGCTACATTGATGCCGATTAGTCTGACGTTGATGTCGCCTCGGCGGAATGTCTGCCGTATATCGTCAACGATAGAAGCCATTGCCACGAGCCTTCTTCTTCCAGTATGTCAGTAGCAGATAACCGAAGACCATACCTCCTAAGTGTGCGAAGTGAGCCACGTTGTCGCCTGCGCTCAGTCCCAATACCAGCTCGATGACGATATATCCCATCACGAACCACTTTGCCTTGATGGGCATTGGCAATGGGAATACAAACATACGCTCATTGGGATAGGTCAGTCCGAAGCCTATCAGGATGCCGTAGATGGCACCCGATGCTCCCACAGTTGTCAGCAGATTCAGATATTCGGACATGGCAATCGTCGTGTACCCGATGTTAACCTGCTGGTAATGCGACAGCTCGGTGACATACTGCACGTACTGCACCACTTCCTGTGTCAAGCCGGCACCGATGCCGCACACGAGATAGTATATAAGGAAGCGCTTGCTGCCCCACGACTGTTCCATGATGCGTCCGAACATCCACAGTGCGAACATATTGAAGAATATGTGGGAGAAGCCACCGTGCAGGAACATATACGTCACAGGTTGCCACAAGTAGAAGTCGCTTGCCATGAAGAAGTGCAGACCGAACAGGTCGGACAGGTCGAAGCCATAGCGTTCGGTCACTATCGCAGCCATGAACACCAGCACATTTATTATAAGCAGGTTCTTTGTAACAGGGGGTAGATTGTTCATACGTTTTGCCTGTGTCTTAGTCTTTGGATGCGCAAAAGTAAGACAAATAACGCTATCTTTGCAACCAAATAAAGACAAAAGGGACATTAACGTCGGAAAGACAATTCAGAAACAATATGAAGATAGAAGACAAGTTGGCAGGCTCTGTGGCTCTCGCCGTGCAGCAGCTCTATGGGCAGGATGCTCCTGCCGGTGCCATACAGCTGCAGAAGACAAAGAAGGAATTCCAAGGACACCTGACACTTGTGGTGTTCCCATTGCTGAAGCTCTCAAGAAAGAATCCCGAACAGACTGCACAGGAGATAGGCAGCTGGCTGAAGGTAAACGAGCCGGCAGTGGCAGACTTCAACGTCATAAAGGGCTTCCTTAATATAGTCATCGCGCCGTCGGTATGGATTGACATGCTCAACCACATCCACAGTCAGGAACAGTATGGCTTCAAGCAGTCCAACGCTGAGTCGCCACTGGTGATGATCGAATACTCATCTCCCAACACCAACAAGCCTCTGCATCTTGGACATGTGCGCAACAATCTGCTGGGTTGGGCATTGTCGAACATCATGTTGGCAAATGGCAACCGTGTGGTACGTACCAATATCGTCAACGACCGAGGCATACACATCTGTAAGTCTATGCTCGCTTGGCTCAAGTGGGGCAATGGTGAGACACCTGAATCGACAGGCAAGAAGGGCGACCACTTGATAGGCGACTACTATGTGGCATTCGACAAACACTACCGTGCCGAGGTCAGTGAACTGATGGAGCAAGGACAGACCAAGGAAGAGGCTGAGGCTAATGCACCGCTCATCAAGGAAGCACACGAGATGTTGGTGAAGTGGGAAGCCGGTGACCCTGAAGTACGTGCCTTATGGCAGAAGATGAACAGTTGGGTCTATGCAGGCTTCGACGAGACCTATCGTCGCCTTGGTGTATCGTTCGACAAGATCTACTATGAGTCGCAGACATATCTCGAGGGTAAGAAGAAGGTGCTCGAAGGATTGGACAAAGCCATCTTCTATCGCAAGCCCGACGAGTCTGTATGGGCTGACCTCACACCCGAAGGACTTGACCACAAGCTGTTGCTACGTTCCGACGGTACGTCTGTCTATATGACACAGGACATAGGTACAGCCGAGCAGCGTTTCAAGGATTACGACATAAGCAAGATGATATATGTCGTCGGCAACGAACAGAACTACCACTTCCAGGTGCTCTCCATCCTGCTTGACAAGCTCGGCTTCAAGTGGGGTAAGGACCTTATACACTTCTCTTATGGAATGGTGGAACTGCCTAACGGTAAGATGAAGAGTCGCGAAGGTACTGTGGTCGATGCCGATGAACTTATGGATGAGATGGTGCAGACAGCCCGCAAGACTTCTGGCGAACTTGGTAAGCTTGATGGCATGACCGAGGCTGAAGCTGCCGACATAGCACGCATCGTGGGTATGGGAGCACTGAAGTATTTCATACTGAAGGTAGATGCCCGCAAGAACATGCTCTTCAATCCCGAAGAGTCCATCGACTTCAATGGCAATACAGGACCATTCATCCAGTACACCTATGCACGTATCCGTTCTGTGCTGCGCAAAGCCAGCGAGGCTGGCATCATCATACCCGAACGCTTTGATGCAGATGTTCAGCTGAGTCTGAAGGAAGAGGAGCTCATACAGCGTCTGTCGGAGTTTCCTGGAGTAATCGAAGATGCTGCCAGCAGCTACAGCCCATCGGTGATTGCCAACTATGCCTACGATCTGGTGAAGGAATACAATCAGTTCTATCACGACTTCAGCATACTGCGTGAGGCAGACCCGTCCGTGCGTCTGTTCCGTCTTGTGCTTTCTGCCAATGTGGCTAAGGTGGTCAAGTTGGCTATGAGTCTGCTGGGCATCGAAGTCCCCGAGAGGATGTAGTGCACACATAGCACAACTCTGCCGTCCACGACTGTGGACGCGATAGGGTGGTGAATATAAAGGCAGGAGGTGAATGCTACTATGGCATTCACCTCCTGCCTTTATGTCTCCGTCATCACAAACGTCTCCGATTGTCATCACAATCTTTAGCACGTGGTTCCCTGTCAGAAGGCACACGCGGCACGGACATGTTTCTTGGCTCTTTTACCTGAAAATATTATAGTAAAAGAGTAATCATCGGACCAAGATTCTTCTTCGCTCTTGAACCGTACCGAATATGACCGGAAGTAACTTGCTGTCTCGGTTGATGAATAGGACTCATCTTTGACTATGCTTTCACCGTCGGTGAACACTGTGGCATAGCCATTCTCCTCGGCACGCGTGCCTGCCTCGGCAGATGCATATCCGTTGCTGTCGGTGATGGTGAATGTGAGTTGCTGCATGTCTGCAGCCAGCTGTGCGGGTTCGTCGTCGTCGGTACAAGCGGTGAACGTCGGCAGTGCCGTTGCTGCCAACATTATGATGTGCCTGAGTTCTGTAGTCTTCGCATCGAAACGTCTTGATGTTGATGCGAATATGTCTATACTCCCCTTGTCAGGCTTTCTTGGCTCTTGTGAAGCGCTTCTTTGGTTTTGCTCCCTTGTCTCCTTCCTTGGCAATGATGTCCTGACAGTCCTGATAGGTCAGCTTCTCGGGGTCTTGCGTCTTGGCAATCTTGTAGTTGTTGCCCTTATAAGAGATGTATGGACCGAAGCGTCCGTTCAATATCTCCATATCGGGATCTTCGTCGAACTTCTTCAGATGCTTCTTGGCTTCATTCTCCTTCTTGGCTTTGATCAGTTCCACAGCCTCTTCGAGAGTAATCGCCATCGGGTCCATGGTCTTGGGTATTGACGTGTACATCCCTGCGTTATAGACGTACGGGCCAAAGCGTCCCGTGCCTATGGTCACTGTCTTGCCTTCGTATTCGCCGACGGTGCGCGGCAGCTTGAACAGATCCAGCACGTCATCCAGCGTGACGGTCTCTATCGACATCTCTTTCTTCAGGTGTGCAAAGCGAGGCTTTTCCTCATCGTCTGCCGAACCTATCTGTGCCATCGGACCGAAGCGTCCTATCTTCACCGATACAGGCTTGCCTGTCTTCGGGTCAGTACCGAGTATGCGTTCACCTACTTTATGTCCCTGCTTCTGTGTCATTGCCTCTTCCACCAACGGATGGAAGTCGGTATAGAAATCGCTGATCGCGTCTGTCCACTGCGCCTGTCCTTCTGCCACTTCGTCGAACTGCTTCTCCACATTGGCTGTGAAGTTGTAGTCGAGTATGCGTGGAAAACATTCTTGCAGGAAATCGTTGACCACCAGTCCTATGTCTGTCGGTACGAACTTTCCCTTCTCTGCTCCGCTGTTCTCGGTGCCAGTCTTCTCTGCAATCTTGTCGCCCGTCAGGGTTATGATGCCGAAGTTGCGTGGCTCGCCTGCGCGGTCGTCCTTGACAACGTATTCGCGCTTCTGTATTGTCGATATCGTAGGAGCGTAGGTCGATGGACGGCCAATGCCCAACTCTTCGAGCTTCTTCACCAGTCCTGCTTCGGTGTAGCGCGGCGGATGCTGTGAGAAGCGTTCTGTAGCTGTGATGGTACTGCGTTGCAGCGGTTGTCCGACCTTGACAGGCGGCAACAATGTGCTACCTGTATCGGTAGTGCTGGCGGCATCATCGTCTGTCGACTCGCGATAGACCTTCAGGAAACCGTCGAAAGTAATCACCTCACCGGTCGTTGCGAAAGTCTCCTGACTGCCCGTCATGCCTATGGTGATGGTCGTCTTCTCTGTCTCTGCCTCTGCCATCTGCGATGCTATGGTGCGTTTCCATATCAGTTCATACACCCGCTGCTCCTGTGGCGTACCGTTGATGCCGGTAGTCTCGATATGCGTAGGACGTATGGCCTCGTGTGCCTCCTGTGCTCCCTTGGAGTGCGTCGTGAACTGGCGCGGGTGAACATACCGTTCTCCCATTGTCTCGCCAATCACCTTCTTGCACATTCCCAGTGCCAGTCCCGACAGGTTCACCGAGTCGGTACGCATATAAGTAATGTATCCCGACTCATACAGATGCTGTGCTATGAGCATGGTCTGCGACACGGTGAGGCCAATCTTGCGACTCGCCTCCTGCTGCAGTGTTGAGGTGGTGAATGGCGGAGCCGGATATTTCTTCAGGGGATGCTTCTCTATGTTTGCTATGCTGAAGTCGGCGTTGCGGCACGACTCAAGGAAAGCCTTGGCATCTTCCTTTGTGGCGAAACGACGGTTCAGTTCAGCCTTCATGACGGACGTCTTGCCATCAGCGTCGGTGACTATGAACTCTGCCACTACACGATAGGCAGCCTTAGGAACAAATGCCTGTATCTCACGTTCACGGTCGACGATGAGGCGCACCGTAACCGACTGCACACGACCTGCCGAGAGCGAAGGCTTGACCTTCTTCCATAGTACAGGCGACAACTCGTAACCCACGATGCGGTCCAGCACACGGCGTGCCTGCTGTGCGTTGACAAGGTTGATGTCTATCGTACGTGGATTCTCTATGGCTTGCAGTATGGCAGTCTTGGTAATCTCATGGAACACTATGCGCTTCGACTGTTCTGGCTTCAGCTTCAGTACCTCCGACAGATGCCACGATATAGCTTCTCCCTCACGGTCTTCATCGGATGCCAGCCACACCATATCTGCTTTCTTGGCTGCAGCCTTCAACTCGCTTACCACCTTTGCCTTGTCGGCGGGGATTTCGTAGATGGGTTTGAAGCTGTCTTTGATGTCCACGCCGAAGCCCTTCGTCTTCAGGTCGCGTATGTGCCCGAAGCTGGGCATCACCTTATAGTCTTTACCAAGGAACTTGCCGATGGTCTTGGCTTTTGCCGGAGACTCTACAATTACAAGATTCTGCATATGTGTCGTTTGCTTAGATGCTGCTGTTCTTCTGAACAGGGGGCAAAAGTAGAAACTTTTTTCAATACAAGCAGTTGGCATAACAAATTTTCAGGAATATGCCCGACTGGAGTAGCCGATTGCAAGTAGGTACATTAATAAGGAAGCGGGAAATAATCGGCTGGCGAGCGAGCGTGGTCCTACAGACGAAAGATTATAGTCGAAACGCTTGCAATAGGCCCTTTCCTGTGCTATATTTGCATATCCTCTCAGGCTTCTGCAATCGATTGACTTCCGTCGAGAAGATATCTGATATCCTCATACCAAAGCTTGCAATTATCATACCAAGTACTTGCAATTATCGTACCAAGTACTTGCAATATTCATACCAAGCTTTGGTATGAGCTACACATATAGCTTCTCAGGCGAACACATATAACTTCTCGGGTCAAGTCATATAGCTTCTCCGATCAACTCTTATAGCTTTTCGGGCCAAGTCATAAGTGTGTATTGCGTCCCAGACTGCGCTAAAGTGTTTCGAGTCCTGTATGAACCTTTCCGTGGTACATACACACATAGGACATGGAAATATCACTGCCTTTATCTGACTGAGGCAATACATCGGTGCTGAAGTACGATTTAGCGGATTTTTAGCCGCCATGTCCGCAGTTCTTCATATCTTTACACGTCGTTGGGGAAAAGTGGCATTAAGGCTCCCGACACATACAGACATGAAAAATAAGAAAAAACATATATATAATGACTTACAAATGGAATTATCTGCCCATTTCAAGCGACCAAGCGGAGGAGAGTCAACAGCTGGCTCAGAGACTGGCGATCAGCCCAATCCTGAGTAGGCTTCTGGTGGAGCGCGGCATAGATACTGTCGACAAAGCCAAGAAGTTCTTCAAGCCACAGCTGACTGACCTGCACGACCCATTCCTGATGAAGGACATGGACCGCGCAGTCGAGCGCCTGAACCAGGCTATGGGCAGGAAGGAGCGCATACTGGTGTACGGCGACTATGACGTGGACGGCACTACGGCTGTGTCGTTGGTCTATAAGTTCGTGCAGGAGTTCTACTCCAACATCGACTACTACATCCCCGACCGCTATG
>CAVHJI010000092.1:0-7515 GCA_963636255.1 Bacteroidaceae bacterium | reverse complement strand
GGTGCTCGATGCTTCCGGCAGTGGAAGAGAGATAGTGGCAGAATCGCCATTCTCGGCATCGTCATTGCACTACACCATCGAGTCTCTCGACGAAGGCAAGGCAAAACACAACATGCACTCGCACGAGATCGAGGAGGCAGACCTGACAAATGTACTTATAGATAAGGTGCAGATGGGCTTGGGATGCGTTGACAGTTGGTATCACCAGCCACGCCCGGAGTATCAGTTGCCCTATCAGGACTACGAGTTTACGTTCATTATTACGCCCGTGAAGCACCAGATTGACTGATTTCTGCAAAATACTTTCAAAAGAGTTGCACTTCTCGATTATAATCTCTACATTGCACTGGCTTTTTGCAAGAGGAGCTTTTTCGAGGAAAAACACAAGTAACTTTAAATCATAATACACCATGAAAGTATACCAGACTAATGAGATCAAGAACATTGCCCTGCTGGGTAATGATGGAGCCGGAAAGACCACTCTCACCGAGGCCCTCCTCTATGAGAGTGGCATCATAAAACGCAGAGGCCGTATCACAATGAAGAATACGGTCAGCGACTACTTCCCGGTGGAGCAGGAGTATGGCTATTCGGTATTCTCGACTGTTTTCCATGTGGAATTCAACAACAAGAAGCTGAACATCATCGACTGTCCGGGCAGTGACGACTTTGCAGGAGCAGCCATCACGGCACTCAATGTGACGGACACCGCCATTCTTCTCATCAACGGTCAGTATGGTCCTGAAGTCGGCACTCAGACTCACTTCCGCTATACGGAGAACTTGAGCAAGCCTGTCATCTTCCTTGTCAACCAGCTCGACAGCGAGAAGTGCGACTTCGACATGTGCCTTGAGAACCTGCGTTCCACCTATGGCTCGAAGGTTGTGCCCATACAGTATCCGTTGGCAACAGGTCCCAACTTCAACGCCCTCATCGACGTATTGCTGATGAAGAAGTACTCATGGGGACCCGACGGCGGTGTCCCTACGATTGAGGACATTCCTGCAGAGGAGTTGCCAAAGGCAAAGGAGATGCACAAGGCTCTCGTAGAAGCGGCTGCCGAGCATGACGATACGCTGATGGAGAAGTTCTTCAACGAAGAAGCACTGAACGAAGACGAGCTGCGCCTCGGCATCCGTAAGGGCTTGATCACAAGGAGCATGTTCCCCGTGTTCTGCGTATGTGCAGTCAAGGACATGGGCGTACGCCGCCTGATGGAGTTCCTTGGCAACGTCGTGCCTTTTGTCGACGACATGCCTCCGTTCCAGAATGCACACGGCGAAGATGTGAAGCCCGACTCGCAAGCTTCCACCTCTCTCTACTTCTTCAAGACAGCTGTGGAGCCCCACATAGGCGACGTGCAGTACTTCCGCGTAATGAGCGGCACAGTGCATGAAGGCGATGACTTCGTGAACGCTGAGCGCGGTTCGAAGGAACGCATTGCACAGATATATTCTCCTGCAGGTGCCAACCGCGAGAAGATCAGCGAGATGTGTGCCGGCGACATAGGCTGCACCGTCAAGCTGAAGGACGTGAAGTTAGGCAATACGCTCAACGGCAAGGATGCCGACAACAGCTTCGACTTCATAAAATATCCGAATCCGAAGTATTCGCGTGCCATCCGTCCCGCAAATGAGGCAGACATGGAGAAGCTGATGACACTGCTCAACCGCATGCACGAGGAAGACCCGACATGGATTATCGACCAGTCGAAGGAGCTTCGCCAGACCATCGTCTACGGTCAGGGCGAATTCCATCTGCGCACGCTGAAGTGGCGTCTGGAGAACAACGAGAAGCTTGGCATCGTATACGAAGAACCGAGAATACCCTACCGTGAGACCATCACCAAGGCTGCACGTGCAGACTATCGCCACAAGAAGCAGTCTGGCGGTGCCGGTCAGTTTGGCGAGGTTCACCTGATAGTAGAGCCTTACAGCGAAGGCATGCCCGACCCGACAGTCTATAAGTTCGGTGGACAGGAATACCGCATTGCAGAGAAAGGCAAGGAAGAGATTACTCTTGACTGGGGTGGCAAGCTGGTATTCATCAATGCCGTAGTGGGCGGTGCCATCGATGCACGCTTCATGCCAGCCATTCTCAAGGGCGTGATGTCGCGCATGGAACAAGGACCGTTGACGGGTTCGTATGCCCGCGACGTGCGTGTCATTGTCTATGACGGCAAGATGCATCCGGTGGATTCGAACGAAATATCCTTCATGCTGGCAGGACGCCATGCCTTCAGCGAAGCCTTCAGAAATGCTGGTCCGAAGATTCTGGAGCCTATCTACGACGTAGAGGTACTCGTGCCTGCCGACAAGATGGGTGACGTGATGAGCGACCTGCAAGGACGACGTGCCATGATTATGGGTATGGACAGCGAGGCTGGCTATCAGAAGCTAACAGCCAAGGTGCCACTGAAGGAGATGTCAACCTACTCCACAGCTCTCAGTTCGTTGACCGGCGGCAGCGCTTCATTCTCAATGAAGTTTGCAAGCTACGAGCTTGTTCCTACCGATGTACAGAACAAGCTCATCAAGGAATTTGAGGAAGCCAACAAGGACGAGGATTAGTCCTTCTCCGCCAGTAGCAGTTCCCATGCCGGCATAAAAGACGGCATGAGGGACAGCAACAGCACAAGAGAACGCCGCAATGCGTGTCGCGCACAAGAGAGAAAGAGAGACATGCATTGTGGCGTTCTGTTATGTATATAGAACCTTAACATGAAAGATTAAATGTTAAATTTTTACTTAAACGTAAGTTGTTTTTTAAGGGTTTCGCTACTTTTGTTGCCGAAGACGTTGCAAAACGATTGATGTAGATCTATATGAAGAAAAAGACAATTGTCATATTGGCTGCGGTGATGGGAATCTGCTTCCTCAGTCTGCTGTATTTGCAGATTAGCTACATCGAGGAGATGGCAAAGATGCGCAACGAACAGTTTGAAGAGTCTGTCAAGCGCGCACTGCAGGCCGTGTCGAAAGATGTCGAATCGGAGGAGGTAGACCGCTGGATACGCGAGGACGTATCGAAGGAAGACCGTGAAGCTTTCAACCGCAGCACTACCCAAAGCACGGTGTCGTCGACTCAGAACTTCACTATAACCGCACCCGACGGTTCGAAGATAGAGCTGCACTCGTTCACAAACAGTCAGCAGTCCATGCCTCGCGCCATGATTTCACGTCGTCATGGCACCAACACCATTCCTGAAACCTCGCGTTCACTGTCGGAGATACTGCGAAACAGATACCTGTACCAGCGTGCACTGATGGATGAGATAGCGTGGCAGATGGTGTATAACGCCGACACACGTCCCATCTCGGAACGCGTCAACTTCAAGAATCTCGACAAATACATCAAGTCCGCACTCGAGGACAACGGCATAAACATTGGCTATCACTTCCGCGTGATCGACGGCGAAGGGCAAGAAGTCTACCGTTGCAGCGACTATGTGGACACAGGCAGTGAGGAGTCCTTCTCACAACCCCTGTTCGCCAACGACCCGCCATCCAAGCTCAGCATGGTAATGGTGCATTTCCCCGGGAAGAAGAATTACATCTACGACTCCGTGAGCTTCATGATTCCGTCGGTAATCTTCACCGTCGTGCTTCTGGCAACATTCATCTTCACCATAGCGGTGATATTCCGCCAGAAGAAGCTGACAGAGATGAAGAACGACTTCATCAACAACATGACACACGAGTTCAAGACACCTATATCGACCATATCACTGGCTGCACAGATGCTCAATGACCCGTCTGTCAGCAAGTCGCCTGCAATGTTCCAGCACATATCCGGCGTCATCAACGACGAGACCAAACGTCTGCGCATGGAGGTAGAGAAGGTGCTCCAAATGTCGATGTTCGACCATCAGAAGGCAACGCTGAAGCCCAAGGAGATCGACATGAACGCACTGATCGACGGTGTCGTCAACACCTTTGCCATAAAGGTAAAGCGCTACAACGGACAGATTGAGTCCGAGCTGACGGCAGAAGATGCTACGGTCTATGCCGACGAGATGCACATCACAAACGTCATCTTCAACCTGATGGACAATGCCGTGAAATATCGCCGTCAGGATGTCAACCTGCTCCTGAAGATAAAGACATGGGACGAAGACAAGAAACTGATGATATCAATCCAGGACAATGGCATTGGCATCAAGAAGGAGGACGTGAAGCGCATATTCGAGAAGTTCTACCGCGTGCATACAGGTAATTTGCACAACGTCAAGGGCTTCGGACTTGGACTGGCGTATGTCAAGAAAATAATTGCCGACCATAAGGGAACCATCAAGGCAGAGAGTGAGCTTAACGTCGGAACGAAATTCATAATTGCATTACCTTTACTAAAACACTGAACAAGATGGAAGAGAAACTGAGAATCCTGCTGTGCGAGGATGACGAGAACCTGGGAATGCTCTTGAGAGAGTACCTCGTGGCCAAAGACTATGATGCAGAGCTTTATCCCGACGGAGAAGCCGGCTACAAAGCTTTCTCAAAGAACAAGTACGACATTTGCGTCCTTGATGTCATGATGCCTAAGAAAGACGGCTTCACGCTGGCTTCAGAGATACGCGCCGTGAATTCGGAGATTCCTATCATATTCCTCACCGCCAAGACCCTGAAGGACGATATTCTCGAAGGCTTCAAGATTGGCGCCGACGACTATCTGACCAAACCTTTCAGCATGGAAGAACTGACGTTCCGCATTGAGGCAATTCTGCGTCGCGTGCGTGGCAAAAAGAATAAGGAGAACACCGTATATAAGATAGGTAAGTTCACCTTCGACACACAGAAGCAAATCCTGTCTATCGGTGACAAGCAGACAAAGCTGACGACCAAAGAGTCTGAGCTGCTGAGCCTGCTGTGCTCGCATGCCAATGAAATACTGCAGCGCGACTTTGCACTGAAGACCATCTGGATTGACGACAACTACTTCAATGCCCGCAGCATGGACGTCTACATCACGAAGCTGCGCAAGCACCTGAAGGAAGACGAGTCCATAGAGATCATCAACATCCACGGCAAGGGCTACAAGCTGATAGTACCGTCGGAAGACTGACCCCCTCCACATCGGGGCAGAAACATAAAGGGCAGCACCGCAACGGTGCTGCCCTTCGTGTTTCTGTTCTTGGCCTGCGTCCCTGCGCTACAGCTCAGTCTACAATTAGTCGACGATGCGCTTGTTGATGACGATGTAGACAATCAGCCCAACAACCATAAGACAAAACAGTCCACCCAATACTCCGTTGTTGTTGACATCGCCTGTAAACTGGCATGCAATCAGTCCGATGCCGCCCAACAGAATCAATATAAGTCCTAAGTTCTTCAGTAAGCCTTTCATTGTGTATTATATTTTAATGTTATTAATTCAGCTATTGTAAACCAAGCACAAAGAAAAGCATTATTCTGTTACGAGCGAAACAATTCTACGAAAAAATAGTAAAAACGTCCATGTGCCAGCCTACCGTCGTGCTTATGAAGCACATTTGTGCGGCGAAGCAGTCTGGTTACTCGCGCATGTTGTTGAATATCTTCTTCAGCAGATTCTGCCCGTCCTTCAATTCCTCTATGGTGGCATTGCTAAGGGCTTTACGCAATGTCTGGTTGGCTACGTCGAATGCTTTCTCCTCCACTTCGCGTCCCTTAGCCGTAAGGTTTATCAGATTGTTGCGTCTGTCGCGCTGGTCGGAGACACGCACCACATATCCCTTTGTCTCGAGACTGTCTATCAGTCTTGTCATGTTGGGCTTGTCCTTGAACGTTGCATTACACAGTTCCTGCTGTGACACATTGTCCTTCTTCCACAACAGCGACAGCACAGTCATCTGCTCGGGTGTTATCTGCACTCCATTTGCCTTGAGGTCGGCAGCCAACTTCCTGTTGATTGCCGCAGACACACGTCCGTTCAGTACGGCGAATATCAGACTAATGTCAAAATTGAAATTCTCGAGCTCTATCATATATGTACATTTCAATACCCTTCAATCTCAGTTGGACAAAGATATGTAAAAGCTCTGAATGTTGCACTCCGGACAAATAAAAACATCGAATGTTTGCCAGTCTGCTCGTAAAAGCTTATCTTTGCGCCGCAATTAACAAAAATATTTATTTAACACAGTATGAATCAATACGAAACCGTTTTCATTTTGACTCCCGTTTTGTCTGATGAACAGATGAAGGAAGCGGTCGAGAAGTTCAAAGGCATCATTACTGCCGAAGGTGGTAAGATTGTCAATGAAGAGAACTGGGGCCTCAAGAAGCTGGCCTACCCTATCAACAAGAAGTCGACAGGATTCTATGAGTTCATAGAGTTCGAGGCTGAGCCTACACTCATCGACAAGTTGGAGATCAACTATCGTCGTGACGAGCGCGTGATACGTTA
Organism: Bacteroidaceae bacterium; assembly: GCA_963636255.1. Classification (GTDB taxonomy): domain Bacteria; phylum Bacteroidota; class Bacteroidia; order Bacteroidales; family Bacteroidaceae; genus Bacteroides. The sequence continues at coordinate 1,131 of CAVHJI010000092.1, read as the reverse complement.
CCTGACGTTCAAGCAGAACAAGTTCGCCGCAGAGTATGCAGCCAAGAGAAGAAGTATGAAACAAACTAAAAAGGAGGAGGCTTGATCATGGCACAGCAACAGCAGAACGCAAAAGAGCAATCCGAAATCAGATACCTGACACCGCCTTCGGTTGATGTCAAGAGAAAGAAATACTGCCGCTTCAAGAAGGCAGGCATCAAATACATTGACTACAAGGATCCCGAGTTCCTCAAGAAGTTCCTCAACGAGCAAGGCAAGATCCTTCCCCGCCGCATCACAGGCACTTCACTGAAGTTCCAGCGCCGTGTGGCTCAGGCTGTCAAGAGAGCACGTCATTTGGCATTGCTGCCCTACGTAACCGATTTGATGAAATAATAAGGAGGAGATAATAATGGAAGTAATATTGAAGGAAGACGTAATCAATTTGGGTTACAAGGACGACATCGTGAGTGTCAAGTCCGGTTATGGCCGTAATTATCTTATCCCTACAGGCAAGGCAATCATCGCTTCTGTTTCTGCAAAGAAAGCTCTGGCAGAGGAGTTGAAGCAGCGTGCACGCAAGATTGAGAAGATCAAGAACGATGCTTTGGCATTGGCTGAGCAGATCAAGGGCGTATCTCTCAAGATTGCTACGAAGGTCAGCCAGACAGGTACCATCTTCGGTTCTGTATCAAACATCCAGATTGCCGACGAACTGGCAAAGCTCGGCCACAACATCGACCGCAAGCTCATCAAGGTGGGTAGCGTGAAGGAGATTGGCCACTACACAGCCACTGTTCATCTGCACAAGGAGGTCTCTGTAGAGATTCCTTTCGAAGTTGTGGCAGAGGAATAAAGACATTTCCACCAAGGATGTTCCGCAGCGAATATCCTTTTTTCAAAAATAGAGGCAGCTCTTTAACGGGTTGCCTCTTTCTTTTTTGTCGTCCTTTGCAGCAGCATGATGCGCACGCCAGAAGCTATAATGGGTCAATAGAATAGCCCTAAGTACGAAGAAAAAAAACATATCAAAACACTTGCAAAAAGCCTACTGCCATGCTACATTTGCATAACTTCTATTGCTTTGGCAAGCGCTTGACTTCCGTCGAGAAGATGTCTGATATCCTCATACCAAAGCTTGCAATATTCATA
>CAVHJI010000091.1:4376-7666 GCA_963636255.1 Bacteroidaceae bacterium | reverse complement strand
TTCCTATTACCATTCCCATAGCTTCAGTGTTGTGTGTGCTCTGTATTTCTTTTTAATTCGTGTTGCAGACCTGAAAATTTGCGCCGCAAAGGTAGGGTAAAGCTGTCACATAAATAAAAAAGGAGGGCAATCATTGCGAACATATTAAGAGAAAACATAATTTTGTGTTAGAAAACATGCCTGACGAACACAGAACGATGAGTAAAGTTGATCTATCGAATATAGATGTCCCTTCATTGATTACTGATATATGGACACCACTGACACCGGAGCAGCGTCTTGAACTACAGGCGCACCTTGATGTACAGGTGTACAAGAAGAACGAGATTGTCCATTATGAAAATGAGGTGCCTACCCACATGTACTGCCTGCTTAGCGGTAAGGTGAAAGTCTACAAAGAGGGGGCTCAGGGGCGTCGTCAGATTGCACGACTGATAAAACCCGTAGGATACTTTGGCTATCGAGCCTACTTCTCGCAGGAGGAATACGTCAACTCTGCCGCAACTGTAGAGCAGTCTGTTATCTGCTCGATACCGATGAAGGTCATTGGCAACCTCATCAAGAACAACAATGATTTGGCAGTGGTATTCTTGAAACAGTTGTCCAAGAGCCTTGGTATTGCCGACAGACGTGCAGTGGACATAACGCAGAAGCACATACAAGGACGTCTGGCAGAGTCGCTGTTCTTCCTTAAAGAGGGCTACGGTGTTGAGGAAGACGGCTGTACGCTGAGTATCTACCTGTCGCGTGAGGATTTGGCGAATCTGTCGAACATGACCACATCAAATGCCATACGTGTCTTGTCGCAGTTCTCTGCCGAGCATCTCATTGCCATAGACGGGCGCAAGATCAAGCTTATCGACGAAGACAAGCTGCGCAAGATTTGCAAATTCGGATGAGGTAGTTCCTATTAATACTCACCATAATAAAGAATGAAAGGTGGAGAGCCAGGGCTCTCCACCTTTCATTCTATAAGCCTTGAGGTTATTCAACCGAAGTCAGCACACGCGGCGTGCACCGTCGCTGATGACTACGTCGTAGATCTTCGGGGTCTTGCCAAACTTGGCAGGATACTGCTTCTTCACCTCATTGATGAAGGTACTGTACAGCTCTGTCTTCACCAAGTTGATGGTGCATCCGCCAAAGCCTCCGCCCATGACACGCGAACCGCTGACACCACAGTCGAATGCAAGATTGTTGAGGAAGTCAAGCTCTTCGCAGCTTACTTCATACAGCTTGCTCATGCCACGGTGAGTCTCATACATCTTACGTCCCACCGTTTCGTAATCGCCTTTCTCCAATGCATCGCAGACGTCAAGCACGCGCTGGACTTCTCCGATTACATATTCGGTACGTATGTAGTCTTCTTCGCTGATGTCTGCCTTGACTTCGTTGAGCATATCCATTGTGGCATCACGCAGGAACTCAACCTCGGGATGCTTTGCCTTGATGGCTGCAACAACATTCTCGCAACTCTTGCGGCGCTTGTTGTAGGCAGATGAAGCCAGTTCATGCTTCACCACGCTGTCGACCAGCACCAGTTTGTATCCTTGCGGATTAAACGGGAAGTACTTGTACTCTAACGAACGGCAGTCCAGACGTATGAGACATCCAGCCTTGCCAAAGACAGAAGCAAACTGGTCCATGATGCCACAGTTCACTCCACAATAATTATGCTCCGTAGCCTGACCTACCTTGGCAAGCTCGAACTTGTCGATCTTGTTCTCTCCGAACAAATCGTTCAGAGCATAGGCATAAGTGCTCTCGAGTGCTGCCGATGAAGACATGCCTGCACCGAGTGGAACATCGCCGGAGAATGCTGTGTTGAATCCCTTGACCTCAACACCTCTTTTAATCATTTCGCGGCAAACGCCGAAGATGTACTTCGCCCAACTGGCGCGAGGAGCATCTTCTTCGTTTAGCCCGAACTCTACATAGTCTTTCAAATCAATGGAATAGGCCTTTACCTTGTCTGTGCCGTTAGGCTTTATTTCGGCCATTATGCCCTTGTCTATTGCTCCGGGGAACACGAAACCACCATTATAGTCTGTGTGTTCGCCGATAAGGTTGATACGGCCTGGTGATGCGTATATGGCACCCGTCGTCCCATCGAAATGCTTGATGAAACGGCTTCTTACGTGATCTATTTCCATTGTGTAAAGATTTTAGAGGTTATGTGTGTGTTTCTTGTTTCTTCAACTGAGTGTGTCAGTCAACCTTGATGTCCTTGTTGACATTCTTGCTGCCTACGAGAGCGTAGAATATCATGTAGGCGAGGATGATGACAACAACCCAGTAGCTCATGCGGAGCGAACCGATGGTGTCGCTGACGATGGAGTTCTGAATCAGAGGCAGGATACCGCCACCGACTACCATCATCATGAAGATACCAGAAGCCTTCTCTGTGTATTTGCCAAGACCTTCGGTTGCAAGGTTGAAGATGCAACCCCACATGATTGAGGTGCAAAGACCAGCCAATACAAGGAAGATGGTGAACAGAGGTACATTGTTGACAGAGAATGAGCCGCCGCTGAAGCCGACCATCGAAGCCAGTGCAGTCTCGGGCACAAACATGGAGATGAGCACGAGGACGATACCTATGGAAGCAGCGCACAGAAGCTGTGTGCGGCTGGATACCAAGCTCGAGAAGAAGCCTGAAGCCAGACGGCCGACAAGCATGAGCAACCAGTAGAGACCGGTCATGCTACCGATGATGGCTGCAGAGTTTGCACTGTCGAAACCTGTGCCGAGAGCCTCTGAATTGGCAGAGATGCTGAGGAAGTTACCGAAGGTATTAGGAATACCAACCTCCATACCAACATATACGAAGATGGCAACTGCGCCGAGCACGAAGTGACGGAAGCTCCAAGGGCTGTACTTGTCGTCCTTGCTAATGGCTGCCTTCTGGCCGGGCTCCTGGATGTTGACCATAGAGATTACGATGAATGCAACAACGAAGATTGCAATGGCACCGAACAGCATCGGGTTAACCTCTGCAAACTTGGTCTGTGCTGTGATGGTTCCGATGAATGCGCCGACCATGATAGGAGCGATTGTTCCTGCCAAAGAGTTGCATGCACCACCGAGCTGAAGCAGCTGGTTGCCCTTCGTGCCACCGCCACCGATGAGGTTAAGCATAGGATTAACGACAGTGTTGAGGATGCAGACGCAGAAACCGCAGACAAACGCACCGAGCAGATAGATGATGTAGAATGGGATGCCAGTGCCAAGACCAGAGCAGAACTGGATGAGCAGACCGACGATACCGATAGCGATAGCCGTGAGAGCTG
>CAVHJI010000091.1:2404-4366 GCA_963636255.1 Bacteroidaceae bacterium | reverse complement strand
TGTAACCGATCTTTGTCAGCATGTTGCCGGCAGGAATACCCATGAACAGGTATGCAAGGAAGTTCATGAAGTTACCCATGAAGCTCAGGGCTGATGAGCCGCCGATTTCAGGCTGTGTTGCCCAGATGTTACCAACAGGCGCAGCCATATTGGTGACGAATGCAATCATAGCGAATAGAAAGAACATGGTGATGATGGCAACCATGCTACCGCCTTTTTTTTGTTGTTCAGACATAGTTTTTTAGTTTTTAATGATTATTGTTTATTGCGTTAATTTATAATGTATCTCGTTATTTAGTGCCTCATGACTGCTGTATACCGAAACGGTAGATAGTCTTTTGGTAATACTCATCGCCTTTGCGCAGTATGGCAGAAGGGAAGTGGCTCTTGTTTGGCGTATCGGGGAAGCATTGTGCTTCGAAGCAGATGGCGCTGCGTGCAGGGAATGTCGCCCCATGCGAACCGCTGAAACCGTTAAGCCAGTTGCCTGTATAGAGCTGTATTCCCTCTTCGGTGGTCCAGACCTCCATGGTTCTGCCGCTTGTCGGCTCGCTGCATGTGGCAGCAAGAGTCAGGCTGCCGCGCTCCTTTTTGTTAAGGACGTAGCAATGGTCGTATCCTGTACCGCTCGTCAGTTGTTGGAAGTCGTTGTCTATTCTCTCGCCAATCGTATGTGGCGTAGTGAAATCCATCGGTGTGCCATGCACGCTGAGTATCTCGCCTGTAGGAATAGAAACTTCATCGATGGGAATATAGTAGTCTGCGTTTATCGTCACAGTGTTGTTCAGGACAGTAGGAGAGGGATTGCCGATGCCTGCCAAGTTGAAGAAACCATGGTTCGTGAGGTTCACCACCGTGTCTTTGTCTGCTGTGGCATGATATTCAATCTCGAGTGCATTGTCTGTGTTGCTCAAGTGATAGCTCATGCTTACCTCCAATCTGCCAGGGAAGCCTTCTTCGCCGTCGGCTGAGACGTAGTGGAATTTGATGGTGCTTGGGTCTGTCTGCCCGGCATCCCACACACGTGCATGAAATCCTGTCGGTCCTCCATGCAGGGAGTTAGGTCCGTTGTTTATGGCCAAACTGTAATCCTTGCCATTGAGAGTGAACTTGCCTCCTGCAATCCGATTGCCATAGCGGCCTATCGTCGTACTGAGAAATGGTTCCGGACTGTTTATGACGCCGTCAATGCCATCGTGACTCAAGACAACATTGGCATAGTGCCCGTCTTTGTCGGGTACCATGACAGCCAGCAATGCACAGCCGTAGTTGGTCACGGCAACTTCCATCCCGGTTGTGTTCTTCAGTATGTAGAGTCCTGTCTCTTTGCCTTGAAGGTTCTTCTTGAAGTCGTTCGCCTTCAGGCCAGACAGATTGTCGTCTGTTGTGTTTGGCATCGTAAGGTTAACTTAAGGTGGGCTTTAAAAATCCTCACCGTAAATGTACTAATAAATAAATGTGGGCAACGGGTTTTGGCGTCTTGCTTCTCCTTCCAGTTCAATATGTCCGCTGGCTCAGTCGCATAGCTCACTATGCTCCTTCACTCTCGGACAAATTGCCCCTGGAAATAGCCTTGCAATCTGACAAAGCCGATTCTTGGGACCCATCTTTAATCTATGCAAATAAAACCACTTTCTTTTATACTGGCAAATTATTCGTGCGAAATGTGCCCATTTTCTCGCATGGCATTAACAATTGACGGAGTTTGTGCATAGATATAGGTGAGCCTAAAGAGTGCAGCGCACATCTGCACGTCCTATAGTGCGAATCCATTGTCCCGTTGCCGACAGCATAATATGCCGCTCCGGACAGTATATTGCATTGACGCATGCAGCGTGTTGTGACGGTACCTATAATATATAGGGCTGGTGCCTTAAACGGAAGAGCTGGCTGGAGAAGCTATAGAGTTCTGCTGGGGAAGTTATAAGATTTGAGGTGAGAAGCTATAAGACTTGGCCCGAG
>CAVHJI010000091.1:0-2331 GCA_963636255.1 Bacteroidaceae bacterium | reverse complement strand
TTGCAAACCTTGGTATGATAATTGCAAGCTTTGGTATGAGGAAGTCAGATATCTTCTCGACGGAAGTTAATCGATTGTAGAAGCCTGAGAAGATATGCAAAGATAACATCGCAAAGGGCTTATTGCAAGTGCTTTGACTATTTATTTTTGTCTTACGGACTCTTTCCTTGCAGGCTGAACTAATTATCGACAGAGTCGTGTAGACGTTGCGCGCTGTCGCTCCACGCAGGTACATGCGCAAATGAAAAAGGCCTGTCGGCTATGATTGTGCCGACAAGCCTTGTACTTGTCAATACGAGACGTTGCCCTTGCGAGTAAGTATCTCAGGCGAACCTTCGGATTAGCTTCTGAACTTTGCGCATAATCTTGAGTCCCATGAGCAGTCCGTCGAATACGGCGAAGCTGGTGTTGAACAGACGCATCACGCCTTCAGCTTTTGTAGTCACCGGCTTTACAGGGGCGAACAACTCACTTGCCAGCTTGCCTACGATGGCCTTCTGACTCGCTATCTGCTGTCTGATTGCGGCTTTGCGCTGTGCAATCTCTTCAAGATTTATGCCTGCTTGTCTCATGTCACGGTTGCTGTATGTTCTTTGTATCGTTTGCTTCGCTGCTGTTGTCCTGCCCTGATGTGAGGAACAATGATGACAGAAACTTCACCATAGGCTCGAATATCAGCTTCCGGCGAAATGCAAACACACCGGCAATTAGGACGACGATAAGTAAGGTGACGATGCCGAAGCTTGCCACAAGTCCGCCGACGTGCGGTGCCAAGATATAAACCAGGGTAAACGACAGGTAGAACAGCGCCACCATGCTCAGTATGATGACGACGAGCACCAGTACCAACGTGGACAGCAGGACGGTCAGCTTCTCCGTCAGTTCAAGCTTGGCGTAACTGACCTGTAGCTTTACGAGCTTCCCTATTTCCTGCGCCAGCTGCTGGATGTTCTCTACGCTGTTGTCGCTTCCGAATATCATCTGGTGAGACTTTCTTTTCGATTATTCGGCTGTAACGGTCTCGTCCTTTGCGCCAATGATTTCGTCGACCAGACTCTGCATTTCTTCTTTGTTGAGCTTGATGCCTTTCTTGCGAAGTATCTCAGCTATCTTGCTACGTGTGTCTGCGCCCTTCTCCGGAGCAAACATTATACCGATTGCTGCACCGACTGCAGCGCCGCCCAAGAATGCGGCCAACAGATTAAAGCCTTTCATGGAGATTTCCCTTCCTTTAATTATTTGTTATTGCCCGCTCTTGCTCGAGCGGCTTCTTCCGAACAAAGTTAGAGACATTTTTGATGTGTAAGTCTTTTTAATGAACTTTTTTTTGATTGCTGTGAAATATTTCCACTACTTTTGTCAAGACAAACGAGAATAGGAACAATTAAAAACAAATAGCGATGAGAAAATCTTTTCTAGTATTGGCTTTGGGCGCATGTGTAGCTTTTGGATTTACGTCATGCAAGTCGAGTGAGAGCGCATACAAGAAAGCCTACGAGAAGGCAAAGCAGCAGGAACTGGCACAAACCAAAGAGGCTGCCCCGACTCAAACAGAATCGGTGGCGAGAGTAGAGAGCGCACCTGTATCAAGTTCTGCACCTGCAGCAAACGATGCTCGTCAAGAAAGAGTCTCTGTGGTATCTGGTAGCGGTCTGCAAGACTACAGTGTGGTATGCGGCAGCTTTGGTGTCAAGACAAATGCAGACAACTTGAAGTCGTATCTGGATGGCGAGGGTTACAGTTCGCTGGTCGTCTACAATGCTGACAAGAATATGTACCGTGTCATTGTAGGCACATATTCAGACTACAATGCAGCTGCTCAGGCACGCGATGCGTTCAAGGCTAAATATCCGAGCCGTCAGGACTTCCAGGGCTCGTGGTTGCTGTATCGCATCAACTGATACTGTTATCTATCATCTGTTGCCATGTTGCGATGGTTGTCAAACGATTTACCGTCTCAATTATAAATGGTATGGCGAGGCGACTCTTCACGGAGCTGCCTCACTTGTGTTTGGGACTTTCGAGCGATGCCCAAGTGCTTGCGTATCCGAACTGTAATCCAGGGGGAACTTTTTTTTAGTTTTTTTTGTTGGTTTGGAAATAGTGCCTAATTTTGCGCTGACTATGCTACGAAGTGGAGTGAAACATAGAAATGAGGAATGCGACTATTGATATGGTTTCAAGGTGTCGTCTCGGATCGTGTGTAGGCTTTGTGCTGCTGATTGCCATGGCTTTGTGTCCACAAGTGCTACGGGCACAGGTAGGGAGTTCGGCTGTACAAGAGCTATTGAAACAAGGCTTTGAGAATGTCAGCTGCACGGAAGACAGTAC
>CAVHJI010000090.1:6095-7780 GCA_963636255.1 Bacteroidaceae bacterium | reverse complement strand
GTCTTTGCCGAGAACAAGCTGTTTGCCACGCTCGACACTACAGTGCGCAAGGTGGTGATAGACAATCTGCCGTTCCTGCTGTGCGACACCGTAGGCTTCATACGCAAGTTGCCGACCGACCTTGTGGACTCGTTCAAGTCTACACTCGACGAGGTGCGCGAGGCTGACCTGTTGCTTCATGTGGTGGACATCAGCCATCCCGACTTCGAGGAACAGATAGACGTGGTGAACCGCACGCTGGCTGACATCGATGCAGCAGGCAAACCCACGATGCTTGTGTTCAACAAGATCGACGCCTATCACTTCGTACAGAAAGATGCCGACGACCTGACACCACGCACACGTGAGAACATCCCGCTCGACGAACTGATGCACACATGGATGGCGAAGATGGAGGACAACTGCATCTTCATCTCGGCAAAGGAACGGCAGAACATCGAAGAGCTGCGCGACGAGATGTACAAGAAGGTGCGCCAGCTGCATGTACAGAAATATCCCTATAATGACTTTTTATATCCACAGACCGAAGATGAAGACGATGGAATACAGGAATCTGACAACTGACGAGACTGAGATGCTGACGGCGGCAGGATGTTCTGCCGCGTCGTGGAGCGACGTGACGGTAGCCACCGATGGCTTTGATGCCAGCCGCGTGCACAACGTACGCTTCTCCGGTGAGGTGAAGATAGGCGCCTTGACAGGAACATTCGACATGCCGGGAGGCGTGAAGCAGGATGCCGGACTGAGCAACGCCGCACTCCACAACGTCACCATTGGCAACAACTGCTACATAAACAACGTACACAACTACATCGCCAACTACACCATCGGCGACGGCGCCTACATAGAGAACGTCGACGCCATACTGGTGGAAGGACGTTCCACCTTCGGCAATGGCGTGGACGTGTCCGTGCTCAACGAGACTGGAGGCCGCGAGGTGATGATGACCGACAAGCTGTCGGCACAGATGGCATACTTCATGGCACTCTACCGTCACCGCCCGACACTCATAGCGCGACTGCGGGAGATAGCCCTCTACTACACCAACAAGCATGCCTCGTCCGTGGGCAGCATTGGCGACGGGGTGAAGATACAGAACTCGGGACTCATTGAGAACGTCCGCATCGGCAACTGCTGCACAATCATAGGAGCCAGCCGACTGCGCAACGGCAGCATCAACAGCAACGAGGCAGCACCGGTGCATATAGGCTACAATGTGATGTGCGACGACTTCATCGTCTCCAGCGGCTCTGAGCTCGACGGTGGCACGACGCTGACGCGCTGCTTCGTGGGACAGGCATGCAAGCTCGAGAACGGATATTCGGCATCGGACTCGCTGTTCTTCAGCAACTGTCAGGAAGCCAACGGCGAGGCTTGTGCCATCTTTGCAGGTCCGTTCACCGTGACCCACCACCGCTCGACGCTGCTCATCGCCGGCATGTTCTCGTTTATGAATGCCGGCTCGGGCTCCAACCAGAGCAACCACATGTATAAGCTCGGACCCATTCATCAGGGAACACTGGAGCGCGGAGCAAAGACGACGTCGGACTCATATATATTGTGGCCCTCGCGTGTCGGGGCATTCTCGCTCGTCATGGGCAGACACGTGACCCACTCCGACACGTCGAACCTACCGTTCTCATACCTCATAGAGCAGAACAACACCACATACCTGGCACCGGGCG
>CAVHJI010000090.1:0-5949 GCA_963636255.1 Bacteroidaceae bacterium | reverse complement strand
GGCGTCAACCTGCGCAGCGTCGGTACCATACGCGATGCACAGAAGTGGCCCAAGCGCGACCTGCGCACCGACCCCAACAAGCTGGACTGCATAAACTACAACCTGCTCAGCCCATACACCATACAGAAGATGATCAAGGGACGCGAGATACTGCAGGAACTGCGCAATGCATCGGGCGAGCTGTCGGACATCTATTCGTTCCACAGCACCAAGATTCGCAACTCCGCACTCAACAACGGCATACGCTACTACGAGATCGGCATCAACAAGTTCCTCGGCAATTCGCTCATCAACCGCCTGCAGGGGACAGACTTCAAGAGCAACGACGAGATACGTGCACGCCTGCTGCCCGACACCACCGTAGGGCGCGGCGAGTGGGTCGACATGTCGGGACTGATTGCTCCGAAGAGTGAGGTCGAACGGCTGATGGGCGCCATCGAGGCCGGCAGCGTGAACCGACTGAAGCAGATAAACGCCGCCTTCTCCGAGATGCACGCCAACTACTACACCTATGAGTGGACGTGGGCATACGACCGGTTTGAGGAGTTCTACGGCAAGAGTCCGCAGGACATGACGGCGCAGGACATCATCGACATTGTCGGGAAGTGGAAGGAAGCGGTCATAGGTCTGGACCGCATGGTCTACGACGATGCCAAGAAGGAGTTCTCGCTCTCGTCGATGACCGGCTTCGGTGCCGACGGCACACGCGAGGAGAAGCAGATGGACTTCGAACAGGTGCGTGGCGACTTCGAGAGCAATCCCTTTGTCACCGCCGTGCTGCAGCACATCGAGACCAAGACGGCACTCGGCGACGAGCTCATAGGCCGCATGCGCAAATTGCTGTGACGAAAAAGGGACAGCGGTCTGTGCTTTTCATTATTTTTGCACGTCAGAACAAGAAGAACCAAAACAATAATACGCAATTATGGCAACAACACCTCCGTTTCACTATCAGCCCATGTTCGAGTTGGGCGAAGACAAAACCGAGTACTATCTGCTTACCAAGGACTACGTGTCGGTAGGCGAATTTGAGGGCAAGCCTGTCCTGAAGGTCGAGAAAGAAGGACTTACGGCACTGGCACGCCAGGCCTTCCACGACGTGTCGTTCATGCTGCGCCGCTCGCACAACCTGCAGGTGGCAAAGATCTTGAGCGACCCCGAGGCAAGCGAGAACGACAAGTATGTGGCACTGACCTTCCTGCGCAATGCCGAAGTGGCATGCAAGGGACAGCTGCCGCTGTGCCAGGACACCGGTACGGCAATCATCCACGGCGAGAAAGGCCAGCAGGTGTGGACAGGCTTCTGCGACGAAGAGGCACTCTCGCGCGGCGTCTACGAGACCTACACCGAGGACAACCTGCGCTACTCGCAGAACGCACCGCTCAACATGTTCGACGAGGTGAACACCAAGTGCAACCTGCCCGCACAGATCGACCTCGAGGCTACCGAAGGCATGGAATACCGCTTCCTCTGCGTCACCAAGGGCGGCGGCTCCGCAAACAAGACCTATCTCTACCAGGAGACCAAGGCACGCATACAGAACCCCGGCACACTCATCCCGTTCCTCGTCGACAAGATGAAGAGCCTCGGCACGGCAGCCTGCCCGCCCTATCACATTGCATTCGTCATCGGCGGCACATCGGCAGAGAAGAACCTGCTGACCGTGAAGCTCGCCTCGACACACTACTACGACGAGCTGCCCACTACGGGCAACGAGTACGGACGTGCGTTCCGCGACGTCGAGCTGGAGCAGAAGCTGCTGGAAGAAGCCCACAAGATTGGACTCGGAGCACAGTTCGGTGGCAAGTACATGGCACACGACGTGCGCGTCGTACGTCTGCCGCGCCACGGTGCATCGTGCCCCATCGGTTTGGGTGTGTCGTGCTCTGCCGACCGCAACATCAAGGCCAAGATCAACAAGGACGGCATCTGGATTGAGAAGATGGACAGCAACCCCACAGAGCTCATCCCCGAAGAGCTGCGCAATGCAGGCGAGGGAAACGTCGTGAAGATTGACCTCAACCAGCCCATACGTGAGGTCTGCAAGATACTGTCGGAGTATCCCGTCTCCACACGCGTATCGCTCAACGGCACCATCATCGTGGCACGCGACATCGCACATGCCAAGCTCAAGGCACGTCTGGACGCAGGCGAAGACCTGCCGGCATACTTCAAGGACCACCCGATTCTCTATGCCGGACCGGCAAAGACGCCTAAGGGCATGCCTTGCGGCTCCATGGGACCGACCACGGCAAACCGCATGGACCCCTATGTCGACGAGTTTCAGGACCATGGCGGCAGCCTGATAATGATTGCCAAGGGCAACCGCACCCAGGTTGTCACCGACGCCTGCAAGAAGCACGGCGGCTTCTATCTCGGCTCCATCGGCGGACCTGCTGCCGTGCTGTCGCAGAACAGCATCAAGAGCATCGAGTGCGTGGAGTATCCCGAACTCGGCATGGAAGCCATATGGAAGATTGAGGTCGAGGACTTCCCAGCCTTCATCCTCGTCGACGACAAGGGCAACGACTTCTTCAAGCAGCTGAAGCCCCGCTGCCCGATGTGCAAGTAAGCCATAGACACACAAACCCAAGAGCAGGAGGTTGTGCCGCAACAGCGGTGCAACCTCTTCTTCTTATGCCCGCCTCCGTACTGCCAAATCCGTCCGCGCGCGTTGATGTCTCCGATAATGCGGATTATTTGCTCTGAAAATGCGGATTATTGATTCCGATAATGCGCATGAATTGCTCGAATGATGCGGATGATTCCGTCAAATGATACGTATGATTTGAGACAATGGTCTGTGATGTTGGGGGTAGGGGAGCTTATGCGTCTTGGTCGTCGTTGCGCACCATGCCTTGGTATTGTTGCGGCATGCCTGCCTCGATGGCACGGTAGGCAAGGTCCATGGTGTGGCGTATGTGCTCGGGGCCTTTGCCTTCGTAGGGGATGGGGTCGTGGATGGTCATGTGCAGGCGGTGCCAGTGGATGAGCTTGTCCGTGCGCGGCAGTATGTGGAAGGGACCGTCGATGGTGATGGGGACGACGGCAAGCTCCAGGTCGTCTGCCATCTGGAAGGCTCCGCGCTTGAAGTAGCCCATGTGTCCGGTGAACGTGCGTGCTCCCTCGGGGAAGACGAAGAGCGACACGCCGTCGTGCAGCACTGCCTTGGCCTTGGTTATCGTCTCGTAGACCTTGCTGGGCCCGCTGCGGTCGACAAACACGTGGCCCGACACCTCGCATGCTTTGCCTATGAGCGGCAGGCGGCGCAGGCTCTTCTTCATCATCCACTTGAAGTTGCGGTCCAGATAGCCGTAGACCAGCGGTATGTCGAAAGCGCTCTGGTGGTTGGCGACGAAGACGTACGACGTGTGGCGGCATATCTTCTCGCGTCCTTCGACCTTGACCGGCAGCAGCAGTATGAAGCAGACGAAGCGCGACCACAGATGTGCGGGCCAGTAGCCCCAGAAGTGGGCGCCGAAGAACGGCACGCCGACGAGCGTGAACGCCGTGGCTACAACCGTCGCCACGATGAACAGCGGCAGGGCGATGCACAGTATATATATGGTGTAGAGTATCAGCATAGGCTCGTCGTGCGGCAAAGATACGGATTAGTCGTGCCACGTGTAACCGGAGATTGTTTAATTTTGCAGCTGTAACAATACAAAAAGACAAAATCTGAGAACGTTATGACAAAGTTGGTGAGACGCGAATACAGGCTGCCGTTCATACTGGTGACGTCGCTGTTCTTCCTTTGGGGATTTGCGCGTGCCATCATGGACGTGCTGAACAAGCACTTCCAGGCAGAGATGGACATATCGATATCGCAGTCGACGCTGGTGCAGGGAGCCTTCTTCCTGGGCTATTTTCTCTTTGCCATTCCTGCCGGACTGCTCATAGGGCGTCGCGGCTACAGGTATGGAATGGTATTCGGACTCCTGCTGTTCGGTGCCGGTGCGCTGGCTTTCGGACTGCTCTCCATGGGGTTTGACGGCGGCGGCAGCTTGCAGCTGTTCTATGTCTTCCTCGTCGCGCTGTTTGTCATGGCGTGCGGACTGGTGTTTCTCGAGACTGCCGCCAATCCTTATATGGCGCGTCTTGGCGATGCCGCCACGTCGGCAAGCCGTCTCAATCTGGCACAGAGCATCAACGGACTGGGCAACATCTGCGGTCCGTGGATAGGCGGAGCCATACTCTTCTCGGGTGCTGCCGGTGCCAACATCTCGGGACCGTACATCTTCCTGGCGGTGATGGTCTGCGTGTTTGCCCTGGCATTCACGCGTGTCCGTCTGCCGGAGATTGTCGACGACGACAAGCTTTCTGCCGGGGTGCAGGGCGGGGACGCCGGTGGCAGTCTGCTGCGCAACGGCATGTTCGTCTTCGGATTCACGGCCCTGCTGTTCTACGAGATTGCCGAGATTGCCATCAACAGCCTGTTCATCAACTACGCAGAGCGCGTCAGCCTCATCGACAACATGACGGCGAGCCGCCTGCTGTCCTTCGGCTTCTTCCTCTTCATGTGTGCTCGCTTCGTCGGCAGCTGGGTCATGAGCCGCATCGAGGCACAGAAGGTCCTGCTGTTTTGTGCGGCTGGAACGGTGGTGGCAAATGTGCTGGTGCTTATGGAGCTCGGCACGCTGTCGATGGTGGCACTGATCCTCAACTATGCGCTTGAGGCAATAATGTTCCCCACAATCTTCTCCCTGGCATTGCGCGGACTGGGCAGCCAGACCAAGCGTGCGTCGTCCTACCTCATGATGTCCACCATCGGCGGTGCCATCGGAACAATGCTCATGGGCATGCTTGCCGACAGGGTGACGCTGTCGTTTGCCTTCGTCGTGCCCGTCGTGGGCTATGCCGTCGTGCTGCTCTATTCGTGGAGGGTGAACACCGTTATCTCCGGCCACACGCCGAAGCGGAACGGCAGCCCCACGTAGCCGAAGCCTGTGTTGATGTAAAGGCTCTGGTTGCCCTCGCGGTACATGCCGGCATATTCATCGTAGACCCATCGGCTGGGCGAGAAGCCGAATAGCATGAACTGTGCTCCGTGCGTATGGCCCGACAGTGTCAGGTCGATGTCGGTCGTCGGTACCACCTCTCGCCGCCAGTGTGTGGGGTCGTGGCTCATCAATATACGGAACATCCCGTCAGTCCCGCTCATGGCATGCGGCAGGTCAGCAAGCTGTGGGAACGGTGGTCTGCCGTCGTTCTCGACACCAATCAGCGCTATGCTGTCGCCGCGATGATGCAGGATGACGTGCTCGTTGCGCAGCAAGTGCCATCCCAGTCTGCCTTCTCTGCGACACAGTTCCTCAAGACTGCGCTCACTGCCGTCGGGCGTGTCCCAACGATAATATGTGCCATAGTCGTGATTGCCCAGTATGGAGTAGACACCATCGGGTGCTGAGAGGCGGCTCAGCATGTCCATGAACGGCTCCAGCTCATCGGCACGCGAGTTGACAAGGTCGCCGGTGAAGAGTATGAGGTCTGCACGTTGCTCGTTGACACGCTCCACCAGCCGCTCAATGGCTTCGGGCTTGTCGCTGAAGCTGCCGCTGTGCAGGTCTGATATCTGCAGTATGCGGTAGCCGTCGAAGCCCTTGGGCAGATGCGGGGATGTATAGTCCACCTGCTTCACCACAATGTGTTGCGTGCCGAAGAAGCTGCCGTAGAAGATTACGCCGAACAGCACTGTTGCCAGCAGACCGCCGACAGCGTTGAACGGCAGTCTCGGAATGAACTTCACGATGGCATGCAGCGCCAGCCCGATGAGCGAGAACAGTGTGAACGCAAGCTTAGGCACGCCCGTCAGCAGTGTCAGTATTCCCAATATGGACACCAGCGACTGGCGGTCCGACATCCCATTGTCCGTACCGATATACATTGAGCAGACAAACATCGCGATGATGACCACCGACGGCAACCACCACAGGTCGCGCAGCAGATGAC
>CAVHJI010000089.1:0-7956 GCA_963636255.1 Bacteroidaceae bacterium | reverse complement strand
ACTGTTAAACATCCGTTCAATAACCGTTCAAAAAAGCCCTGTTTTCGTTCAAAAGCCTTCAATTTAGAACGAAACCGTTCAATAAATCCGTGTTTGCCCCTTGAAGCACCCTAAGGATGGGCATTCTTAGGGTCTAAGGATGGGCATTCATAGCACCTAAGGATGCCCATTCAAAGGACCATAGAATGGGCATCCTTAGACCCCAACGATGGGCATCCATAGAAAGCCATTCCGGGTGATGTCGAGCTATCCTTGCCGGTGTGCCGTGCACACCGATGCTTTACGCCCATAAACAGTTGTGGCTGTACGTCCACAGAAACCGTGAATGTACAGCCACAAATATGAGATTACGGTGATATGTGTCCTGTCAGTCTTGAGGCACTGCCCGGAGAACGCGTATGCCTGTCCACGTGTTGTGGTCGGAGAGGAGCTTGTTCAGTGTGTAGTGAGATGCCTCGACCTTGCCTTCCTTCTGTGAGGCATGTATCAGCGTCAGCTTCTTGCTGATGTTGAAAGCTATACCCATGTGGGCAACGTCCAGTCCGTCGGTATTGGTGGTGATGACAATGATGTCACCGTCCTTAATCCAAGGGTAGCCTTCGTTGGGCACATACTGCTTGGGGATGTACTTATACTCTGTACCGTCGATGGCAGCTTCGACATCTTTCATCTTGGCTACCTCGCTGGCAGATGCTGCCAACTGCGGATATTCGCTGACGTGTGATGTCATGTATCCGGCATGTGCTGTGGCTGTGTAGGTGCTCTGATAGTCTGTGACATCCTGCAGCAGACCCTGCTTCACGGCGTTGTTGATCCAGTCGGTTATGTAGTGCATGCGCGAGGAGTAGCCGTTGACCTCACCATTGCGGTAGCGCAGCTTCTGCACGTAGTTGGCAAAGACACCCTCGTCTTGGTCGCTGTTCTCGTCCTTGGGTGTGAGCGACATTGCTATGGTATACTCTACGAATGTCACGCAATCGAGTTCGTCGGTGTTGATGACAAGGTTTTCCTGACTGTCGCTGTCGAGCACGTGTGCCACATACGGGCGGTTGAGCATTGACACGGCATTGGATACCATGGCATTCGACAAATCCTGTGCATATGCCGTAGCAGACAGGAGTGTTGCGCCGATGGCGCAGCAAAGCATTTTGATATTTCTCATCTTGGTTCTTTGTAGTTTTCTGGTTGATTACGGTTGTCCGTCACTCTTCGCTGCCGGCATCGGCCAACATTTCTCCTTCAATGAACAGGCGCACCAGTTCTGTCTTGGCGTTTGTGCGTACGGTGATGGACTTCTTGAACTTGCCGGGGAAGCGTCCCTTGCCGTTGTAGGTCACCTTTATGGTGCCAGTCTTGCCGGGCTGTACGGGTTCAAGTGTATATTCGGGCACGGTGCATCCGCACGATGCAATGGCCTGATGTATGACCAGCGGACCGTCACCGACATTGGTGAAGGTGAAGGTGGTTGTCACTGTGGCATTCTTCTCGCTGAATGCTCCGAAGTCGTGTGTAGTCTTGTCAAACTTGATGTCGGCCTGGCTCTGTGCCAGTGCGAAGCCCATGTTCATGACGAGCATGAGGATGTAAATGACCAATCGTTTCATGTGCATTGATATTTTTACAACTTGTTGCAAAAGTACGCCCTTTTCGCCAAACGTCAAGCACGGAAAGGTCAAAATGTATTAAAACGGGTCGGGTGAGGCTCCTGGGTGTTTGAAGTCTTATATAAGAAAGTGCCATCGCAAACGTTTGAAAGTGCCATCGCATATATAAGACTTGGGCATTTTGAATATAAGACTTTGCCGACGCAAATATAAGCTCCGACAAGCCTGTCGATACGGGTTCGCCCAAAGTCGACAAATGGAGTCGGTAATGTAGCCGGAAATATGACAAGCAATATCGTGATATGAGACATGGGGTAAGCATCGTTGACAGTGCCTACATACGTGTTGGCTAAAAGGTATATACTCTTGGGGTGATACGTATATATAGTAGGCCCCAAAGAGACACGTACGTGTGATGGACAACTGACATGCGTGTCTGTTCCGTGAGCTTGGCGCACAAAAAGAGAGCAGGAGGCAGATGCCGCCGATTGCCGACCGACATCTGTCTCCTGCCCGGAGTGTTGTCCCCGCAGGACTTGTGCGTCTTTCTTTACTTAGCCACCTTGTTGAGTCTCTTGAGGATGGAGAATATGAAGGCTGCTGCCACAAGGCAGATCACCATCAGTACACCCCACACAAGGATGAGGTCCATGCCCCAGAGCCAGCCCGGGATAGCAACGAGGAAGTTGCCGATGGCAGTAGCCACGAACCAGCCGCCCATCATCATTCCCTTGTACTTGGGAGGAGCCACCTTGGTGACAAAGCTGATGCCGATGGGGCTGAGCAGCAGCTCGGCAAAGGTCAGCACGAGATAGGTGCTTACAAGCAGGTTGGGGGAGGCGTCAGCCATGTGCATAGGCTGTCCGGCAGCATCGAACTGCGGTGCCGGAAGTCCCATGGAACCAACGGTCATGAGCAGATAGGCTGCGGCAGCAACAAGCATACCGATGCCAATCTTGGTGGGTGCTGTAGGCTCTTTGCCTCGCTTGTTGAGTGTAGAGAACAGAGCTATCGACACCGGAGTCAGCATGACCACGAAGCATGCATTGAACTGCTGGAAGATGGGAGCCGATACGGATGTCACCTCGCCGTCCGACGGATACATGCCGCACAGGTAGCCTGCGCCGCCGAGAATCATGATGATGGCAACGATGCGTGCAATGCCCTTGTTCTGTGAGATGCCGAGTGCGCCATAGACGATGAAGATGCATGCCAGCAGGTTGCGGACGTCGAACATCATGCTTTCAAGTCCGGTAGAGGTGGTAGCCGTATAGTCGCGTGCGAAGTATGTCAGCGTGAGTCCGTTCTGATGGAAAGCCATCCAGAAGAAGATGACCACGGCAAAGACCAGACACAGGCAGATGATTCGCTCCTTGGTCTGAGCCGGAGTGAGGTCGTCGGCCACAGCATCGGCTGCACTCTTCTTGTTGCCGCCCTTGTTGCTGATGACCTGCTTGAACGTAGGACGGAAGATGTAGAACACAAGGATGCTGAAGATGAGTGAGGCGCATGCCACGGCGAAGGCATAGTGATAGGAGTCTGCCTCGCTGGCACCAAGTGATGCCTGTGCCCATTCCATGGTCTTGATGGCTGCGGTAGGAGCAAACAGTGCACCTACATTGATAGCCATATAGAACAGGGAGAAGCCCGAGTCGCGCTTGTCCGAAAACTCCTTTGCATTGTAGAGGTCGCCGACCATGACTTGCAGGTTGCCCTTGAAGAAACCTGTTCCGAGGCTGACGAGAAGCAGTGCCAGTCCCATGGCGCCGACAGCTATCATACCGCTACCCATAGGTATGGACAGCAACAGGTAGCCGAAGAACATGATGAAGATGCCGATGGTCACCATGCGGCTGTAGCCCAGTCTGTCGGCAAGGGCTCCTCCAAACAGCGGCAGGAAGTAGACCATCATGAGGAATGTTGAATAGATTGTTCCGGCGGTGGCTGCGGAATAGCCGAAGTTGGCTTGCAGGAACATTACGAATACAGCCAGCATGGTGTAGTAGCCGAAACGCTCGCCAGTGTTGGCTATTGCCAGTGCCCACAGGCCCTTGGGCTGACCTTTGTTGCTCGATAGCAACAGGAAGAACCATAGTACCGCCAGTACTACGATCATAGGGGTTGAGAGTGCTTGAAACATGTCGTTCAATAAGGTATTAAATTGTTAGTTTACTATATAGGTGCAACGCCCGTGTGGGCATACGCACAAGCACAAATGTAGGCACAATATTCGGAACAGCAATGCACGTACGACTACAAATCTTCAAGACTTGCTGTCAAGGCACTGTGCTGCAGACTGTTCCAGCTCCTTCTTGAGATACTTGGCTGTGAAGCCCAGACCGGTGGCAGCCACTTCCTCCGGTGTGCCTGTGGCTACGACTGTACCTCCGCCACGTCCTCCGTCGGGACCCATATCGATGATGTAGTCGGCGAGCTTGATGACATCGAGGTTGTGCTCTATGATGATTACGGTGTTGCCACGGTCGACAAGTCGGTTCACCACATCCATCAGCACACGTATGTCCTCGAAGTGCAGTCCTGTAGTGGGCTCATCGAGGATGTAGAGCGTCTTGCCTGTGTCGCGCTTCGACAGTTCGGCAGCCAGCTTGACACGCTGGCTTTCGCCTCCTGACAGTGTTGTTGACGACTGTCCCAGCTTGATGTAT
Organism: Bacteroidaceae bacterium; assembly: GCA_963636255.1. GTDB lineage: Bacteria > Bacteroidota > Bacteroidia > Bacteroidales > Bacteroidaceae > Bacteroides. The sequence goes on along the minus strand of CAVHJI010000089.1, from coordinate 3,686 downwards.
CCCAGTCCGACCTGCTGTATGGCCTTGATCTTGCCGAGTATGCCAGGTACGTTGGCAAAAAATTCGACTGCCTGATTGATGGTCATGTCGAGAACATCGGCAATGGACTTGCCCTTGTAGCGCACCTCCAGTGTCTCCCGGTTGTAGCGTTTGCCGTGGCATACGGAGCAAGGAATCAGCACGTCGGGCATGAAGTTCATCTCTATGGCCTTGTAGCCATTGCCCTGACACTCTTCGCATCGTCCGCCCTTGACATTGAAGGAGAAGCGTCCTGCCTTGTAGCCACGTATCTTGGCTTCTGGAAGTCCGACAAACAGGTTGCGTATGTCGGAGAATACGCCGGTGTAGGTAGCAGGATTGCTGCGCGGAGTTCTGCCGAGTGGTGACTGGTCGACATTGACCACCTTATCTATATATTCAAGTCCGTCGATGCTGTCGTAGGGCAGGGGGTCTTGCAGAGAACGGTAGAGCTTCTGCGACAGTATGGGTTGCAGGGTCTCGTTGACGAGTGTTGACTTGCCACTGCCGCTGACACCCGTTACTACGGTCAGCGTGCCAAGAGGGAAGGAGACATCGACATTGCGCAGGTTGTTGCCGCGTGCACCATGTATGGTCAGCATCGTGCCGTTGCCCTTGCGGCGCACTGCGGGAATATCGATGGCGCAGGCACCGTTGAGGTACTTTGATGTCAGTGTGTCTTGTCTCAGCATCTGCTGCGGTGTGCCTTGAAACACAACTTCACCGCCGAAACGTCCTGCACGCGGTCCCATGTCGACCACATAGTCTGCATTGAGCATCATGTCCTTGTCGTGTTCCACGACGATGACCGTATTGCCAATGTCGCGCAGTTCCTTGAGTGACTTTATCAGTCGGTCGTTGTCGCGCTGGTGCAGTCCGATGCTTGGCTCGTCGAGTATGTAGAGCACATTGACCAGTTGCGAACCAATCTGTGTGGCAAGCCGGATGCGCTGGCTTTCGCCTCCCGACAGGCTTGCCGATGCACGGTTGAGCTGCAGGTAGTCCAGTCCGACATCTGTGAGGAACTTCAGCCTGTTGCGTATCTCCTTGAGTATCTCGGCAGAGATGATGCGTTGGCGATCGTTGAGGTGTGGCTCAACGTCTCCAATCCACCGGTACAGTTCGCCGATGTCCATTGTCGATAGCTGATAGATGTTCCTGTCGTGTATGCGGTAGGACAGAGCTTCCTTGTTGAGCCGTGCCCCTCCACAGTCGGGACAGGTTGATGTGCGTGCAAACTGTTCTGCCCACTTCTGTGCCGTTGCACTCTGGTCGCCGTCCTGCAGTGACTGTATGTACTTCACCAAGCCTTCGTAGGTGGTGAAGTAGTCGCTCGAGGTTCCGATGAGGTTGCTGCTTATCTTCACCTTCTCGTCGCTGCCGTAGAGTATCTCGTCGATGGCTTCTTCGGGCACATCCTTCAGTGGTGTGTCTATGGTGAGGTCGTAGTGCTCGAGCAGGGCTGCAATCTGCCAGAATATCATGGTGCTCCTGTACTTCCCTATTGGGGCAATAGCACCTTGGCGCACGCTCAGGTCGCGGTTGGGGATGATTTTGTCGCTGTCGATAAGGCTCACTACTCCCAGACCCTTGCAGCGCGGACATGCTCCCTGGGGTGAATTGAAGGAGAACGTGTGTGGTGCTGCTTCCTTGTATGACAGTCCTGTGACTGGATCCATGAGGCGGTTGCTGTAGTGGCGCAGCTCTCCTGATGCATCGTCGAGCACTGTCAGCAGTCCGTCGGCTAACTTCATGGCGTTGCTGACACTGTTCTTCAGACGGGCATCATCCTTGCCGGCAACCTTCAGCTTGTCGACAACAACATCGATGTCGTGGTTCTTATAGCGGACCAGCTTCATGCCAGGCGTTACCTCCATGAGCTGTCCATCGACACGCACGTGCAGGAATCCCTTGCGGCGGATGCTCTCGAACAGTTCCCGGTAGTGGCCCTTGCGGCTGCTCACCACCGGTGCCAGGATGTAGATGCGGTGTCCGTCGTAGTTGCGCAGTATGAGTTCTATGATTTGGTCTTCCGTGTACTTCACCATTTTCTCGCCCGACAAGTAGGAGTAGGCGTCTCCGGCTCGTGCATAGAGTAGGCGCATGTAGTCGTAGACCTCGGTCTGCGTGCCGACGGTGGAGCGCGGATTCTTGTTGGTGGTCTTCTGCTCGATGGATATCACAGGGCTGAGTCCTGTAATCTTGTCCACGTCGGGACGTTCCAGGTTGCCGAGGAAGTTGCGTGCATAGGCACTGAAGGTCTCAATGTAGCGTCGCTGACCTTCGGCATAGATTGTATCGAAAGCCAGCGACGATTTGCCCGAGCCGCTCAGTCCGGTAATCACCGTCAGACTGCCGCGCGGTATCTGTACATCAATGTTCTTGAGGTTGTGTACGCGTGCACCGTACACATCTATATGTTCCGTCTCGTTGTCCATTGTCCTTAGCTTTGTTGTTTCAGTCCGCAACGCGCGGGAGGAACCGCAAAGGTAGTGCAAGACGGAGACATTTGGAAATGCGTCTCCGTTTTTCGTTGCTCAACGAGCCGTCTGCCGTTGCCGGCTTATTCCTTATAGGCACTGCGCACCTGGTTCATTACGCGGAAGAAGTTTGCTCCCCATATCTTGCGGAGCTGATCTTCGTTATATCCAAGTTCGAGCAGATGACACGTCAGGTTCAGCAGGTCATTGGCACCGGCACAGCCGATGACACCGCCGCCACCGTCGAAGTCAGACCCAATGCCGACATGGTCGATTCCGGCAACCTTGACACAATGGTCGATGTGGTTGACCACATCGAGGATTGATGCCTTGGTGCGGTCTGTGTTGACGTAGGACGAGAAGATGCACACCTGTACCACACCACCGTTGGCTGCGAGTGCACGCAGCTGGTCGTCTGTCAGGTTTCTGTCGTGGAATGTGCAGGCTTTTGCTCCCGAGTGGGATGCTATGATGGGCTGCTTGCTGATCTTTATGACATCCCAAAACGTAGCTTCGCTGGCGTGTGACAGGTCGACCATCATGCCAACACGGTTCATCTCCTTCACTACCTTGCTTCCGAAAGCTGTGAGACCGTGGATGGAATCCTCGGTGTGTGTCGATGAGTGGCAGATGTCATTGTCGTAGCTATGGCAGAGTGTCATGTAGTTGACACCCATCTTCTTGTAGCGCTCTATGTTCTTAAGGTCCTTGCCGATGGCATAGCCGTTCTCGATGCCGATGAAGAATGCTTTCTTCCCTTCGGCCTTGAGGCGGATAAGGTCATCCTCAGTGATGGCGATGCCGCAGTAGTCGGGATAGCGTGCCACATCGTCGTAGATGGTCTGTATGAGGTCGTTGCAGTTCTCCACGGCTTTCTGCAGTGAAGCATCGTCGCGTTCCTTCTGCGAGAGGAATGCTGCAAGGAACTGTGCGTCGAGCATGCCTTCCTCCATCTTAGGGATGTTTATCTGGTTGTTCATGCGACGGCCCAGTGTGTAGCCGTTCTTCAGCCACAATGGCGCGTCGCAGTGCGTGTCTATTGTAAGGTAGCGCGAGTGTATCTCCTTGGCCTTGCGGTAGGTGGCTGCCTTGTCGGTGATGTAGCGGAATATCTTGGTCATCTGCTGGTCGCCCTGTGCGGTGAAGTCTTCTGGATGGAACTGTACGGCCAGTATGGGACGGTACGGG
>CAVHJI010000088.1:3917-8100 GCA_963636255.1 Bacteroidaceae bacterium | reverse complement strand
ATTATATATAGTATCATTACATCTACCTGCGGCATCCAACGGAAACGACTTGTATACGGTGTGTCGACAAGATGTTCAATCTTTTTATTGCCTGCAAAGCTACATGTCTGTTTCTGATTTGCGCAACAGAAAACCGATTAAGTGGGTCAGTAAAAATAAAGTGGGGTCAGTGAAACCAGCATAACACATAACACGTTATACGTCCAACGCCGTCGCGTCATTTCGACACGAGTACTTTGTCGATACGGGCACCATCCATGTCGACAATCTCCAGTGTCAGACCTTGCCATTGTGTCTTCTCACCTGCGACGGGAATGTGTTGCAGCAGGTCGAGTATCAGACCACTCAGTGTGTTGTAGCTGTTCTCCTGATAGAGGTCGGTCATGTCGAAGTGGTCCAGTACATCGTAGAACGAGCACTGCCCGTCAATCAGGCATGAGCCGTCATCACGGACAACAATCTCTGCCTCCTGTCCGACAGTAGCCGAGCCTACCAAGGCATCGAGTATGTCGCTCTGTGTCACTATGCCCTCCACAGTTCCGAACTCATTGGTCACCAGTCCGTAGTGCTGGTTGCCACTGCGTATGCGCTCCATGGCATTGAACACGCTCATGTTCTTTGGCAGGAAGTAAGGTTTCGTGGCTACGCTTCTGATGTCGAAGTCCTCGTTGTCGATCTTGTTGAACAGGTCCTTCAGGTAGACAATGCCTATGATGTTGTCCAGATTGTTCTCGCACAGCGGATAGATGGCATGCAGTTCATCGACGACCTTCTGCTTCAGTGTGCAGTTGTCGTCATTCACGTCGAGGAACACGATGTCGCTGCGATGTGTCATTATGGAGTAGATGTTGCTGTCGCCCATGCCGAAGACGCGTTCCACAATCTCCTGCTCCACCTCCTGAACGTTACCGTCCTCTGCTCCTTCGCGCACCACAGCCTTTATCTCCTCTTCCGTCACCTTCTCCTTCTTCGCCTGCAGCCCTATCAGTCTGCATATCCCCGATGTGCTCTTCATCAGCACCCATACGAATGGCGATGCCACTGTCGACAGCACCGTCATGGGGTGCGACACCAGTATAGCCACACGCTCTGCCGCTGCCATGCCTATGCGCTTGGGCACCAGCTCACCTATTATCAGTGTCAGGTATGTCACGATGATGACGATGAGCAGCTGTGCTATCGTCGTCGCATAAGGTGCCATTAGCGGACTGCGTGCCAGCAGTGGTGCAACGTTCTGTGCCAGTGCATCGCCGGAGAAGATACCGGTCAGGATGCCTATCAGCGTGATGCCTATCTGCACCGTAGACAGGAAACGGTCGGGGTCTTGCGACAGCTTCAATGCCGTCTTCGCCCCCTTGCTGCCCCTCTTCACGCTGCTCTCCAACTTCACCTTACGTGCCGACACCAGAGCTATCTCCGACATCGACAGCAGTCCGTTGCACAGTATGAGCAGCAGTATTATAACAACTTCCATATTCAGTATCTCTATATATGATGTAGTAGTGTCTCACTCCACAATCATGCCGTCCCGCAGATGTATGGTGCGGTCGGTCATTCGCGCCAGCCCCTCATCGTGTGTCACTATGACGAATGTCTGTCCCATCCTGTCACGCAGGTCGAAGAACAGACGGTGCAGCTCTTCCTTGTTCTGTGTGTCAAGGCTGCCCGACGGCTCGTCTGCCAGTACGATGTCCGGCTTGTTTATCAGTGCACGTGCCACGGCTACCCGTTGCTTCTCACCGCCCGACAGCTCCGATGGCTTATGCTCGGCACGGTCACGAAGGTTCATGAAGTCCAGCAGCTGCATGGCATGCCGATGTGCTTCGTCCATACCCTTGCCTGCTATGAATGCCGGTATCATCACGTTCTCTATGGCGGTGAACTCCGGCAACAGCTGATGGAACTGGAACACAAAGCCTATATGGCTGTTGCGGAATGCCGACAGCTCCCGCTCCTTCAGTCCCTGCACGTTGCATCCGTTAATGCTGACACTGCCGCCGTCGGGCTTGTCGAGTGTCCCCATTATCTGCAGCAGTGTGGTCTTGCCTGCACCACTCGGACCTACTATGCTCACGACCTCGCCCTTGCCGATGGCGAGACTTATGCCTCGCAACACCTGCAGACTGCCGAAGCTCTTCGTGACGTCTGTCACCTCTATCATTGTGCTCTTGTCTTCTTGCATTTCCTGTCCTCTCTCCTTCCTGCTATGATTTCTTCAGTCGGCTGTAGAACCACTGTCCAATCTTGACATACAGTGGCGACCCGCTGCTGCCGTGTCGCGGATTGGAGAATGTTATGTCTGCCCTGTCTGTGTCTGCCGTCTGGTCCGGATAGACCACTATCAGACTGCAGCCGGCGAAGTAGCGGCTCAGCTGCATCGGCAGCTTCTCGAACGACGGGTCATACGATATCGAGCCCTGGCGTGCGCTGATGACGACAAACAGATGGTCGTACTCCACGCGTCCTGTCAGCAGCAGCAGGTCTTCCCAGTCGTCGAGTATCGAGAAGTCCGTCAGCGTCTGCTTGTACTTCGACTGCAGGAAGCTCTGTATGTATCCTGTGGTCTGTTCCGTGGCATAGAAGTGCACACGGCATCCTATCGCGGCACCCATCCTGCAGAAGTGGCGCAGCCAGCGTTGGAAGCCTGCCTCATATTCCGCATTCGGCGGCACAGCCACGACGATGCGCTTGACGGTGTTCAGTGGTATCAGCAGCTTGGCAATGACAACCTCGCGGTGTATGCCCTTCAGCAGATTGGCTGTTATGGTGCCGAAGAACGAGTCCACCATATTCGTCTTGCGGTGCAGACCCAGCACCACCGTCGTCACGTCGTGTTCCTTCGCCGTATGCACTATGCCCGACGTGACATTGACGTCATAGCGGCATATCGGTGTCAGCTTGACATTCGTCGATGCTGTCACCATCGCTGCACGCTCCAGACACTGTCTGCCGCGTCGCTCTGCAGCGTCGGAGTCGTTGGTGTCGGTCACCACCGTCAGCGACAGCAGGTTGTCGTGGAACTTCGTACCGCGTATCAGCAGTCCCAGCTCCATGAGCTGGTTTATCTTGTCGGGGTTCGACAGTGTAATCAGTATCTTCTCCGTCGAACGGTGCAGATGTTCGTCGGGCTGGCTCTCGCTCATGGCTATGATGCGTGCCGTCTTGTCGGTTATCAGCGAGCTGACGATGCACGTCACGAGTATCAGCAGTATGGTGCCGTTGAGCACATCCTCGTTCAGCAGTCGCGACCCGTCAGGCAGCACTACGTTATATCCCACCATTACGGCTGCCAGCGTCGCAGCAGCCTGTGCCGTGCTCAGACCGTACATCAGGTAGCCTTCCGGACGGCTCATCCTGTTCGTCTTGCGCACTATGAAGCATGCCATCCACTTGCCGAACAGTGCCACCGAAATCATTATCGCAGCTACCATCAGCGCATTGCCTCCACCGAAGATCACGTGCACGTCGATGAGCATACCCACGCCAATCAGGAAGTAGGGTATGAACAGTGCGTTGCCCACGAACTCAATGTGGTTCATCAGCGGCGACACCCGTGGTATCAGCCTGTTCAGCACCAGTCCGGCAAGGAAAGCACCGAGTATGCCTTGCATGCCCACAAACTCCATCAGTGCTGCACCGAGGAATGCCATGGCAAGCACGAAGATGAATTGCATCACAGCGTCATCATAACGACGGAAGAACCAGCGCGACAGCAGTGGGAACAGCACTATGATGACAAACGACAGCACTATCACCTTCACGACAAGCCACACCCAGTAGCCTCCGTCCACATCGCCCTTGAACATACCACTGACGACAGCCAGCACCAGCAGGGTCAGTGTGTCGGTCACGGCAGTACCGCCGACGGCAATGCTCACACTGCGTTGGTGCGACAGTCCGTACTTCAGCACGATGGGGTAGGACACCTGTGTGTTCGAGGCGTACATGCTCGCCAGCAGTATCGATGTCGCGAGGCCATACTGCAGCACTGTCATGTTTATGGCGAAGCCTATGGCTATCGGTATGCTGAAGCACAGCAGTCCCAGTCCCAAGGCCTTGAACTTGTTTTCCTTCAGGTCGTTGAGGTTCATCTCCAGTCCGGCAAGGAACATGATGTAGTACAGTCCCACCTCGCCAAACAGTTCGAAGCTGCTGTCGCGTGCCAGGATGTTCAGTCCGTGTT
>CAVHJI010000088.1:0-3907 GCA_963636255.1 Bacteroidaceae bacterium | reverse complement strand
GATGATGACACCGGCAATAATCATTCCGATGATGTGTGGCACGCGCAGCCTGTCCATGAGCAGTGGCGAGAACAGTATGATGAGCAGCACCAACAGGAATATCCATGTCGGGTCAGTCACGGGGAATGTTATGTTCAGGTTGAACCAGTCCATTGTGTAGTTGCCTATGCTCCAGGGCTAAGGGAGTACAAAATAAAAAACTTTTCACCATAAGGCAATGCGGATACTCCATTTTGTTCTACTTTTACGCTGTTTTCGTGTGACAGCGGAAACTTAAACGGAACATAGACGGAGAAGGTTACTTGCTGGATATAAACAGAATTTAAACGGAATAGATACGTGCCGAGCGTTACGTGCAACGCCCCAGTATGCATACACACGTAACGCACTGCATGATGTTTTATGCTTTACGTGATAGGTATTGGAAATGCACGTTTCACGTAACACATTCAACGTAACACTTGAGCAGAGGTGCTCCTCTGAGTTCCGTCTAAGTTCCGCGGACAATAAAGTAATCGGCGGACATGTAAACTCGGAGTGCGCGGCGCACCCTCGGAGAGGTACATACATAGAGGACTTGAGTGTATTACGAGACAGATGCTGAGAGGACGTGGCGCCTCGAAGAGGTGCACTAACGAGTAACCCCAGTCTAAGCGTAGCGCAGACTGGGGATAGAGTGAGCGGTAAACCTGTGCCTCGGAGAGGTACACGTGTCAAGGGACATGGGCGTCGAACGTGTTGCGTGTCATGTTTTGCGTGACATATATTGAGGTACCTTGCAGCCTCAAAGAGGTTGATTATATGGATAACCCCTGACTAAGGGAGCGCAGCGACCGCAGTCTGGAGTATCGGATGCACCCAGTATGTGCCTCGGAGAGGTACTTACATAGAGGACATGAACGTTTTACGAGATAGGATTACACAATTAAACTAAATAAAGATTAAGGAGATAAAGAGATGAGAGTAGCAATTGTCGGAGCAAGCGGAGCCGTGGGACAGGAGTTCCTGCGCATCCTCGAAGAGAGAAACTTCCCCATAGACGAACTGTTGCTGTTTGGCTCCACACGCAGTGCCGGCAGCAAGTACACCTTCCGCGGTAAGGAGATCACGGTACAGCTCCTTCAGCACGACGATGCTTTCAAGGGCGTCGACATAGCCTTCGCCTCTGCCGGTGCAGGCACATCTAAGGAGTATGCAGACACCATCACCAAGTATGGAGCAGTCATGATCGACAACTCCAGCGCCTTCCGCATGGACGACGACGTGCCATTGGTGGTGCCCGAGGTCAATGCCCCCGATGCCAAGAAGCGTCCGCGTAACATCATTGCCAACCCCAACTGCACAACCATACAGATGGTAGTGGCTCTCAAGCCACTCGAGCAGCTCTCGCACATCACACGCGTACACGTAGCCACCTATCAGGCTGCCAGCGGCGCAGGTGCTGCTGCCATGAAGGAGCTCTATGAGCAGTATCGTGAGGTCCTGGCCGACAAGCCCGTCACCGTCAGCAAGTTCCCCTACCAGCTGGCATTCAATGTCATTCCACAGGTCGACGTCTTCACCGACAACGACTACACCAAGGAGGAGATGAAGATGTTCAACGAGACACGTAAGATCATGCACTCCGACGTGCGTGTCAGCGCCACCTGTGTGCGTGTGCCTTCACTGCGCTCACACTCCGAGAGCATCTGGATAGAGACCGAACGTCCTCTGTCTGTCGATGAGGCACGCCGTGCCTTCGAGGGTGGCGAAGGTCTTGTCGTCGACGACAGCCCTGCAGAGAAGAAATACCCCATGCCGTTGTTCCTCGCAGGCAAAGACCCTGTCTATGTAGGACGCATACGCAAGGACCTCGCCAACGACAACGGACTGACCTTCTGGATTGTCGGTGACCAGATACGTAAGGGTGCAGCCCTCAACGCAGTGCAGATTGCCGAGTATCTCATAGCAGAGAAGGACATCTGACGTCATGACCGTCATCTATTCCTCTCCCATCTTCGGACCGGTGCACTCGCGGCGCCTTGGAGTGTCGTTGGGCATCAACCTGATGCCCGACGACGGCAAGCTGTGCACCTTCGACTGTGTCTACTGTGAGTGCGGGTTCAATGCCGACTTCATCCCAAAGCATCGCCGTCCCACACGTGAGGAGGTGGCACATGCTCTCGAGCAGCGTCTGCAGGACATGCTGGCGAATGGTCCTGCACCCGATGTGCTGACCTTTGCCGGCAATGGAGAGCCTACGGCACATCCGCACTTCGCAGAGATCATCGACGACACCCTGCAGCTGCGCGACCGCTACTTCCCACGTGCCAAGGTCAGTGTGCTCAGCAATGCCACGCTCATCATGCGTCCGCAGGTGTTCGAGGCACTGAAGAAGGTCGACAATAACATCCTCAAGCTCGACACCGTCGACCCTGACTACATTCATAGCCTTGACCGGCCTGTCGGCAGCTACTCTGTAGAGCGTATCATCGAGGGCATGAAAGCCTTCCATGGCAGGTGCATCATACAGACAATGTTCCTCAAGGGTACCTGCGACGGGCATGACATGGACAACACCTCCGACCGTTACGTCACACCATGGCTGCAGCAGGTCCTTGCCATAGCCCCCAGTCAGGTGATGATCTACACCATCGACCGTGAGACGCCTGCCCATAACCTCCTCAAAGCCACACCTGCCGAGCTCGATGCCATCGGTGCACGTGTCCGTGATGCCGGCATACCTTGCAGCGTGTCGTACTGAGATGCTGCAGACACCTCACTGGTGTCGGTGTTGAGCTATCATCCGCGGAACATAAACGGATTACGCGGAATTTAAGCAAAGTAATGAGCGGACATGTAAAACTCGGAGTGCGCGGCGCACCCTCGGAGAGGTACACGCGCCAGTGGCATGAGACAGACATACACATGAGGAAATAAATCGCTATATTTGTGCCATGAGTTATGTCAATCTGATATATCACATTGTGCTCCGCACGAAGCGTAGTACACCTGCCATCAACGAGACTCACGAGCGTGATCTGTATCAGTACATACACGCGTTCATCCGCTCGCACAGCTGTATGCTCCATCGTATTGGTGGCATGCCCGACCATGTACATCTGCTTATGGAACTACATCCAGCGATTGCTCTGTCTGATTTCATGCGCGACCTGAAGACTGCCACAAGCAAGTTCATGAAAGCACACCGGGACACGGAGTTCCCGCTGTTTGACGGATGGGAGTCAGAGTACTATGCATCTACTGTCAGCAAGGATAGCAGGGATTCCGTCAAACAGTATATCATCGACCAGAAGGAGCATCACAAGGTCACGTCGTTCCGCGATGAGTTCCTCCGACTGTGCAGGGAGAGTGGCATAGAGGTGAATGAGCGCTATCTGCAAGGATGACTATCCTTAGGCAGGTCTCTCATGTCCCGCGGCACGTGTGCCTCGGAGAGGTACACGCGCCAGGGGACATGTATAAGACACTCAATATCCAATATCGTATATAACGCAACACATATAGGTATGACTTGACGCGAGAGGTCATACGAGTTGGACTGTGAGATGATAAGACTTGCCCAGAGGAGTTATATGCGTTGTCCAGAGGAGTTATATGACTTGGCCTGAGAAGCTATATGTGTTGCTCATACCAAAGCTTGGTATGAATATTGCAAGTACTTGGTACGAATATTGCAAGTACTTGGTATGATAATTGCAAGCTTTGGTATGAGGATAAGAGATATCTTCTCAACGGAAGTTGAGCTATTGCTAATGTGCTGAAGGATATGCAAATATAGCATGCCAATAGGCTCTTTGCAAGCGTTTTGACAAGTATTTTTCACCCTGACGCATGCTATATATTAAAATCATCCGCGGAACTTAAACGGAACAAAAACGGAGGGTATATATAAGCACTCACAGGT
>CAVHJI010000087.1:7596-8259 GCA_963636255.1 Bacteroidaceae bacterium | reverse complement strand
AAATCTTGTCCTTATCGACATCCTCAGGCAGTATCATCGTCTGCTGGAACTTGCTGTAGCTGAACTCACGACGCAGGTAGCGTCCGTTCTTCTTGCCTTCCTTGTCGGCACTCTTTTTCTCCATGGTGATGACAAGGTTGCTGTCTTCGTCGACATGTACGTTGAAGTCGTCCTTGTTGAGACCCGGTGCTGCAAGCTCTATCTCGTAGTTTTGTTCTGTCTCGAATACGTTGATGGCAGGTGCGGTGGCGTTTGCACGCGGCATCCACTCGTTGTTCAGAAAGTCATTGAAGATACTCGGTAACCATTCTTGATTTCTTCTCATTACTGGTGACATAATTCAAATCTCCTATTCTTTAAGTTTCTTTGTTTTGTTCTACACTGTTTCTTGTTTGGGCAACCTCCCCGCTGATGCTCCCGGCTTGTTGTGCCTTCGCATCTTTGGGTGCCGCTGCTCGCCTATAGAAGTGCAAGCGGTGTGCCAAGGGGTGTGGCATGGTTGGACGCAGACATTTGTTTACTGATTATGACAAAATAGCAGTTTTGTGTGGTTCCGTGCATGTCATTATGTCTGACTTGCATATCCATTTATATGCTATTGTGTGTCTATTGGAATAAAAGTAGCGGATTATTACGCAGTTATGAATATAACCGTTACATTTG
>CAVHJI010000087.1:0-7586 GCA_963636255.1 Bacteroidaceae bacterium | reverse complement strand
GCAGAGCATTCCGTGAGGCATTGCGTTGTTGGCTTGATGCTTTGCGGCGGTGCGAGTGAAAAGATTGTTTAACTTAATGACTGAAAGGCAAAGAAAATGTTTCAGGAAAAAGTTGGAGAGAATGCAGGTGTCGTTTGGAACGCACTGAACGGCACAGAAGGTAAAGCATTCAAGGAGATCAAGAAGGAGAGCGGACTGAAGGAGAAAGACCTCTACCTGGCGCTGGGCTGGCTGCTCAGAGAGGGCAAGGTTTCTGTTGATGCAGCAGAGAAGGACTTGTTTGTCAAGCTCATCTGAGGCACGCGTATACACACACTAAAGAGGGTGCGTCGCAGCATTTGCACATATGCGTTGCAATGTTGTTGACGCACTTCTTTTATTCATATATATATATGATACGACTTTTATACCTCAATATATACTACTGACGACTATGGACAAGAGAATCATAAACGTGGGGCTGGTGCAGCAGCAGAATGGTGCCGATGCCAATGACAACAGGCAACGGCTTGTGAAGAGCATAAACCAGTGTGCTGACAATGGTGCACAGATGGTGGTGTTGCAGGAGCTGCACAATACGCAGTACTTCTGCCAGACGGAGAATGTCGATCTGTTTGACTTGGCAGAGCCTATACCCGGACCATCGACGGAGCTGTTTGGCAAGGTTGCTGCCGAGAGACACATCGTGCTCGTAGCATCGCTCTTTGAACGTCGTGCGCCAGGGCTGTACCACAACACCGCTGTGGTGTTCGATGTCGACGGCAGCATCTGTGGCAAGTATCGCAAGATGCACATCCCCGATGACCCTGCCTACTACGAGAAGTTCTACTTCACGCCTGGCGACATGGGTTTCCGTCCTGTGCAGACGTCGCTTGGCAAGATAGGTGTGCTGGTGTGCTGGGACCAGTGGTATCCCGAGGCTGCACGCCTCATGGCTCTTGGCGGTGCAGAGATGCTGGTCTATCCGACGGCGATAGGATGGGAGAGCACCGACACCAGTGATGAGAAGGAGCGTCAGCTGAACGCCTGGATGCTGTCGATGCGTGGTCATGCCGTGGCAAACGGTCTGCCTGTGGTGGCTGTGAATAGGGTAGGACATGAGCCTGACCCATCGGGACAGACCAATGGCATAGCGTTCTGGGGCAACAGCTTCGTGTGCGGACCGCAGGGAGAGATGCTTGCCCACATGGGGGCGGATGCACCAGACAATATGGTTGTCCCCGTAGACCTGTCACGCTCTGAATGCGTGAGACGCTGGTGGCCGTTCCTTCGCGACAGACGTATCGATGCCTATGGTGACCTGCTGAAACGCTTTGCTGACTGAGACCTATTCTACGGGCTACAAAAAGTCTTATATATGAAATGGCACTTTCAAACGTTTGCGATGGCACTTTCTTATATAAGACTTTGCCATTTCATATATAAGCTCTGAACAAGGGTGTCGCAGACGCTCTTGTCGGGTGTCGGATGTTGGGCTCATGTCCTATGGCGCGTGTACATCTCCGAGGGTGCGCCGCACACTCCGAATTTCTACATGTCCGCTGATTACTTTTATTGTCCGCTGAACTCAGACGGAACTCAGACGGAACACCTCTGCCCTTATCAAATATCCAATCTTGTCAGAGAATCGTGACGATGCGCAAGCCTGATGCGTCGCATGGTGCTGTGGCGTCCCGGAGAGACACCATCAGCATAACCCCTAAAGGAGCGTAGCACGTAACATGACGTTTTTTTTGTTTTATGTGACGGGTATGGGAGTACACGTAACACACAACTTGCAACACATAACATATAGCAGGTGCCCAGCCTTCGGCTTATTTAAAATGATTCTAAATTCCTTTGTGTGGCGGGAAGTATGACGTACCTTTGCGTTCGGTAATATATATGTAGAGAAAGAACGCAAGGAACAAGAGGATATGAGACTGTCTGAACTGAAGACTGGCGACAAGGCTGTCGTGGTGAAGGTGCTGGGACATGGTGGCTTCCGCAAACGCATTGTGGAGATGGGATTCATCAGGGGAAAGAAGGTTGAGGTGATGCTGGCAGCACCGCTCAACGACCCTGTGAAGTATCGCATAATGGGCTATGAGATCTCCCTGAGACGTGAGGAGGCTTCGCTGATAGAGGTGATGACCATGGAAGATGCCGAACGGCTGGAACGTGAGAACCGTGAGGCACAGCAGACCGAGCCGTTGCAGTCGGACGTGCCGGCAACCGAAGAAAGTCCGGACATCGACGATGAGGAACTGAGCCGCCTGGCTCTGAGCGCGCGCAAGACCATAAACGTGGCCCTTGTGGGCAATCCCAACTGTGGCAAGACATCGCTCTTCAACATTGCATCGGGTGCTCACGAGCATGTGGGCAACTACAGCGGTGTGACCGTTGATGCCAAGATGGGTCACTTCCAGTTTGAGGGATACAACATAAACCTTGTGGACCTGCCCGGCACCTACTCGCTGTCGTGCTACAGTCCTGAAGAGCTGTATGTGCGCAAGGAGATAGTGGAGAAGACGCCCGACATCATACTGAACGTGATTGACTCGTCGAACATCGAGCGCAATCTGTATCTGACGACGCAACTCATCGACATGAATCTGCGCGTGGTATGCGCACTGAACATGTACGACGAGCTGTTGGCAAGCGGCAACAAGTTCGACCACATGAAGCTGGGTGAGCTGCTGGGGGTGCCTATGGTGCCTACCGTGAGCCGCAACGGCAAGGGACTCGACCGTCTGTTCCACATCATCATCTGCATGTACGAAGGCAATGAGCTGCGCGACCAGGACGGATGCGTGTACTGCTCACGCCACATACACATCAACCACGGTGCCGATGTTGAGAAAGGCATCAGTGCACTGATGGACGAGCTGAAGAAGAATCAGGACCTGCGTGCACGCTTCTCCACGCGCTTCCTCGCCATAAAGCTGCTCGAGAACGACAAGGACATAGAGCAAGTAGTGGGTGGCTTGGCATGCGGCAAGGACATACTGAAGCTGCGCGATGCCGAAGCCGAAGACATAAAGAAGACCGTCGGCGAAGACAGCGAGACCACCATTATGGATGCCAAGTATGGCTTCATATCGGGTGCACTGAAGGAGACCTTCGTCGATGCCCAACGCACAGACACCCGTCAGGTGACTAAGTTCATCGACTCCATAGTGACCAACCGCTACGTGGGGTTCCCCATATTCTTCGTCCTGCTGTTCGTGATGTTCGAGGTCACCTTCATGCTCGGACAGTATCCCATGGACTGGATCGATGCCGGCGTGGGCTGGATAGGCGATGCCATATCGGCACGTATGGCGGACGGACCGCTGAAGGCAATGCTCGTGTCGGGCATACTTGGCGGCGTGGGAGCCGTCATAGTGTTCCTGCCGCAGATACTGATACTCTACTTCTTCATCTCGCTGATGGAGGAGTCGGGCTATATGGCACGTGCCGCATTCATCATGGACAAGCTTATGCACAGGATGGGACTGCATGGCAAGTCGTTCATTCCGCTCATCATGGGATTCGGATGCAACGTGCCGGCAATAATGTCCACACGCACCATAGAGAGTCCGCGAAGCCGACTGGTGACAATGCTGGTGCTGCCGCTGATGAGCTGCAGTGCACGCCTGCCCATATACCTCATTATAACAGGCGTGTTCTTTGCCAAGTATCAGGCATTGGTGGTGCTGTCGCTCTATGCCATCGGCATCTTCCTCTCCATCATCATGGCACGCATCTTCTCGAAGTTCCTTGTCAGGGACGACAACATGCCTTTCGTGATGGAACTGCCGCCTTACCGCTGTCCGACAGCCAAGGCAATCTTCCGCCACACATGGGAGAAAGGCCGACAGTATCTGTGGAAGATGGGACACATAATCCTTGTGGCATCGATCATCGTGTGGTTCCTGGGCTATTATCCCAACCACGACAGCTACGACACCGTTGCCGAACAGCAGGAGAACTCCTACCTGGGACAGATTGGCAAGGCCATTGAGCCTGCCTTCAAGCCATGCGGCTTCGACTGGAAGCTCGATGTCGGTCTGCTGGCTGGTGCCGGTGCCAAGGAACTTGTGGCAAGCACGATGGGTGTGCTCTATGCCGATACCGAGGGCGTTGAAGACAGTGAGCTGGCTAAAGAGAGTGGACTTGCCGATGCCATACGTGCTGAAGGCGTGACACCGCTGATGGCCTTCTGCTATCTGCTGTTCGTGCTGATCTACTTCCCGTGCATAGCCACCATATCTGCCATAAAGGGAGAGACGGGGCAGTGGAAGTGGGCACTCTTCACGGCAGGCTACACCACACTGCTGGCGTGGACAGTGGCGGCAGCGGTATATCAGATAGGCATGCTCCTTGCATGACCCTGCAAGTGGTACGCACCTAAAATTCTGGAGGACAGTCTATGGGATGGCAGGACATCGTGGTAGGCATAGTCATAGTGCTATGTCTCGTGAAGATGCTGATGAGTGTCTTCGGGAAGTCGGGCAGCAAAGGTGCAGGCGATGGCATCTGTGCACACTGTTCGTCGCCGTGCGACATCAAGCAGCTGTACGACCGCAAGCGTGAAGCTTGTGAGGATAAGGAGAAAAAAACTGACAATTCCTGTTGCGGATAAAAATATTTGTCTATCTTTGCAACCGCTTTCAGCAACGAAGGTGTTGCACTTGAAGCATGAACACAATGGTGCCTTGGATGAGTGGTTTAGTCTACGGTCTGCAAAACCGTCCACGGCGGTTCGAATCCGCCAGGCACCTCTTAATGGAAAAGGGAGAACAAACGAATGGGTTTGCTCTCCTTTTTTTGTTGCTAAATCCGTACATTTGTGACTTGATATGGCAGCGGGACATCCCGCGACTAAGGTCGGTTCTAAATGTAGAATCAACCAAAATGAAACAACAACTCTAAACGACAGAATAATGAAACTGAAATCTCTTCTGGCTGTGCCGCTGGTTTGCTTGGCGGTGGCATGTAGCAACGCTCCTAAAGGGGCAGACAATCCGGTGCTGACCATTGACGGCGGACAGATACAAGGCGTGCTGACTGACTCGAGCAACGTGATGGTGTATAAAGGCATTCCTTATGCAGCACCTCCCACAGGTGAGCTGCGCTGGAAGAAGCCGCAGCCGGTAGTGGCATGGGAAGGTGTGAAGATAGCCGACAAATGGGGACCGGCAGCAATGCAGGCAAAGCACGAGAAGGGGCAGTTCTATACAACAGAGTTCTACTGGGAAGGCGACCCCGAGATGAGTGAGGACTGTCTGTACCTGAACGTATGGGCTCCAGCAGCTACTGTGGGAAACACGGAAGCCAATCTTCCTGTAGCCATGTGGATTCATGGCGGTGCTTACTCTGGTGGCTATGGCTATGAGGTGACGATGGATGGCGACGACTGGGCACAGCACGGTGTCATACTGGTCACCATAAACTATCGTCTTGGCGTACTGGGCTTCCTGTCGCATCCGTTGCTGTCTGCCGAGGATGCCGACCACACCTCAGGCAATTATGGCACCTACGATCAGGCGGCTGCCTTGAAGTGGATTCATAACAACATTGCCCAGTTTGGCGGCGACCCCAACAACATCACCGTCTTCGGACAGAGTGCAGGTGCACAGAGCGTGAAGACCATGGTGACATCGCCAGAGACCAAAGGTCTTGTGGCCAAGGCCATCATCCAGAGCATAGGTGGCATAGGTGAGGCAATAGCAAGTGCATCGGCAGAGGATGCCGAGAAGCTTGGCAAAGACATCATGGATGCCGGAGGCCTCACGACACTGGAGCAGATGCGTGCCGCCAGCTACGACGAACTAAGTGCTGCAATGGGTAAATACATGTCAGAGAACAAGACCTACGTGATGCTCGCACCGCACATTGACGGCAAGCTGCTGCCCACCGACTTCTCGACGGCAGCAATGAAGAACGAGATATCGGACGTACCTTACATGATAGGCCACACTGCCAACGACATCTTCCCACTGGGCGACAGCGAGCGCCGTCTCTGTGAGGTGCGCGACTCGATAGGGTCATACAAAGCCTACAACTACAGCTTCAACCGTGCGCTTCCTGGCGACAGTGCCGGTGCTTTCCATTCGGCAGAGCTGTGGTTTGTCTTCCACACGCTGAAGAACAGTTGGCGTCCGTTCACTGCCGGCGACTATAAGCTCAGCGACAAGATGGTTGACTACTGGACCAACTTCGCCAAGACTGGCAATCCCAATGGTGGTGGTGCCAACGAATGGCCTGCAAGCACAAAGGATGCACCGTTCGTGATGCAGCTGCAGGTAGAGGAGGAGTGAGCAGACACACAACAAGACCATTCATTACAGAACAAAAACAAAACCTAAAGATTATATGGGAAACAGAAGTTTAGTGACCATTGCCGACTACAGCAAGGAGAAGATTCTCTACATGCTCGACATGGCCAAGGAGTTCGAGACATATCCTAACCGCCGTCTTCTTGGCGGCAAGGTCGTTGCGACGCTGTTCTTCGAGCCGTCGACACGCACTCGACTGAGTTTTGAGACTGCAGCCAACCGTTTGGGGGCACGTGTCATTGGGTTCAGCGACCCTAAGGCAACCAGCTCGTCGAAAGGAGAGACACTGAAGGACACAATAAAGATGGTGAGCAACTATGCCGACATCATCGTGATGCGCCACTATCTGGAGGGCGCTGCACGCTATGCCAGTGAGGTGACGGAAGTGCCTGTGGTCAATGCAGGCGATGGCGCACACCAGCATCCGTCGCAGACCATGCTCGACCTTTACTCCATATACAAGACACAAGGCACACTGGAGAACCGCCACATCTATCTCGTTGGCGACCTTAAGTACGGCCGTACGGTACATTCCCTCATACAGGCAATGCGCCACTTCAATCCGACATTCCACTTCATCGCACCCGATGAGCTGCGCATGCCCGACGAGTATAAGCTGTACTGCGACGAGCATGGCATCAGATACATAGAGCACCGCGACTTCACGGCAGAGAGCATTGCCGATGCCGACATACTGTATATGACACGTGTGCAGCGCGAGCGCTTCACCGACCTCGAAGAGTATGAGCGTGTGAAGAACGTCTACATCCTCCACAACTCGATGCTTGGCAACACAAAGCCCAACCTGCGCATACTCCATCCGCTGCCGCGCGTCAATGAGATTGCCTATGATGTTGACGACAACCCAAAGGCATACTACTTCCAGCAGGCACAGAACGGACTCTATGCCCGTCAGGCTATACTGTGCGACGTGCTTGGCATTACGCTCGACGAGGTCAAGGCAGACTCAATAAGACTGGCTGCAGAGAAGAAACAATAAGTAGAGGATAGAAAAACCGATTCACAAATATGTCACGCGTAAACAAACAAGAACTGCAGGTCGCCGCTCTGAAGAACGGCACTGTGATTGACCATATACCGAGCCAGAAGCTCTTCACCGTAGTGTCGCTGCTCGGACTGGAGCACATGGACAACAACATAACCATTGGGTTTAACCTTGACAGTCAGGTGCTCGGCAAGAAGGGCATCATAAAGGTGGCAGACAAATTCTTCTCCACCGACGAGATAAACCGCATTGCCGTGGTGGCACCTAACGTGCGCATC
>CAVHJI010000086.1:0-8359 GCA_963636255.1 Bacteroidaceae bacterium | reverse complement strand
GCCGGCTTTATATCGGCATCGGCGTCTGTGCCAGCTTGTTGATTAGCAACGCGGCAAGGATAATCTGCAGAATGATTATCACGGGCACGCCGTACTTGAACTTTCTGTGCTTCGTCTTATGGTGCCACAGCGTCATGCCGCAAAGCGCACCGATGCTGCCGCCCGCAGCTGCAAGCAGTAACAGCGTCGCCTCTGATATGCGCCATTGGGCATGCTTCGCCTTGTACTTGTCAATGCCGTAGACGGAGAATGTCACGACGTTTATAGCCAGTAGATAAATGAGTATTGTTGTAGCCATTGACATTATTGTATCGGTGTAGTTCCTCGATGCAGTTCTTCCTCTTTGCTGACAGTCTGCGTCTTAGCCACTTCGCCCGAGGCGATGGGTGTATTGCCCTCTTGTCTTGGGCTTCCATTGATGAGTGATATCTTCATAATCCGCTTTGGCTGAATTGATGTTGATGAATATGAATAAGGCTGCGTGCACAACTTCCCTGCAAAAAAGGACGAAATACTTGAGGTGTGCAAGTGTTCCCCTCAAAAAAAGTATCACGCGATACTTTCAACTTCCTCTCAGAACACCCAACACCCAAGAGCCTCTCCCCAGCCCTCCCCTTAAAGGGAGGGGAGAACCCAACGCCCAACAATGCTGTCTATGTCACTTCTCTCTGAGATATTTGGCAAGAAGTAAGCTGTGATAGGAAAAATCGCTATCTTTGCACCCTGAAAGGAGAAAAAGAGGCTTGACAAACAGCGACAATACTTCCGTTTTGCTAATTAACGCCGGTGGCACCATAAGCATGATTGAGAACTATACGACCGGCATGCTTGAGTGTTTCAACCTTGAGGGGCTGAAGATTCAGGTGCCTGAGTTGGGAAAGTTCGGCTTTAGGATCGATGCTTGCGAGGTGGAGCGACCCATTGACTCGGCAGACAGTACGCCCGTCCTGTGGCGTCAGTTGGCGGAATGTATCTGCCGGAACTACGATTCCTATTCAGGCTTCGTAATACTTCATGGCACGGACACCATGGCGTATACAGCCTCGGCTCTGAGCTTCATGCTCCGCGGACTTGCCAAACCGGTGATACTGACAGGTGCACAGCTACCTGTTGGCATGGTCCGTACCGATGCCAAGGAGAATCTCATGACAAGCATTGAGATTGCTGCCGCACGCGGTGTCGACGGTCTGCCTATGGTGCCTGAGGTCTGCATCTTCTTCGGCAACAGACTCACGCGAGGCAACCGCACGTCGAAGCTCAATGCAGAGGGCTTCAATGCCTTCCGGTCATACAACTATCCCGCACTTGCCACAGCAGGCATACACATCCGTTATGACCTCACAGCCATAGACCGCAACATTGCTGGACGCAGTCTGCATGCACGGTGCAACATGGATACTAACGTCGGCATACTGAAGATATTCCCCGGCATACGCGAGAATGTGGTGCAGGCATTGCTGTCGATTGATGGACTGAAGGGCGTGGTGCTGGAGACCTATGGCACAGGCAATGCTCCGTGCAACGGATGGCTTGTACGTCATCTGCGTGAGGCCATGGACCGCGAGATGGTGATTGTCAATGTCTCGCAGTGCAAGACGTGCATGGTCGACATGAACCGCTATGGTACAGGAGCACAACTCATGGAAGCCGGTGTCCTGTCTGGCTATGACAGTACTACCGAGGCTGCAGTCACCAAGTTGATGTATCTCTTCGGGCAGAACCTTGAGTCTGAGGAAGTCTGCTATTGGATGTCGCGCTCGCTTGCAGGCGAGATTACCGTGCCCGACCGTCGCAGGTGAGTCACATATTGGTAGTTGTTGCTGTACAGGCTGTTGTCTTATTAGTCCTTTTTATGAGAATTTGCTTTATGAAGGGCTTTGGACGGGATATCAGTGAGAGTATCAGTAGCCCGATATTGGCTCGATGAACCGATACTCTTCTTCCTGCGACCACTGCACCTGATAGGTGCTGCCATCGATGCGGTCCAGCATCAGGAAGTTGTAGTTGTTCGTTGTGGGGTAGAGCTCGAACCTTCCGTTAGGCTCGCCGAATTCCGAGACCAGTGACTCTGTGGAAAGGGGATATTCAAACTGGTCGTTATTGTCACCGTTATTGAGCGACCATTGCACCTGCCACACTTGTCCTGTCCTTGTGTCGAGCTTGAGGAATGTCCATATGTTTGTGGTAGGGTACAGCTTGTACCTTGCCAAGTCCTCGTCGGCAGGTCTTGTGTAGCCGCTTACGTAGGCAGTGTCTGCGATGTCCTCGTCTGTACCTGAAACTTTGGCAAAGCCTCCGCAAGCAGCAAACGACAGGGCAATGAATGTAGTAGCTATGAATACCAGTTTTCTCATGAGATGTCTTGTGCTTTTTATCCTAATAGAATGTCAATCGTCGTTTGTCATTCACTCAATCCCGCTACCTCGTCTGACGAACATTCGTGTGGGGCCACGTCGTCCTGTGTGGCAGATGCCTGATGTGGGGTCGGAGCAGATGGCTGACAGGTCGCGTGACGCCGACGATGGCGACATGCCGGTGATGGCGGCATAATCTGCCAGGCGCATGGCATGCATTGGCGAGTTGTCGATGAAGCCAAGTGCCAGTTGTATGCGTTCTTCGCGGCTGTAGGGCGACTTATGCAGGCGGCTCTCGCCATTGCGCTGCAGGTGGCAATTCTCATTGACGGCACGTATCATCTGCTTGTTGGCGCGGAAGTTGACGTCCGTTACGCAGAGGTCGCGTGTCTTGTGTGGTGCATCGATGTCATCGATGCTGTCGGTCTTGGCATCTTCCTTCAGCCCGATGGATGCACTGAACGTGCCAAGATGGTCTATCGTCACCGTGTTGCCCTCAGCCAATTCGTAGGCTATGCGTGATGCCAGTTCGTCGATGACGTTGATTATCAGTCCACGGCTTAGCCCGTGGTGCATGTGTTCGATGCGCTCTACCAAAGCCTGCGTGTCGATGTTCTGCAGTGTCTTGATGCGATAGAATGCCTTGCGTTCGCCTGTGTTGCGGAAGTCGGGGACTTCCTGTTTGATGTACTGTGCCATGGTATTAGTCGTGTTTCGTTATATCTTGGTTGCGCTTCTTTATAATATGTCTTTTGTCTGCTGCATATATGTGTGTCTGTCGGGCCAATATAGCCCGTACCGCACAGATATATACATGTTATGGCCGTAGAAGTTAACTGTTATGGGCAAAGATAATAACTATCTGCGTCATACCAAAGCTTGGTATGATAATTGCAAGCTTTGGTACGAATATTGCAAAGCTTGGTATGATAATTGCAAACCTTGACATGTGCCAGTATGATATACTTCTCGGGCCAAGACAGTATACTGCACAGGCAAATAGAATATACTGCTCGGACAATGTCAGTATAGTCGTGTGACTTTTATGAGGAGGTTGCTGTCGCTGGAATATACCCTCAGCCACATCTTCCTCGAAGACCATAAGGTGTGGAGATACGAGCTGCCGGAAGAAGGTACGATGATGGCAGCGGAAGACGAAACGCCATACAACAAAAATCGGTAACGGTAGACACGGCGGTAATCTCCCTCTTGTCGTGGGCGATACATCAGCATCACGGATAGAATTATAACGCAACTTTTAGGTTTTGCTCGGCAGCAATAAGCTTTTTAGGTACTTATAGGAGGGGCTGCACCTTGTACTGTTCCGTAGATTGTGTAACTTCGGCCTCGGAAGCAGTTGCGCTCCCATTTTGGAACTCACCCGTATGAAACGAATAGGATTTATAGTACTCCTATGCGCACTGTCTTCTTGCACAAAAGGACAAGAGCTGCTCCCGAACAGCGCGGCAGCAAATCCAGTGGATTTCTCTGCAAGAAGATCCGGAGTGTAAACTGTGGCAATACATGTGTATATATATAATAAGGAGTAGCTTGTCGTCATGGAAGAAGGAATGGACACAATGGGGCTGAACGCCCACAACAAGGCGGAATATCCGCCGATGCACACCACCGAACACATCGTGAACCGCACGATGATGAACATCTTTGGCTGCGGACGCTCGGTGGAAGCACACATAGAGCGCAAGAAGAGCAAGCTCGACTATAAGCTCAATGCCTGCCCGACGGCAGAACAGGTCTGCCTCATTGAGAAGACCGTGAACGACGTGATTGGCCGGCATCTGCAGGTGACGACCGAGTTCATCACGCAGCATGAGGCTGCAGGACGCTTCGAGCTGGAGCGCCTGCCCGAAGGGGCGTCGGAGACAGTGCGCGTGGTGCATGTCGGCGACTATGACGAATGTCTGTGCATAGGTACACACGTGCAGAACACCAATGAGATTGGCACATTCCGCATCATGAGCAGCAACTGGGACGACGACAAGGGCATCTGGAGGATGCGTTTCAAACTGGAGCAGGGGAAATAAAATCCTGCAGGCTTCTCCGGGCTTGAGGTTTTAATGCCTACATTTGCAGACCGATGTGCGCAGACAGACCTCGTGTGTCTGCAAGCGCAGGTGTGTGCCTGAAGGCAAGATGCCTTCGTGGCTTTCAACGAAAAAACGAATCTTGACAAGAGTGAGCAGAAAGAAGAAAGAATTACCGCTGCTGGAGAACGTCACCATTACAGACGTGGCTGCCGAAGGCAAGGCAATAGCCAGAGTGAATGACCTGGTGATATTCGTGCCGTACGTGGTGCCCGGCGATGTTGTCGACCTGCAGCTGCGCCGCAAGAAACACAACTATGCCGAGGCGGAGGCTGTGAAGTTCCACAAGTATAGCGAGCAGCGTGCCGAGCCCTTTTGCCAGCACTATGGCGTGTGCGGCGGGTGCATCTGGCAGATCCTGCCTTATGGTGAACAGCTGCGCTACAAGCAGAAGCAAGTGGAAGATGCACTGACACGCATCGGCAAGGTGAAGCTGCCCGAGACAACTCCCATCATAGGGTCGGAGAATACACAGTTCTACCGCAACAAGCTGGAGTTCACCTTCAGCAACAAACGGTGGCTGACTCGCGAGGAGGTGAAGGAGAGCGTGGAGTATAACCGCAATGCTGTGGGATTCCACATAAACGGTGCGTTCGACAAAGTGCTGCCTATAGAGAAATGTTGGCTGCAGGACGACATATCGAACCGCATACGCAATGCCATACGCGACTATACGCTGCAGCATGGCTATACCTATATCGACCTCAGGCAACATGAGGGCATGATGCGCAACCTGATAGTACGCACGGCATCGACAGGCGAGCTGATGGTGATCGTCGTGGCACAGATCAGAAACGACGAGGACATGCAGCGCTTCAATAAGCTGTTGGGATACGTAGCCGAGACATTCCCACAGATCACCTCGCTGCAGTACGTCATCAACAACAAGGTGAACGACTCCATTACAGACCTCGAGACGCACGTCTTCAGTGGTCGCGACCATATATTCGAGCAGATGGAGGGGCTGAGATTCAAGATTGGACCAAAGTCGTTCTATCAGACCAACTCGGCACAGGCATACAACCTGTACAAGACAGCACGCAACTTCGCTGCACTTACCGGTACCGAGTCGGTGTATGACCTGTATACCGGTACAGGCACCATTGCCAACTTCGTGGCGCGTCAGGCACGGCAGGTCATAGGCATAGAATATGTGCCCGAGGCAATCGAGGACGCACGCGTCAACTCTGCCATCAACGGCATTGAGAACACGCAGTTCTTTGCCGGTGACATGAAGGACATCCTGACAGACGACTTCATTGCCGGGCACGGACATCCGGACGTGATAATAACAGACCCGCCACGTGCAGGAATGCACCCGGACGTCATAAACGTGATACTGAATGCTGCACCGAAGCGCATTGTCTACGTCAGCTGCAACCCGGCGACACAGGCACGCGACCTGCAGCTGATGGATGCAGCATACAGCGTCAAGGCTGTGCAGCCGGTGGATATGTTCCCGCAGACACACCATGTGGAGAACGTGGTGCTGCTGGAGAAGAGATGAACGGACCGATTGAAATTTCCCCTATGGATACAAGAGACTATAACCGCAGTAAGGGTGCAGGCGTGGCTGCACGTGCACGCAACAGATATACCGACTACATGGTGCATGAGCCCATGGAGCTGATGGCGTTCCTCGCAGCCAAGATGCCGGAAGCCAGCAGGACGAAGCTGAAGTCGCTGCTGTCGAAACGTGTGGTGTATGTGGACCAGCAGATAACCACACAGTATGACTTCCCACTGAAGCCGGGCATGAAGGTGCAGATAAGCAGGGCAAAGGCAGGACATGAGTTCCACAACCGCCTGATGAAGATTGTCTACGAAGATGCCTACCTCATCGTGATAGAGAAGGAGCCCGGACTGCTGTCGGTAAAGACCGAGCACGAGAAGGAACGTACGGCTGCATCGATACTGACAGACTACATTCGCCGGTCGAACAAGCGCGGACAGGCATACATCGTGCACCGGCTGGACCGTGACACGTCCGGACTGATGATGTTCGCCAAGGATGAGAAGACTCAGAACACGCTGCGCGACAACTGGCATCAGATTGTCAACGACCGCCGTTATGTGGCGGTGGTGTGCGGAGACATGGAGCGCGATGCCGGTACGGTGACATCGTGGTTGACCGACCGCAAGCTGTATGTCTACTCAAGTCCTACCGACGATGGCGGACAGATAGCCATAACCCACTATAGCACCATCAAGCGCGCCAATGGCTACTCGCTGGTGGAGTTGAGGCTCGAGACAGGACGCAAGAACCAGATACGCGTGCACATGGCAGACTTGGGACATCCGGTAGCAGGCGACGGACGTTACGGCCGCGAAGATGATGTCAATCCGTTGCACCGCCTGGGCCTGCATGCCTTCAAGCTGTGCTTCACACATCCCGTCACCGGTGAACAGATGCACTTCGAGACACCTTATCCGGCTGCCTTCAAAAGGTTGATGGTCAAAAAGACAGAATAATTTGATTTGTTCTCGCAAAACATTCGTACCTTTGCGCGAAAGCAAGACAAAATGAATGTTTAAATCATCTATATTTATAACAATGATTAGAAAATCTGTTTTATTCGCAGCCTTAGGACTCATGAGCCTTAGCGTTGCAGCACAGGACAAGCCTAAGGATGACGAGGGCTTTGTGTTCACCGTAATCAAACAAAACCCGATTACATCTATCAAGAACCAGTCTAACGCCGGAACATGCTGGTGCTACTCCACCATGTCGTTCCTGGAGTCGGAACTGCTGAAGGCAGGCAAGGGTACCTATGACCTCTCTGAAATGTACATCGTAGAGAATACTTATCTGGACCGTGCCGATGCTGCTGTCCGCACTCACGGTGATGTGTCGTTCTCACAGGGTGGCTCTTTCTATGACGTGATCTATGGAATGGAGCACTTCGGACTTGTTCCTGAAGAGCAGATGCGTCCGGGCGTGATGTACAACGATTCTCTGAGCAAGCACGGCGAGCTGTCGGCTGTCAGCGGAGCTATTGTCAATGCTATCGCCAAGGGTCGTCTGCGTTCACTGCAGTCGGACAAGGACGGCAACATGCTGTGGAAGAAGGCTATCAAGGCCGTTCATGAGATTTACCTGGGCAAAGCTCCTGAGACATTCACATATCAGGGCAAGACCTACACCCCGAAGTCGTTCTACGAGTCGACAGGTCTGAACGCTGACGACTACATCTCGCTGACATCATACACACACCATCCGTTCTACAAACCTTACGTAATCGAGGTTCAGGACAACTGGCGTTGGGGTCAGTCCTACAACTTGCCTATCGATGAGCTGATGCAGGTGTTCGACAATGCCATTGAAAACGGTTACACTATCGCTTGGGGTTCTGACGTCAGCGAAGAAGGCTTCAACCGTCAGGGCATAGCAGTGCTTCCCGACATGGAGAAGCTGGCTGACATGTCCGGCTCGGACATGGCACACTGGCTGAAGCTGCCTGCTGCCGAGAGAAACGTAACAGCTAAGCCCGGTCCAGAGAAGTGGGTGACACAGGAAGAGCGTCAGCTGGCTTACGACAACTATGAGACTACCGACGACCACGGTATGCACATCTTCGGTAAGGCTAAAGACCAGAACGGTACAGAGTACTACATGGTGAAGAACTCTTGGGGTGACTCAGGCAAGTATCATGGCATCTGGTACGCATCCAAGTCGTTCGTACGCTACAAAACAATGAACATCGTCGTCAACAAGAAGGCTCTGCCGAAGGCTATCGCCGACAAGCTTGGCGTGAAGCTCTAAATCACATTAGGCAACGCTCGTCTTTCTACGCGGAGAGAAGAGGTTGACAATCACAAGGGTGGGGGCTCTTCCTTTCGAAAGGGAAGATGCTTCCACCCTCTTCTTTTGCCTTCGCCCTTGGCTCGGCAGAACATGAA
>CAVHJI010000085.1:0-8469 GCA_963636255.1 Bacteroidaceae bacterium | reverse complement strand
AGCTGATTGCCCATGCGCTGGACAACGGATGCCGCCGCTTCATAATAGGGCTGGGCGGCAGCGGCACGAGCGACTGCGGACGCGGGATGCTGCAGGCACTGGTGCACATCTTCGCCCGAGGCGAGACCATCGACAGGGTGCTGGAGATGCCTGCCCTGAGGGAGTGCCGCTTCACGCTTGCCAGCGACGTGCGCAATCCGCTGTACGGCCTGCAGGGTGCTGCAGCGGTGTACGGTCCGCAGAAGGGGGCGACGGTGGAGGCGGTGGTGACGCTGGACCGGCAGGCACGGCTGTTTGCGGAGATGTCGGCACGCCACTTCGGACGCGACTGCTCGCAGCTGCCTGGTGCAGGGGCGGCAGGCGGACTGGGGTATGCCTTCATGGAGTACCTGGGGGCGGAGGTGACGTCGGGAGCGGACCTGCTGCTGGATCTGCTGGACTTCGACAGCCTGCTGACGGAGGACACGGTGGTGATAACCGGTGAGGGACATGCCGACAGGCAGACGCTGATGGGGAAGCTGCCGGAACGGTTGCTGCGGCGGGCTGCGAAGCACGGGGTGCCGACGGTGCTCGTGGCAGGATGCGTGGACGACCGCGAGGCTCTGCTGAGTGCCGGCTTCGACCGGGTGGAGTGCATCACTCCCACCGACATGACGGAGGAGGAGGCGCTGAAGCCGGAGACTGCCAGAGAAAACCTTAGACGTGTTATGGGTCGCGTGTTGCGTTAAGCGTGCACTTTACATAACTGGCACGCATCACGCAAGAGCCTCTCCCCAGCCCTCCCTTAAAGGGAAGGGAGAATACAACACAATATCACGCAACATGCTCTCAAGATTTTCTTAAACAAGATTAAAGCACTGACACCGAAGACGCTGAGTGTCTGCAATGCTCACCTCGATGTAACTATCTGACGCGAGAGTAACTTCTTGATGGCGGCGGCAGCCCTGCCTAACTTTGCATCTGTCTAAAAGAAAACACTAACGTCAAAAAAACAAGAAACAAGAAATCATGAAGAAGTTACTATTCGTCCTCGTGAGCATGGTTGCCCTGACGGCAACAGCACAGACAAAAGGCAAGTTTGAGGCCTACAACTACAACGGCTTCCGCCTGCACGTCTACTACAGCAACGACGTAATGGCCGACGCCAGCTACATCGTGGAGGGACGCGACTCCCTCGTCACCCTGGAGGAGCCGCTGTTCAAGGACAACGCCGCCGAATTCGGGCAGTACCTCAGCAAAATCGGTAAGCCGGTAGCGGCACGCATCACCGACTATCACCTCGGCAGCACCGGCACGAACCCGATGGTAATGGCTGAGGGCATGGGCAAATTCACCAAGGAGGGCGCGTATGCAGGAATGATGAGCGGCTTCCAGAAGAACTTCGGCGACGCAATGGTGGACCTGCCGACCGGCAGCGTGTCAGAGGTTCCGTTCGGTTCGTCGCAGGTGTTCGCAGGCGTCTCCTTCAAGTTCAGCCATGGGGCATCGAACGATTTCCCCGCAGCCGCCATTCTCATCGGCAACACCGTCTGCCTGACACACTGGGCACCAACACGCAGCCACATCAACGGTCTCTACGCATCGTCGGCAAAAGCGGTGGACGCACGCATTGCCGAACTGGAGCAGTCGCTGGGCACGGGTGCACAGCTGTTTGCCGGCAGTCATGGCGGCGTGGTGAAGAGAGCCGACGCGCAGTATCGTCTGAAGTATATGCAGAATGTGCGCCAGCTGCTCAAGGACAAGAAGACGGCTGCCGACTTCGCCGCAGCACTGAAGAAGGCATATCCCGAGCTGAAGGAGAGCGAAGGCAGCGTGAACAGCCTTGCCGAGGCTCTGTACAAATAAATGCAACCGCCATACTCCACAACGATATTCCATCACGACATAAAAGACTATAAGAACAATGAAATGCCTGCTTGTAGCAATACTCGTGGCAGTGGCACTGCCGTCGGTCGCACAGCAGAAGAAGATGATGATGTTCGACCTCTCGCACGGACAACTCGTAGACCCCGGAGTCAGCAGCACATTCTACGACTACGTGATTCCGGACTACAAGAAGATACTGGACAAGCTTGACATGGAGTATGTGGAGAATCATGCCGAACTGACGGCGGACCAGCTGAAGGACATCGACGTGGTGCTCATCCTCTCGCCCCTGCGCCGTGCGCTCCAGAAGCAGTTCACCGAATCAGAGAAGCGCGACATCGTGCAGTATATACGCAACGGTGGCAGCGTGATTATGATGGTGGACGAGGAGTCCTACCGCGTCATTCTCGATGAGTACGGAGCAAACGACATAACGCGTCCCTTCGGCATCGAGATCGGCGGAGACATCGAGGACGTGCCGGGCAACTGCGGCGCCGTGAGTCTGAAAGGCGAGATCTTCAGCGGCGAATGGGGCGTACCCTACAGCGGCTCGCGCACGGTGACAAGCGGTATTCCCGCCAGCATGTGCATGGAGGGCGGACACGTCCACGGCGCATACGTCAAAACCGGAAACGGCGGCAAGCTGTATGTCATAGGGGAGACCATGGTGGGTCTGCTGATGGGCAACCCCGACGGCGACCGCAATGTCCACAAGAACATGGACACAAACTGGTGGGGCAAGGACAGCCGGATGTTCATGCAGGAGCTCATAAAGTGGGCGGCAGAATAGAGCCTCACACCGCCCCTGAAGGGAAGGGAGAATACAACACTATATCACGCAACACGCGACACAACTTTGGAGGTTGCACTCCGGGGTTGTGCCGCACTTTTTTGTACTTTTGCGATAGTAGACATACTGAAAGAGAGAAAGGACAGCAGACTATGGACAAAGCAGAAGACAAGCAGCAGTGGAAGACGCTGAGCAGTGAATACCTGATACGCCGCCCGTGGCTGACGGCACGACGCGACGAGGTGCAGCTGCCGAACGGCAAGATCAACCACGAGTACTACGTGCTGGAGTATCCCGACTGGGTGAACGTGATTGCCGTGACACGCGACGGCTGCATCCTCATCGAGCGGCAGTACCGTCATGCGCTGGACGAGGTGGGCTTCGAGATTGTGGCAGGAGTGATTGAGAAGGGCGAGACGCCGCTCGAGGCTGCCAAGCGCGAGCTGATGGAGGAGACCGGCTACAGCGGCGGCACGTGGCAACAGCTCATGACCATATCGGCAAACCCAAGCACGACGAATAACCTGACGCACTGCTTCGTGGCGACCGACGTGGAGCCTACGGGCACACAGCATCTCGACGAGACGGAGTATCTGCAGGTGACGCCAATCAAGGAGGAGGAGGTGTTCAAGATGCTTGTCGACGGCACGTTCCGCCAGTCGCTCATGATTGCCCCGCTGTGGAAGTACTTCTACCTGAAACGATGATCAGTTTCTGACAATGTGGCGGTGGAAGTAGGGCAAGGTGACTGCGACAAACATCAAAAGTCCAACCACTGCGGCAGCAGCTGCATGGAGGAAGATGGCATCGCTGTCCATGAGGCGGAAGGCTGCGGACATGCCGACGAGCAGTCCGGCATTGAGGGCCATGTAGCACGTGGCATTGGCGGTGCTGCGCTGGCAGTGATGGGAGAGCTTGACGAACATGCGCGTCAGCGGCATGATGACGGCGGAGAGCAGCGCCATGACCACAAACACCGTCTTGTTGCCACCGATGGCAAGCGGAGCCAGCAGTCCGGCAACGAAGAAGAGCACACCGACATTAAAGAACAGCACCCACGCCCGTGGCAGGAAGAAGCGGTCCATGCTGACAAGGCTGACGCCCACAGGCGCTCTGAATGCCACGTAGACACGACCGACGAGCAAGGCTGCCATCAGCAGTGCGCCGGCGGCGACATAGGCGCACGTCTCGAAGCCCCACAGACGGAAGAAGCCCGTCCCCAGACCAGTGCCGACGAGCAGTCCCACGCATGCCGACAGGGAATAGGCGCGGTTGGCAGCACTGCGGCGGCTCGACTCCGTGATGTCGATGCTCACCGTGATGCCGGACGCAGACGCAGTGGCGTAGCACGCTCCGGCAGCTGCCATGAGCACGCACAGCAGCACGCTGCTATCTGACACGACCATGGCGGCACAGCACACAGCCAGTGCCACCGATGAAAGCATGAATACATATTTGCGCTTATAGGTGTCGCACAGCCACGCATTGAACAATGCCGCAGCCACACAGCCCACAGCAAATGACGCATATCCCCACCACGCCTCGCCGACAGGAACGTCGAAGCGGCCGGACATGACGAAAGGCAACAGTGGGAGAATCATGTAGAGGGCTGCATGAAGAAGCATGTTGGCAGTGCACATGCGCACGAAGTCGTGCGTGAAGAGTCTGTCGAAAGTCTGATTTCTCATTGCGAAAGTTAAATACCCCAACTCTATTGCAGG
Source organism: Bacteroidaceae bacterium (assembly GCA_963636255.1). Taxonomy (GTDB): domain Bacteria; phylum Bacteroidota; class Bacteroidia; order Bacteroidales; family Bacteroidaceae; genus Bacteroides. The sequence continues at coordinate 4,092 of CAVHJI010000085.1, read as the reverse complement.
CGTGCCCTTCCCCGAGGACGGTGACAGCACGCTCTGTTGCTTTAAGGGACGGCAAAGGTAATAACTTTTCGGCTATGGCTGTACGAACTCGCTGATGAAGTAGCGATGGACCGACGTGTCGCTGTCCAGCTCGGGGTGGAAGGCTGTGACGAGAGCCGCATCCTGACGTGCGGCGACGATGTGCCCGTCGACTGTCGCCAACACGTCGACGCCGCTGCCCACATTGCTGATGTAGGGTGCACGGATGAAGGTCATCGGGACCGCCCGCCCCACACCTTCCATCGGCGCCACTGTGTGGAAGCTGCCCGACTGTCTGCCGTAGGCATTGCGGCGCACGCTGATGTCCATGACGGCGAGTCGCCGTGCTTCCTCGTCCTCGACATGGCGTGCCAGCAGAATCAGTCCGGCACAAGTGCCGAAGACAGGCAGTCCCGCCAGCAGGTCGCCCCTGATGGGGTCGAACAGCTGCAGCTCGTCGAGCAGCTTCAGCATGACCGTGCTCTCGCCTCCGGGGATTATCAGTCCGTCCTTGGGCGCATCCCAGTCGGAACGCTGCCGCACCTCGAAGCACTCCACGCCCAGCTCGCGAAGACGATGTTCGTGCTCGGCGAAGGCTCCCTGCAGAGCCAATACAGCTATCCTCATTCTCTTTGTTTCCGGTGTTACACCTTATTATATATGTAGACGTGCGCCGTGCGGGTCACTTGCCGCGTTCTGCCATCAGCAGCGAAATCTCCTGCTCGTTGATGCCCACCATGGCTTCGCCCAGATCTTCAGACAGTTCTGCAAGTTTGCACGGGTCGTTATAGTTCGTCACCGCCTGTACGATGGCTGCAGCACGCTTGGACGGATTTCCGGACTTGAAGATGCCGGAACCGACGAACACGCCTTCAGCTCCGAGCAGCATCATCAGCGCAGCATCGGCAGGTGTCGCCACGCCTCCAGCGGCGAAGTTCACCACCGGCAGCTTGCCGTGATCGTGGACATAGCGCACAAGGTCGAGCGGTGCCTGCAGCTGCTTCGCCGCCTCGAAGAGCCCGTCGGCAGACATGGACATCAGCCGGTGTATCTCGCTCTGCATCATCCGCATGTGGCGCACAGCCTGGACCACATCGCCCGTGCCGGGCTCGCCCTTGGTGCGTATCATAGTGGCACCTTCGGCAATACGGCGCAGGGCTTCGCCCAAATCGCGTGCTCCGCACACAAACGGGACACGAAACTGCGTCTTGTCAATGTGATAGACGTCGTCGGCAGGCGACAGGACCTCACTCTCGTCGATGTAGTCGATGTCTATAGCCTGCAGGATCTGCGCTTCGGCGATGTGACCGATGCGACATTTTGCCATCACCGGAATGCTGACCGCCTCCTGTATGCCGCGTATCATCTTCGGGTCGCTCATTCGCGACACGCCTCCTGCAGCACGTATGTCTGCCGGAATGCGCTCGAGCGCCATCACTGCACATGCCCCTGCATCCTGCGCAATTCGCGCCTGTTCGGGAGTGGTCACGTCCATAATCACGCCGCCCTTGAGCATCTGGGCCAGGTTGCGGTTGAGTGTCTGTCTGTCGTCTGTCATGATGTCAGTAGATATTAATGTTTCGTTTTGGAATTAGGTTTTCTTGTACTTGCTCGGAGCGGTGCCCGTCATCTTTTTGAAGAAAGAGGTGAAATGAGCCTGCTGCTTGAATCCCAGTTCGTATGCCACCTGCTGCACGGTGTGCCTGCCGTCGTCGAGCAGCGTCTTGGCTTGTGCTGTCAGGAACTCGTCGATAAGCATCTTGGGCGTCTTGCCTGCCGTGCGGCGCGTCACCTGCAGCAGGTAACGGCTGCTGACATTCAGCTGTTCGGCATAGAAGCGCACGTCGCTGCTGGTGCGGTAATGTGTCGCTATGAGGTCGACAAACTGGTTGTAGAGCTCAGCGCCCCGTCCTTCAAGGTGACGGGCGTAGGCAATCTGCTGATTGATGTAGCTCTTGGCTTTCGCCACACTGTCGGCAATGCCATTGCCGAGAGCCAGATAAGTGGCTATCGCCGATGACAACGTTCCGCCGATGCCGTGGAGTGCCGTGGACATCACAGGCGAGGAATAGAACACGGGGCTGTCGGCAGCATCGGCGGTGAGCAGTATGTCTGTGCTGGTGCCCGGGAAGAGGCGGCTGTCCTGAAGCAGCACAGCCTTGCAGCCCATGCCCGTCAGTGTTCGGGCGGCATCGACAAGGTCCTTCTGCGTATTGACGTCGCAATCGAGCAGCAGCTGTGCGGTCTCACGGTCGAGCACCACCAGAGTGCACAGTCCGAGGAGCCGTTGGCGGATACGTTGAGCCACGTCTGCCGTCATGAGCACGTCGCCGGAAGCCGACACGGCTATCGGGTCGTAGACCACATACGGCGGGGCATAACGCCGCAGGGCAGCCTCAACAGCATCTGCCACAGCAACACTCCGCACCATGCCCACCTTCACTGTCACAGGCTGCACATCGTCCATAATGGCTTCTATCTGCCCTGCCACAATGTCGGCGGGCAGGTCGAAGAAGTCCTGTATGCCCAAGGTGTTCTGCACCGTGACCGACGTGATGGCAGACACGGCATAGCCTCCCAGCGCAACAATGGTCTTGATGTCCGCCTGTACGCCTGAACCGCCAGTGCTGTCGGAACCAGTCACGGTCAGAACCGGAATATTCAGTCTGTTGTCCATCTTGTCGGTGAATGTTCGTCCTACATTTTTTCGTGCGACAAAGGAAAAGTAAATCGAAGCAATAAAAAAACGGAGTTCCTTTTTTGGCAAGCGAAACGCACGTTTGCGTAAAAGAAAAGTTTCCTATACGTAAAAGAAAAGTTTCCTAACTTTGCGCAAACATAGAACAACAATAAGGCACATACAGGGAGAAACAGAATGTACAACTTTGACACTATCATAGAACGCCGTGGTACCGGCGCACTGAAGACAGACTCACTGAAGGAACGCTACGGACGCGACGACATCACAGGACTGTGGGTCGCCGACATGGACTTCGCCACGCCACCATTCATTACAGATGCGCTGAAGCAGCGCATGGAGCACCCCATCTTCGGCTACACCATTGAGCCGGACAACTATTGGCCCAGCGTCATGGACTGGCTGAAGAGCCACCACGGATGGACGGTGGAACGCGAGTGGCTGACATACATCCCGGGCATCGTGAAAGGCATTGGACTGGTAGTCAACCGTTTCCTGAAGGAGGGCGATAAGGTCATCGTACAGCCGCCCGTCTACCATCCGTTCCGGCTTGTGCCTGAGGACAACGGACATGAGGTGGTCTACAATCCGCTGCATGAGAACACCGACGGCAGCTACTCCATGGACTTCGACAACCTGGAGCACGTCTGCGACGACAAGTGCAAGCTGCTGATACTTAGCAATCCGCACAATCCGGCAGGCATCGTCTGGGACATGGAGACACTGCGCCGGCTGGCACACTTCTGCTACACGCACGGACTGCTCGTGATAAGCGACGAGATTCACTGCGACATGGCTCTGTGGGGACTGAAGCACACACCCTTTGCGACCGTCAGTGACGAAGCGGCACAGTGCAGCATCACGTTCGGTGCACCGAGCAAGACATTCAACATAGCCGGCATCGTAAGCAGCTTCTGCGTCATACCCAACAAGCAGATACGCGACAGGTTCTACGGTTGGCTGACTGCCAACGAGCTGAACGACCCCGGACTGTTTGCCCCGATAGCCACGACAGCAGCTTTCCGTCACGGCGAACAGTGGCGGCAGGAGATGCTTCACTACATCGAGGGCAACGTGCTGTTCACAGAAGACTATCTGAAGGACAACATCTCTGAGATAAGAGTTCTGCGCCCACAGGCATCGTTCCTTGTCTGGCTGGACTGCCGCGGCTTGGGACTGGATCACGACGCTCTGAACGATTTGTTCGTAAACCATGCACGTATGGCACTGAACGACGGCGAGATGTTCGGCAAGGAGGGACGCGGCTTCATGCGACTGAATGTGGCTTCGCCGCGCAGCGTGCTCAAGGAAGCTCTCGACAGACTGAAGGCTGCCGTGGACGCTACGAAGTGAGAGGAGCTCACTCATATATATAT
>CAVHJI010000084.1:0-8569 GCA_963636255.1 Bacteroidaceae bacterium | reverse complement strand
TTCCACGCCGGTGGTACAGCTGCCAACATTGCAGCCAATGCATCCATCGTCGCTAAGAACGACTCCAAGGTTGAGTTCGACGAACTTCGTACAGTCAATGCTGTCGACGACGAGGGTCAGAACATACAGATTGTCGTCAGCCGTATGGCTGAGGTTCACTTCAAGGACGTGAACACCGACATCACACTGTCTACGCACAGCGTGCCTTATGGCTCTACTCTCTATGTCAACGAAGGAGACCGTGTAGAGAAGGGCAAGCTGATTGCACGTTGGGATCCGTTCAACGCTGTCATCATCACCGAGACTGCCGGTAAGATTGAGTTCGAAGATGTCGTTGAGAATGTGACTTACACCATAGAGACCGATGAGTCTACCGGTTATAGCGATATGATCATCATCGAGTCGAAAGACAAGACCAAGGTGCCTTTGGCTCGCATCGTCGATGAGAACGGTGAGCTGATAAGGACATACAACTTGCCTGTGGGCGGACACGTTGAAGTCAAGGACGCTCAGATGGTCAAGGTTGGCGACATCATCGTCAAGATACCGCGTTCAGGCAGTAAGGCCGGTGATATCACTGGTGGTCTTCCTCGTGTTACCGAATTGTTCGAGGCACGTAGCCCGTCCAATCCTGCTACCGTATCCGAGATCGATGGTGAGATTACCATGGGTAAGGTCAAGCGTGGTAACCGTGAGATTATCGTCACATCAAAGGTCGGCGACGTCAAGAAATATCTTGTGCCTCTGTCGAAGCAGATTCTGGTTCAGGAGAACGACTACGTACGTGCTGGCACACCGCTCTCTGACGGTGAGATAACTCCGTCCGACATTCTTGCCATTAAGGGCCCAACGGCTGTGCAGGAATATATCGTCAACGAGGTGCAGGATGTCTACAGACTTCAGGGTGTGAAGATCAACGACAAGCACTTTGAGATTATCGTACGTCAGATGATGCGCAAGGTTCAGATCAATGAGCCAGGTGACACACGCTTCCTTGAGCAGCAGGTGGTTGATAAGCTCGACTTCCAGGATGAGAACGATCGCATCTGGGGTAAGAAGGTAGTCACCGATGCTGGCGATTCGCAAACACTGCAGGCAGGACAGATTGTTACAGCCCGCAAGTTGCGCGATGAGAACAGTATGCTGAAGCGCCGCGACCTCAAGCTCGTTCAGGTCAGGGATGCTGTCCCTGCTACATCGACACAGATACTTCAGGGTATCACCCGTGCCGCTCTGCAGACCAAGAGCTTCATGTCAGCAGCATCATTCCAGGAAACCACGAAGGTGCTCAACGAAGCTGCAATCTATGGCAAGACCGACTATCTGGAAGGAATGAAGGAGAACGTTATTTGCGGACACCTGATTCCTGCAGGTACTGGACAGCGTGAGTATGAGAAGATCATCGTAGGCTCGAAGGAAGAATATGACCGTGTGGTGGCTAACAAGCACTCTGTGCTCGACTACGACACCAGCGATGAAAACAACGAGTAATAAGCAGGAACGCATAGACGCCCCCGTCTGGCTGACTGCCACATAAAGTGAAACGTAATCCGGCGTTGCAAACAACTTGCAACGCCGGATTTGTTTTTCGTAGTGCATGTACCTCTACGTAGGTCCGAACGCGCACTCAAAGTCCAAGACCTATAGGACTACAGTCGCAGGACGAATCCGAGGAAACTTGTTCGGCTAAGGTCTTAACTAATCTCAAGTTCTGTCCGCTTAAAGTTCAAAAGGCGAAAATATAAGTCAAAACGCTTGCAAAGAGCCCTTTGCTGTGCTATATTTGCATATCCTTCAGCGCATTAGCAATCGATTGACTTCCGTCGAGAAGATATCTGACATCCTCATACCAAAGCTTGCAATTATCATACCAAGTACTTGCAATTATCGTACCAAGTACTTGCAATATTCATACCAAGCTTTGGTATGAGCAACTCATATATCTTCTCGGGCCAAGTCATATATCTTCTCGGGCCAAGTCATATATCTTCTCGGGCAAAGTCATATATCCTCTTGGACTAATCCATCTATATTCTCGGTCCAACTCTTATATATTCTTCTGCCAACAATTATGTTATATCGGGGCAACTCTTATGTTTGAAATGAGCAAGTCTAATATTCTCTCCGCCCGATTCTGCTGCAAGTGCCCATCCAACACTTTGTTATGAACGGTCCATCTTAAAAGTCTGTGCCTGTCAAAAAAGATTGCGGATAAGCCAGCGGCTATAACGGAAAGTTGTATCTTTACGCCCAAATTGGTGTAACTATGGTGCAAGATAAGAAGCCCTATTTCCGCGGTTGGCGGTTGTTATTGGCTAACATTCTGCTAATGGTGGTGGTCGCATTCGCTTTGGTCGTTGTTACGATGAAGTGGGTGGGTAGCTATACCCATCATGGCGAAGCTGTGGAGGTGCCCAACGTTGTCGGTAAGACACTGGAGGAGGCACGCTCCGCCTTCCTCAACCTTAATCTGGAGTGCGAAGTCGCTGACTCCAACTACATAAAGACAGAACCTGCCGGTGCTGTGCTCGACTGCAATCCCTCTGCCGGACAGAAGGTGAAGAAGGGGAGGGTGGTCTATTTGACAATCAACACTCTTAGCGTGCCACTTCACGACATCCCCGATGTTGCCGACAACAGTTCGCTCCGTCAGGCGCAGGCACGCATAATGGCAGCCGGCTTCCAGCTCGACAGCGTGGAGTATGTCGACGGCGAGAAGGACTGGGTATATGGAGTGAAATATAATGGACGTCTGCTCATGTCGGGCGAGAGGGTACCCGATGGAGCCAAGCTGAAACTCATGGTAGGCGCCGGCGATGATTTCAAAACCGACAGTCTTGGAGGTGACTCGCAGTCTCTTGCTGCTCCCGATGGTGCGCAACGCCCGACAGCCAAGACGCAGGACGATGACGACAGTTGGTTTTAGTGCATAAGGTGAGTGTGTGACGCTGGATTTTCGAGTGATGGAAGCTGAGGATTTCATATTGTGCGATACGGAAGAGATTGACGATCTGGACGATATCGTTACCGATGCCGGTGGTACACGTCTGTACGAACACTTCAGCGCACAGGCGGATCGTGGGCAGGAAATGATCCGCGTAGACAAGTATCTCTTCGACAAGATTCCCAACGCCTCACGCAACCGCATACAGAAAGCTGCCGACGCAGGCTATATACGCGTCAACGGCAATGCGGTGAAGAGCAGCTACAAGGTCAAGCCGTTCGACATCGTGACGGTCATGCTCGACAGACCCAAGTACGACAACGAGGTGGTGCCGCAGGACCTGCCGCTCGACATCGTCTATGAGGACGACTACTTGATGGTCGTAAACAAGCCTGCAGGCATGGTGGTGCATCCCGGACACGGCAACTACGACGGCACACTGGTCAATGGCATAGCCTGGCATCTCAGGAACACGCCATGCTACAATGCCAATGACCCGCGCGTAGGACTGGTACACCGCATCGACAAGGATACTTCGGGCCTGCTTGTCATTGCCAAGACACCCGAAGCCAAGACCGGACTCGGACGACAGTTCCTCGACAAAACCACGAAGCGAGCATACAATGCCCTGGTCTGGGGAAACTTCGACACCGACAGCGGAACCGTTGAAGGCGACATAGCACGCAACCCTAAGGACCGCCTGCAGATGACTGTCGTGCTCGACGGTATGGGGAAACATGCCGTGACCCACTATCGTGTGCTCGAACGCTTTGGCTATGTCACGCTGGTGGAATGCGTCCTTGAGACCGGACGCACGCATCAGATACGCGTGCACATGAAGCATATCGGCCACATCCTCTTCAACGACGAGCGGTATGGCGGACATGAAATTCTGAGAGGTACAACATTTTCAAGATACAAGCAGTTCATAGACAACTGCTTCAAAATCTGCCCACGTCAGGCACTGCATGCCAAGACATTGGGATTCAAGCATCCTGTGACAGGCGAAGACATGTTCTTCACCTCCGAACTGCCCGATGATATGGCGGCACTGCTGGACAAATGGCGGAATTACGTAATAAACAGAGACTTGCAATGAAACGTACGATTGCTATAGTAGCAGGAGGCTACACCTCCGAGTATCATGTCTCCCTGCGCAGCGCAGAGGGACTGTATTCCTTCATCGACAAGGACAGGTACGACCTGTATATCGTTGTCATTCACGGACTGGACTGGCATGTCCGTCTGTCCGACGGCACTACGGCTCCGATAGACCGCAATGATTTCAGCTTCACAGCAGACGGAACGAAGCACGTGTTCGATTTTGCCTATATCACCATCCATGGAGGTCCGGGCGAGAACGGACAGTTGCAGGGCTATCTCGACATGCTACACATCCCATACTCATGCTGTGGCGTACTGGCAGCTGCCGTCACCTACGACAAGTTCGTATGCAACCAGTATCTCAAAGGCTTTGGCATACCCGTGGCAGACTCCGTATTGCTGCGCAAGGGACAGCCTATCGACGAAGAAGCCATACGCGCCACAGTGGGACTGCCGTGCTTTGTCAAGCCCAACCTTGGCGGCTCCAGCTTCGGTGTGACTAAGGTAAAGGAGAACAAACAGTTGCTCCCTGCCATAGAGAAAGCATTCGGCGAGGCTCCCGAGGTCGTCATCGAGAGCTTCCTCGACGGCAAGGAAATAACCTGCGGATGCTACAAGACAAAGACCAAGTCGGTGGCATTCCCCATAACTGAAGTGCGTACGCACGACGAGTTCTTCGACTACGACGCCAAGTACAATGGACGTGTCGACGAGATAACACCTGCCGAAATCGACGACAGCTTGCGCGACCGCGTACAAGCGGTGACACAAGCCATCTACGATATACTTGGCGCAGCGGGCATAATACGTGTGGACTACATCATCACCGCTGGCGACAAGATAAACCTTCTTGAGGTCAACACGACACCGGGAATGACCGCCACCAGCTTCATACCACAACAGGTCAGGGCTGCCGGTCTCGACATAAAGGATGTGATGACAGACATCATAGAAGATAAATTTTAACGTGACCGGACATGACGACAACAGAATTTGACGAGATACGACCGTACCTTGACGAGGAACTGCCGCAGATCTACGAAGAGCTTATCGCCGACCCTGCTTTCCGCAGTGTGGTGGGCTCCGTGATGCCCGGAGTGCCGTTCGAGGTTATTGCCGAACGTATGCGTACCTGCCAGACCAAGCAGGAGTTCCAACGTGCCTTCTGCTACCGATTCCTCAAGAAGCTGGAAGCAGGCACCACCGCATCGCTCAGCATCGATCTGTCTCGTATTGAGGACCGCTCGATGGCGTATACCTACATGTCAAACCATCGTGACATTATCCTCGACTCCGGATTCCTCTCACTGCTGCTCTTCGACAGTGGACTCGATTCCGTAGAGATTGCCATCGGCGACAACCTGCTCATCTATCCTTGGATAAAGAAGTTGGTACGCATCAACAAGTCATTCATAGTGCAGCGTGCGCTGACCATGCGTCAGATGCTCGAGTCGTCGCGACGCATGTCACGCTATATGCGCTACACTATCCGCGACAAGAAACAGTCTATCTGGATAGCACAGCGCGAGGGACGTGCCAAGGACTCAAACGACCACACACAGGACAGCGTGCTGAAGATGATAGCGATGGGTGGCGATGGCGGTGTGCTCGAGAGCCTCATGGAGATGAACATCGTGCCGTTGTCCATCTCCTACGAGTATGACCCGTGCGACTATCTCAAGGCTCGTGAGTTCCAACTCAAACGCGATAACGACGACTACAAGAAGACCACTGCCGACGACCTGAAGAACATGGAGACGGGAATGTTCGGCTTCAAGGGGCGCGTTGCATTCCGCATGGCTTCGTGCATCAACGGTCAGCTGCAACAGCTCGACCCCGCAATGTCCAAGCAGGAACTGTTCTCGAGCGTCTCTGCCATAATCGACCGTGGCATACACTCCAACTACGAGCTGTATCCAAACAACTATGTTGCCTACGACCAGCTTGAAGGCACGCACCGCTTTGCCGGTAGCAACTATACGGCGGACGAGGAGCAGCATTTTCTGGATTATGTCAACGGACAGATTGCCAAGATTGACCTGCCCAATCGCGACGAGAGCTTCCTTCGCCAGAAGCTGTTGCTGATGTATGCCAATCCGCTGAAGAACTATCTCGCTACGTTGGAGTAAACGATTCTGCACGATGAACCGCCTGCGCCACATAATGCCTCTTCTCTTTGTCGTTGCACTGGCAGCATCGTGCAGTGATGACGACTATCACTATCCTCCGGTCGAGAAGGTGTTCTATACCTTGCATACCGACCATACAGGTAGTCCCGAGACCATAGAGACCGATGACGGAGAGACACATGTCGTGGCTGAAAACAAATCTGGCTTTACGTCCTCTCCCGACACCACGCTTCGTGTCGTCGGTTACTACGAACAGGTCAATGGCGGTGTGCGCATCTATTCGCCGTCGCTGACGTTATCCCGTGCGCCTGTGTATGCATCGGCATATGCCGACAGCGCATCTACGGCACCCGTGTCCTTGCAGAGTATGTGGGGTGGACTCAAGTATCTCAACATTGTTCTCGAGGTGAAGAATGCCGGCGGCATACACAAGTTGCTGCTCTTGGAGGATTCTGTGCGCCGCTCTGCCGATGGCGACAACGTCTATCTGTCCATCTATCACAACGCCTACGACGACCCTGAGGCATACATCTCGCGTGCCTACATGTCACTTCCCGTGGAGAGCTATCTCCGTTCTGCGGGTACGTCTCTCAAGGTGAACGTCAGCTTCCTCAACTACAACGACGTACGTGAAACGCACAGCGTATCCTTCCGCTGAACGTCTGCTCCATATAGTCTGGTTCTGCCCTATTCTGTTGGTGTCGTGCTTGTGGCATCGCTCTCGTTGCCAAAGCGGTCTACAGCTGTCACGGCAAAGAATCTCTTGTCATCACCTGGCACTATCCTGATGTGTGTGTAGCTGGTACCTCTGACACGTTGTGCCACGAGGCATCGTGCGTCTGATGTGTCGATGGGGTATGTGTCCGATGCATAGACGTTATACAGTGGTTCGGGCGCAGAACTGTCATTGTCTGTCGAAGGCTGCCAGCTCAGCTTTGTGTATCCGTTAGGCTGTCTGTCTATGGTCAGTCTTGCCGGTGATGTGGGTGCAATGCTGTCTATCCAGATCATTGGCGGTACCAGTGCCGGAGCCTTATACAGGTCTTCCTGCAGCATGTCGTACACTTCCTGAGTGTTGTCTGTCAGATATTGTGTGCGGTAGTAGGCCTGTCCGCTCAGTCCGTGACGACGCAGGAAGTGTATCTGTCTGTAGATGTCGCTCGTCTTCCAGTTGCCCTCCTTCGGGTCAAGGAAGTAGATGCCCAGTCCTGGTATGACTTGTCGTCCATGGCTCTCCTCGTGCCAGTCGAGTACAAATGGATAGAATGCGTCATCACGGAAGTACATCATCGGGTATATCTGGTCTTGTATGCCTTCCTCAAGCCAGCGGTCGACCTCCTGCTTCACCACGTTATAGGCGTTCCAATTCTGGCTGGTATATCTAGATGTGTCCCTCAACTTGCCCACAGGCGATGTGCTCACCTTGACCCATGGCTTCAGTGCCTTCACTCCATTATATATATAGCGCACAATCTGCGTGATGTTGTCACGCCGCCAGTCGTCGAGACTCTTGCCGCCGCCATACTTCCTGAACTCTGCGCGGTCGGGAAAGTTGTTGGCACGCTCGGGATAACGCAGGTAGTCAAAGTGCACACCGTCAACGTCATACTTGGTTATGACCTCGCGCGTCAGCTCCATCAAGTACTCCTTGGTCTTCGGATTACCTGGGTTCAGATAGTGTTCGTTGCGGTATGTCAGGCAGATGTCCGGATGCTTTCTGACTACAGACTTGCTGCCCATTGCACTGATGTGCTTGCGGGTGCCTAATGGTATCGACACCATCCATGCGTGGCATTCCATCCCCCTCTTATGACACTCCTCAATGGCAAAAGCCAGTGGGTCATAGCCGGGGTTCTGGCCTTCGTGTCCTGTCAGAATCTCGTTATAGGTCTCTATGTTTGATGGATAGACCACGTCACCGCGCATACGCGTTTGTAGCAATATGGTGTTGAAGTTCGCAGCCTTCAGTCGGTCGAGAATGTCAAGCAGCTCTTCCTTCTGCCGGCGTATGCCCTCTTCCGATGTAGCCTTTGCCTTGGGCCAGTCCAGACCATAGATAGTTGTCACCCATGCCGCCCTTACCTCATACTTGGGCAGCGGCTGTACGTCCTGTGCCGCAGCGTTGTACAGCGTTAGCAACAGTGCCGTGACAAATGATGATATGATGTTGATTGCATGTCGCATCTTCGCGTGCAAAGTTATCAAATAAATCTGTTCCCTGCACCATTGGAGAAGTACACACGCCACAGGACAGGATACCAACCCCCAAGAGCCTCACCCCAGCCCTCCCCTGAAGGGAATGGAGAAACCTACACCCAATATTCATCATCCAACACTCAACATCCAATATTCAACATCCATCATCCAACGCCGTTGCTGCAGTCGCTGACAT
>CAVHJI010000083.1:0-8576 GCA_963636255.1 Bacteroidaceae bacterium | reverse complement strand
GCTCCCTTAGTCAGGGGTTATGCATTCAATGTACCTCTTCGAGGCACCATGTCCTATCAAGGTCTGACACGCGACACGCTTAATGTCCATGTCCCGTGGCGCGTGTACCTCTTCGAGGCACGGATAGATGACATCGCTTCTATCCCCAGTCTGCGCTACGCTTAGACTGGGGATAGGAGTGCGCGGCGCACCCGTCTAAGTTCAGCGGACAATAAAAGGACATGACACGTTCACTGGAGCTCTGTGAGCTTCTGGACGAGTACGTCCGGTTGGGCATCCTTGAGGAGGACGTGCTTGTCCTTATCCAACAGATAGAGGGAGGGGGTGGCAGGGATGTAGTAGAGCTGGTTGGAGGTTATCTCCGGACCAATCACATCTATCCATCCGTCGGGTATGGGCTGCCGGCTCGACTGCCATAGGGAGGTGTCGTTGTCGCCATAGACAGCCAAGACCGTCAGGCGGTCTGTACCTATGGGCAGACCATTCTGCGAGATGGCAGTCAGCAGACGGTGACAGTTCTCACAGTCGGGATTGTAGAAGAAGAGGAGTGTCAGCTCGCTCTCTGTCTGGTAGAGACTGCCGTGGCGACCGTTGCGGTCGGTATAGCTGAAGTCGGCAGCCATGGTGCCGACGTTGTTCTTCGACAGCTGTGCAGCCATATAGTCTGCCCGTTCGCGCTCTGCGAGCGGTGTCGATGGCAGTGCGGCATACTCCTTGAGGAACAGCACATACACCGCCTCATTGCGTATAGGCGACTCGGGATGTCCCAGGTAATGCTTAGCCAGATACATCAGTCGGCTGCCTGCTGCGGTCTTCTCTGTCTGTCGTAGCAGCTGACGTATGCTGGCAGAGGCTATGGACTCGTGGGCGAGAGGCAGTATCGCGGCATAGTCCACGAAAGCCTGCTCCATGTATATGGAGTCTTGTGCCAATGACGGGTCGTTGAAGTCGAACCGCTCCCAGTAGTGTGTCACCGCATACTCCGCCCTTGCTGCAGGCTCACGCAGTGTAGAAGGCACATCGGGCATGCTGTAATGACGTTCGTCTGCAGGCACAGCCTCAGCTGCCTTCTTCGCCTGCGGAGCACAGGAGAAGAGAAGCAGCAGCAAGAGACAGTATTTCAATGGCGGTGCTGTCATTGTCAGTTCGAGAAGTTCAGAGTTGCCGTACCACTCGTCAAGGCTGAAACAGTTGTGTTGACACTGCGTGTCTGTGTCGTACCAGTTTCAGTTTGCTGGCCGCCCCAACCCCAACTAGTATAGGTAGGTGTGAACGAATACTGGAGCGTGATGGTATCGTTCTCACTGGTAAGTCCTTCAATCACTACATCGCTGACAAAGCCCGTTGTGCTTATAGTGCCAGAGCCTATGGTAGTGCCGCTGCTATTCATGATCGTCACTGACTGGTTGCTTGCGGAGTAGGAGTAGGTTCTCCAGCCCTGTCCATATGAATAGTCCCGGCTCAGTCCATCACCCGTAGCAGTAAACTGAGGCTGCTTCAGGGTATTCCTTGTCTGCGAAACGCTTATGCTCTCCGTATCATTCTTGACAGAAACAGTGGCAGAAATCTTTCCGCCGAATGTCCGAGTGGTGTATGTATAGGATGTCTGTCCCGATACCCATGGGATAGTAGTCGTTCCGCCACCTACTTCCGCGATTGTTATTTCCAACTCCTTCGTAGCATCCGCAGCATCGATATCCAAAGTAGCGGTTCGTCCCGTCCCATAATACTGTGCACCTGAGAGGGTAACACTGTTCAGGACAGGCTCCTTATTAACGAACGAACAGTTGACGGCATTGCCGCAGTATTCATTATAAGCATAAACCGTTGCTGCACTCTCGGCGCAGTTTGTCAGGAAGTAGCATGGAAGTTCCTTGTAGTTCGTTCCCGTAGGTGCATTGAGCACCTGATATTCCTCCCATGTGATGGTCTTCTCATAGGAGAAGGAGTTGGTATTGCCGCCAGCGAGGCTTTTCCCCAAGTGTACTGGCAGACTGTTCCGGCTGGCATCCGGATAGAGAGTCTTGGGTGAAGGCTCAACGTAGAATGTCAGTGGGAACATCTTCTCGTAGAAGTCCTTTGATATCTGCAGAGTCACGGTGACGGCAGTTCCTGTAGTCTTAGCGACCTCTGCCGGACAAGTGACTGCGAGACTGAATGGCTCACGGTAGACAACCTGCACATCACGCGTGAGGATTTCATCTGTTTCTACACCTGTATTCACATAGAAGTGAATAGTTCCACTCTTAATGGAACCTCCTGAGGGCGGATTGCCATTCGGAGTAATAGTCAGAGTGCGCCATCCGTCAGAATCGTCAGAACCATTGTCGTCCTGTGTGGCAAAGTCAAGCGTTTTGTTGTATTGCACCTCACCGTTGCCATAGGTAACTCCTGATGTGATATCGGGGATATACTTATACTTCATCGTCACGGGCTCGTTCTTGGTTATTACGACCAAGGTACTTGAGACGAATATGCGTTGCTGTCCGTCGCTGATGTTTGGTATGCCCGATGTCGTTGTAGATGCAGAGATGTTGTTGCTGGCTGCTGCCTGCGAGGCAAGGTAGGCAGAGGCATAGCCGTCGGCTGTCACACTCTGAATCTCACCACTGTAGAAGATGTTACGCAGGATGTCATAGTATTCCATACCTTCGGTTCCGCGTTTCACGAAATCAACCTTATAGTAAGAGCTGTTGCCCCCGTTGTACTTTCCCTTTACAATGATGTAGGTCTGTCCCTTCGTATTGCCCTCCGAATTGGGAATCTCGTAGAGGAACTTCTCATCCTTATTGAATGTCAAACCACCGTCGCCATCTCCTTCCGGCGTATTCTGATAACCTGCATCTGCTGGTATTATGCCGTGATAGCCACTCAAATCAGTATAATCCTTGGATGTAGCGCCGGACTTTATGTAGTCCACAAACTCACCAATGGAAGAGTTGTAGGGTGCAACGGTTCCCTTGTCGGGTGCATGACAAATGGCGAATCCTTCCAATACGAAATCAGATGCCTTAGACGTGATTTCGACTTTAGCAAAGTTGCGGATGAGGGGGATATCTGTGAACTTGGTGTCTTCGTGAATGGTGTTTACCGCTGTCGTTTGCCAGTAGGCATCTACGGGATGAGGCACCGTAAGGTTTCTGATGACTTCAGTCTGATGACCATAGGGGAGAGCGGCCATCTTCTCATCCCAGTCGGTCTTTGTGAATGTAATTGGAGCATTGGTGAAGTCGACAGCCACGAAGTGTATGATGCGTTTCTTGGTCGAGCGGCTTAGCTGGACTGCGAATGTTGTCCTAAAGGTCGTGTTGTCTCCTGTCGAGGCTTGCTCGTATGCTTGTGCCGACTCCACGAGGAAGCCTTCACTGTCGAACACCACAAGCCAGAGGTCGAGATCCTTGCTCTTGGCTGCTGTCATATCGCCCATAGCACGTGTCTCGGCAGTGGATGTGCTGGGGATACTGACGCTGCAACTCAATGTCACCTTGCCTCCATCCCCGTCAATGTCCTGATACTGCTGCTCGTCGCTGCACGAAGCTAATAGCAGCATGGATAATAATATGTAGATGATGCGAATCATTGTTGGCTTGTATTAAGGTGTACCCCAATTATATGTCGTTGCATACTGCGTATGCTCCTCGCCCCAGTACCAAAGGTCGTAGACGCAACGAACGTAATTACGTGAAAAATAGCGTCCGTCTCTCGAAGATGCGTAACTGTCGTTCTGTCCATTGTTAAGTTCAAACAACGAAGGTATTACACCTTTATCGGACAGACTTGTTATGAAATAAATCTCTCCTTCTGTAGGGATGCGCCATCGCCCGCCTTGATAACCATCCTCCTGATAGGTAGAACAACGACGTTCAACATTGCTATATGAGTTCAAGCTGGTCGTCTTTCCGTAGGATGATGCTATGATGAATGTCGGGGCAAGCATCTTATCGACATCTTCGTCTGTACGTGTCGTGTAATAGCTTGTGTATGTATTTGTGATGTTTTTTGCTACCGTCTCCCTGACATCGCCAATTGAAGTGTATTTGTCGGAATTGGGATTGTTTGCGGGCAAGGCAGAAATGTGTACTTCGTAAATATTTCTGTTATTGTTGTCACCTTGGCCATTTACGCCTGAGGTATTTACTCCGCCATAACCGCTATTGCGATCCGTACCATTTACATAAACCTTTCCGTTAGACCGATGTCCGACAACGTATATCGGTGGATACCAAGTGAAGACAATCTGTTCCCTAATGGTGGTGCTCGAAGAACTGTTCAGCGCCACCTCTACGGTTATCTGGTAGGGGACATAGGTCTTGTCTTCATCGATATTACAATTCAGCTTGACATATGTCTCAGTGGTTTCGCCATTCTTCTTTGTCACAATGGTCGGAGTGAAGCTGTTCAGACTTATGGTCGTACCGCTTAACGTTCCATGATTATACGTGTGGCTTTCGCTCCCTGCCAATGTTACCTCCGTAATATCATCGTTACTTGTGTGATAGTAGTCGGTGAACTTCACCTGAGACACCTTTACGGTAGTCTTATCTACGTCGGAAGTAACAAACTTGACTTCTCTCTCCGTTACGTTGTACATATCGACTTCGTCTTCTTCTACTGCCAGATAGGTAATCTTCTTCATCGCAATAGGCAGAAGCATTCCGGAGGTCCAGTCGACGATGATGTAGCTGTTGTCCTCCAATGTGACAGGTTCGTTCGGGTCGAAGCTACCGATGATGCCCACGTCGATGCCCATCTTGTAGTAAGCATTCGAGACGATGCCCTTGGCATTGTTGCCTATTGGTATCTGGTAGTAAGTGGTGAGATAGCTTCCTGCCAGCACGTATTTACCATTACTATCCTTCATGGGATTCCCGTCATCGTCGTTCTTCACCCTCGCCCATGGAACAGTGAGTGTGGCATAGGCTTCTTCGTCTGTGCCGTCGGTCCAGTCAGATGGATAGGAGTAGAATGGATATTGGTGAAAGTATGATGTGCCAGTACTGTTCTCATTCGTCAGCGTTATATACTCCCCTTTAGTAGAAGAATTCGTCGTATCGAAATAGTCAGCTTTATCTACGGTCTTTGTGCCTCCGATGTTAGTTGCCTTCACACCGTCGTTAAACTGTATGTGCATATTTTCTTTGTCGGATACCCACACATTACCGCCTTCATCCGTTATCGACTCTTTGACATTCGTCACGCGGAACTCTATCTTGGCAGCTACACGCTTTAGCTCTATGTTGCCCGACAGAGTTGTAGTGGCTAAAGCATATGTGGCATTACCTGCACCTGTCATGACAAACTCGTCCTGCTTGCGTTTGGTCCAATCCAAGTCTGCGAAAGAACTTGCCTCTATCCTCTGCGCCTTTACTTCGGCAATGGTGCTGTAGTCATCGAACGATGTTATGGTAGACGGAGCGTTTGCCACTACATAGACATAGCACTGTGCGCCGTCGCTGGTCAGACCGAGTGTGTTTAGCGTACCTTTCGACACAATCTTGTTCTTTATCTCATACGTGCTCTGTACGTCAAGACTGTTATACGACAGATGCAGCACAGCTTTCTTTGCCTCCTGATCTTCTCCCATGGCAGCAAGGGGATAGAAGAACACGTCCATACGATGGATGACGTTCTCGTTATACTCTTCCACTCCTGCCACTTGTGTGATGGCACGTGTCAGTGACAGCTCGCCTGTGCTGAAGACAAGCGACAGTCGTGCCTCACCATCGCCGACTACTGTCTCGATGTCTTCGTCCTTCGCACACGAATGGAACAGTGCCACTGCCAACAGCACTGTCAGTATGCTTGCAATATGTCTGCCTATGGTTCTCATTCTGCTGCTAAATGGAGTTCTTCAACTGATTGATGTAGTATGTACGTTCTCCGATGATGCCGTCCTCCACGCTGATATTCTCGTTGTTCAGAGTCCGTCGTATGGAGAACTTCAGCTGTACACAGTTATCGACTGTGGTCTTGTTGTTCGTGGTATGTATCCTGATTGTACCTTCCTTGCCTACCGGTCCACTCACTGTGGATGAGTAGGTCTCGTTGCCGTCATCGTCGGTCGTAACGAACATGATTGCATCTTCGTTGCCTTTTTGGTGTATGAGCGAAGCATGCCAGACGGCAGGACGTGGAGCATCGAAGGTAAACTTACCTTCAATAACTGCTTCTCCTCCCTCTTGGTCGGTTATGAATACCAGCTCACCACTAGAACTGTTGCCGTCAAGATATCCGTATGTGTTGTCCGTCCACTTTATTTTGTTGGTTACTGTTACCATATCCTCCTCGTAGCTAACTGTCCCTTCATACAAGTCCCATGGCTGTGCAGTTGCCGTCAACTCCAATGATCCTTTGTCGAAGTAGCCATAGACAAGCCAGGTGTGGTTGCGGGGCAACGATGTTGAGTGTTGGGTGGTGGATGTTGGATCCTGTAGGTTGTTAAGGGTGATGGTCTTCGTCAGCGTTGTCTGTTCGCAGATGTAGGTGATGGTGGCTGTCAGCGGTGCATTGGTCTCGCGGATATAGGTTCTGCCATATTCCGTAGCTTGATTGTTGCTGATGGCTGTGTTAATCCTTGTCTCGTAGGCCTGCGCGGTCTCACTATCTCCACGTTTCAGACTCGTCAGGTCATTGCACTCGTTAGGGGTAGCAGGTGTAGCGGAAGAGGTCCAGTCGTGCTCGATGCTCCATGTCTCTGTATCGCCTGTAAGGCTGGTCGTCTCTTCGGATGTGTAGAAGAGTTTCTCTTGCTTGTAGATGCCATCAGCGCTTGATATGACGATGCTCTTTATCTCTACATCGTCCAAGTCTGTTGCACGCGCGAAGACGAAGCGCACTCTGGAGACGGCACGCAGCAACTGTATGCTTATCATTCCTTTGGTCAACTCCTTAGTGGAAGTGGTGCTTGAGCTTGTGACAAGCACATTCTCTGTCTTCATATTGGCACTGGGCAGTCCACTGCCGGACAGATTGCTCGTGTACCATGTATGAGCATTGGTACTGGTGCTGCCACCGAAGTCATCATTGGTACCGGTGTTGCCGAATGATGCATCACGTACCTGTGCACGTGTGGCATTGAGGCCGTCAGGCAACAAGAACGACTTCATGTCTCTGGTATTGGCAATGACGTAGAAGTCCACATTACCGGAAGAGGCCAGAAGTTTGTTGAGGTTGTCTTGCGTGATAGCCATCTGTATGTTGCCGCTTGCTGCGTTGATGGTACCTGCGGTATAGCCAACGGGCTTGTCCGTGTCTGTACCTCCGCTAAGGAATGCCCAGACATGTACGTCGTGTATCTTATTCTCTTCGGTCTCTGCCGTCACCGGGTCGTGAGTGGCAGTACCTGCCCTTGTCTCCGGCTGTGGAGAGTAGATGCTGATGTTGAGGTATTCTGCCGGTTCCTGCAACGCATCGTCGTCGTTGCAGGCGGTGACAGTGAGCCATGCCATCAGCATGAGTAGCATGTGTAGATAATAATATGTCGTCTTCGGTCTGTTCATCTTTCAGAGTACCGGTGTATATTCTCCGCCTTGCTTCCAGTCGAGAGTGACGCTTACGCCCACGTCGGCTGTCACTGATTCCACTCCGCCTTTGTCCTTCAGGCGCAGTTTGATTATCTTGAGGTTGCCTGCCTTCAGCGGTTCCTGTATGTCGAGCAGGTTCTCTGTCGTTGTCCCGTCGGGCAATGTGACGTATAGCTTCATCTGCCAGAGTCCGTTGGTTGACTGTTGTGTGGCGTCTGCTCTGGTCGTGCCATTGCGTGAGGGGAAGCATACGCCGGCATAGCAGACTTGCTTGCCAGATGCGGCATGGACCTCTTCGGTGCGTATTATGGGGTTATGGTCGTATGTGTAGAGGCTGTCGCGCAGATAGTATCCGTCGGCCATGTCGGTGATGTAAGCCCGCATGTCCTGTATCTGATAGCCTGTGGTGTCGATGACAACGGCTGCTGCCGAGTTTGCCATGTATAGCTGCACATCAAAGTTCTGGTCCTGGTCTTGTACCACTTCCATGGGCAGACGTGCTGTGAAGAGCCCGGTGTTATGGCTTAGTATGGTGTCGCCCTCGAGCTGTTCGAGGTATGATGTCTGACAGTAGTTATTGCCCTGATGGCGTACAGCGACCTCGTCGGCTATGTTGGCGAGTGCGAGGTGCATATACTTCTTCACGGGCAGGTAGATGGTGTAGGTCGATTGGTTGGCATTCATTATCTCACTCTCGAAGTGCGAGAGGGTGGAGTCTGCCGTGGTGTTGTAGAACGAAAGTGCTACGTCGTGTGCGTAGTCGCTGAATATGTCGGCATAGTGCGAACGCAGAGCATCTGCCATTGGCGCATCTGCCTCGGCACTGAGCACTGTCTCCAGCTCTGTAGTCATGTTGGTGATGAGCTGCAGCCTATAGTCCAGACGGTAGTCATGTCCGCAGTCGCTGAGGTCATCATCGATGCTGTCGCATGCTGCCGGCATCAATAGACACAGCACTGCTGCTATCAGCCACACAACAATCTTTACCAGCTCTTTCATCCTTTAGTAGTTTAGTATCAATAACGTTTAATGTTCAAGTCCTCTATGTATGTA
>CAVHJI010000082.1:1627-8593 GCA_963636255.1 Bacteroidaceae bacterium | reverse complement strand
TTTTGGCCTGTAATGCCATAGGATATGAATATCGAGAGTGCACGGCTTACAAAAATGGGCGTACCGCACTCTCAGCGATACGCCCCACATAATGAAAACATGTACTAACCCCGCTTCCGCCTTCAGCGGATAAGCAGTTTTTCGTCTTTTTTTTACTTCTTGTCGGTCTTCTTGTCGGCAAGAAGTTTGCCGTCGTTCAACGCATACTCGACCATCTTTGCCATGAAATCTTCTGTAATCATAATTCAATCTCCTTATCTTAAAAAATCAGACTTCTTGTTGTTTGCGCCGGAGGAAGAGCTTGTCTCCTTCCGACACAACAAAGGTATGCCGCGCAGAACGAAGTCGGGTAATACTTTCGACGTACCGACAAGATGTGTCGACGAAACTCCGGCCTTTTATAGTTCTTAACGCTCCTGCGGGTTCATTTCCCCAGGTACTGCTCGTCGAGCCAGTCCCAGTCGATGTCGTCGGCATCGTCGTCGTCCTTCTCGTCGGTAGGCGTGAGGTCCTCGTCTTCGCCCTCGTCGTGCAACTCCTGCTGCAACAAGTCTACAGGTTTCTCGCGGTGAACCAGTGAGCTGTAGTCGTCGGGCATCTCCTTGTTCAGCTCCGTCCACAGTATGTCCTTCAGCTTCTGTATGCCAAGACCGGTCAGTGACGATATGAACACGTGCGGTATGCCTTCGGGCAATGTCCGTTCCATCTCTGCCATGAGCTCATCGTCGAGCATGTCGCTCTTGGTGATGGCAAGCACGCGGCTCTTGTCTGCCAACTCGGGGTTGAAGGTCACAAGTTCGTTCATCAGCACCTCATACTCGTGTGCCACGTCGTCGGCATCGGCAGGCACCATGAACAGCAACAGCGAGTTGCGCTCTATATGGCGCAGGAAGCGCAGTCCCAGTCCTCGTCCCTCGCTGGCACCTTCGATGATTCCGGGGATGTCTGCCATCACGAATGACTGATTGTCTCTGTACGACACGATGCCCAGGTTCGGCTCGAGCGTGGTGAACGGATAGTTGGCAATCTTTGGCTTGGCTGCCGAGACTACCGACAGCAGTGTGGACTTGCCTGCATTGGGAAATCCCACCAGTCCGACGTCGGCCAGCAGCTTCAGCTCCATTATCACCGTCATCTCCTGATTGGGTTCGCCCGGCTGTGCGTATTCCGGTGCCTGGCGTGTGGGAGTGGCAAAATGCCAGTTGCCCTGTCCTCCGCGTCCGCCCTTCAACAGCACTACCTCCTGCCCGTCGTCGGTGACGTCGCACAGATATTCGCCTGTGTCGGCATTGTACACCACGGTGCCGCAGGGCACTTCAATGTACTTGTCCTCGCCGGCTTTGCCAGTTGACCGGTTCCGCGAACCGTTCTCTCCGTTGCCGGCAATGATGTGGCGGTTGAACTTCAAGTGCAGCAGAGTCCAAAAGTTGCGGTTACCGCGCAGTATGACGCTACCTCCGCGTCCACCGTCGCCACCGTCCGGACCGCCGTTGGGAATATACTTGACGTGGCGCATGTGTGTGGAACCGCGTCCGCCCTTGCCCGAACGGCAGTAGATCTTAACGTAGTCAACAAAGTTCGATTCTGCCATGATGTGCTGCTTGTTCTTGTCGGTGTTATTGATAAGCAACGCGTGGCACCGCACTCTGAGCATCTGTGCTCGGAGGCTGTGTCACGCGTGTCGTTGTCTGTCTTTACTTGTTCACTGCATCGATAGCGGCGCAGATGTCGCCGAAGATGCGGTCAAGCTCGCCCAGTCCGTTGATGTGGCTGTGCTTTCCTTCCTTCTTGTACCAGTCGATGAGGGGTGATGTCTGCGAATGATAGACATCGAGACGCTTCTTGATGGTCTCCTCGTTGTCGTCGGCACGTCCACTCATCTGTCCGCGCTTGATGAGGCGTGTCATCAGCTCATCCTCAGGCACGTCAAGCTCGAGCATCACGCTCACGTCCTGTCCGCGCTCTGCGAGCATCTTCTTCAGAGCCTCTGCCTGCGGGATGGTGCGTGGGAAGCCGTCGAAGATTACGCCTTTGCTGTCCTTGAAGCTGTCGAGTGTGGATGCCAGAATGTCCACCATCAGTGAGTCGGGAATAAGCTGTCCCTGCTTGATGTAGCCGTCGGCAGTCTTGCCCAGCTCTGTACCGGCCTTGATCTGTGCACGCAGCACGTCTCCCGTGGAGATGTGGTTGATGCCGTATTTCTCTACAATCTTCTCGCTCTGTGTTCCCTTGCCGGAACCTGGAGCACCAAAAATCACGATGTTAAGCATAATGTTCAGTCCTTCTTTTTGTGTGTTATTGTTCCATAATATATTTGTTCATCTTTCTTCCTGTTCATCCACAAGCGTGTAGATGTCGGGCAGGTTGCGTCCGTAGCCGTCGTAGTCGAGTCCGTAGCCCAGTATGAAGTCGTTGGGTATGTGCATTGCCACATATTCAATGTTGAGCTCCACCTTGAGCTTGTCCGGCTTCACCAACAGTGTGCAGATGTGTATCTCTGCCGGATTCTTCTTCTGCAGTGACTCCACGAGGTGCTTCATGGTGAAGCCCGTGTCGACGATGTCCTCAATGATTACTACCGTGCGTCCGCTGATGTCCTGGTTCAAGCCTATCGTCTCGTGCACGGTGCCTGTGGTGTTGGTACCCTGGTATGACTGCAGCTTGACAAACTGTATCTCCGACGGGATGTTGACACGCTTCATCAGGTCGGCTGCAAACATGAACGAGCCATTGAGTACGCTCAGAAACAGTGGATGCTTGCCGTCAAGGTCGTGGCTCAGTTCGGCAGCAACACGGTCTACCTGCTTCAGAATGTCCGCCTCCGGAATGGATATGGCGAAGTCTTTGTCTTTTACGCGAATCTTTCCCATCATTAAGTTTCTTGCTCTTGGACGCGCAAAGGTACAACTTTTTTGTGCTACTTTTGCCTATCATATCAATTATAACCTGTGTAACACTATGAACAAACAGACCAAGGCGGCCCCTATGCCGCAGCGACTGCAGTCGCTTGATGCTCTTCGAGGCTTCGATATGTTCTTTATTATGGGCGGTGCCACGCTCATTGCCAGCCTTGCCAACATCTTCCCGAACGCATTCTTCAACGGACTGGCAGAACAGATGAGCCACGTGCCATGGGACGGACTGGTGCATCACGACACCATCTTTCCGTTGTTCCTCTTCATCGCAGGTATCTCGTGGCCGTTCTCGCTGTCAAAGCAGAGAGCTTCAGGCAAGAGCGAGGCTGACATATATAAAAAGGTGATACGCCGCGGTCTGACGCTCGTGCTGCTGGGCGTGATATACAACGGACTGCTGTCTACGCTCGACTTCACCCATCAACGCTATGCCAGTGTGTTGGGACGCATCGGACTGGCATGGATGTTCGCTGCACTCATCTTCATGAACACACGCTGGAAGACACGCGCAGGCATCATCGGTGTCATACTGATAGGCTACTGGCTGTTGTCGACATTCGTCGGTGCTCCCGATGCACCTGCTGGCGCCAGCCCGCTGTCGCGTGAGGGTTGTCTGGAAGGATATCTCGACCGTCTGCTGCTCCCAGGCAGCCTGTGCTATGGTGACTTCGACCCCGAAGGACTGCTGAGCACAATCCCTGCCATCAGTACGGCATTGCTCGGCATGCTGACCGGTGAGTGGATAAGATATGAGAAGGAAGGACTGACCAACACACGCAAGGCTCTGTACATGGCATATGCAGGCGTTGCCTTCCTCGTTGTCGCACTGCTTTGGAACATGATTCTGCCCGTCAACAAGATGTTGTGGTCAAGCTCGTTCGTCTGCGCTGTGGCATCCTACTCGCTGCTTATGTTCGCGCTGTTCTACTATGTGGTCGATGTGCGTGGTTGCCGCAACTGGACGTTGTTCTTCGTTGTCATCGGCGTCAACTCCATAACCATTTACCTGGCACAGGCATTCATCAGCTTCGACTTCTCAGCCAAGGCGATATTCGGCGGTCTTGCTGGTCTGCTGCCTGAATCGTGCCAGCCGACAGTGCTCAGCGCTGCCTACATCCTGCTGTGCTGGCTGTTCCTCTACTTCCTCTATAAGAGAAAGATCTTCCTGAAGGTTTGATACCTATATACAATAGCGAAGCAGTCCGCTGCAAGACTCTGTGTCTGCGGCGGACTGCTTTGCTTTTCCCTATCGTCGTGCTTCCTCAAATGGCATCGAGTGCTTGCTTCAGGTCGTCAATGATGTCGTCGATGTGCTCTGTTCCGATGCTCAGACGTATTGTCGACTGATAGATGTGCTGCTCCTCGAGTTCCTCCGGCGTCATCTGTGAGTGTGTCGTCGTGGCAGGATGAATGACGAGGCTCTTCACGTCGGCAACGTTTGCCAGCAGTGAGAAGATCTTCAGGTTGTCGATGAACGTCCATGCTTCCTTCTGTCCGCCCTTGACCTCGAAGGTGAAGATAGAACCACCGCCGTTGGGGAACAGCTTGTTGTACAGCTCATGGTCTGGATGGTCGGGCAGTGACGGATGGTTTACCTTAGCCACCTTGGGATGGTTGGCAAGGAACTCCACAACCTTCAGAGCATTGTACACATGACGTTCTACGCGCAGCGACAGTGTCTCGAGGCTCTGCAGCAGGAACCAAGAGCTGATGGGGGAGATGGCTGCACCGGTATCGCGAAGAATGACACAGCGGATGCGTGTGACGAAAGCCGTAGGACCAGCCACATCGGCAAACACGGCACCGTGATAGCTTGGGTCTGGCTTGCCCAGCGTGGGATACTTGTCGGCATTGGCTTTCCAGTCGAACTTGCCTGCCTCTACGATGATGCCGCCCAGTGTTGTGCCGTGACCGCCAATGAACTTCGTTGCCGACTCCACAACAACGTCGGCTCCGTGCTCAAGAGGACGGAACAGATAGGGTGTTGCGAACGTGTTGTCGACAATGACTATTGTGTTGTGGCGGTGTGCAATCTCTGCAATCTTGTCGACATCGGTGACGCTGGCGTTCGGGTTGCCGAATGTCTCCACTATGATGGCTTTTGTGTTGGGCTGGAATGCCTTGTCCACAGCATCGAAGTCGCTTGGGTCGACGATGGTCGAGCTGACGCCCTGCGTGCTGAGCGTATGCTCAATCAGGTTGTATGTGCCGCCATACAGATTGTTGGCTGCGATGATGTGGTCGCCATTGCATGCCACGTTCTGCAGAGCATACGTGACGGCTGCTGCACCGCTTGCCACGGCCAGTGCTGCCGTTCCACCCTCGAGTGCGGCGATGCGCTTCTCGAACACCTCTTGTGTGGAGTTCGTCAGTCGGCCATAGATGTTGCCGGCATCGCGCAGGCTGAAGCGGTCGGCAGCATGCTGTGCGTTGCGGAACACGTATGATGTTGTCTGATAGATAGGCACCGCACGTGAGTCAGTGACGGGGTCTGCCTGCTCCTGCCCCACATGGAGCTGCAGGGTCTCGAAATGATAGTTCTTTGTTGCCATAGCTATTGATACTTTTAGTTGTTTGTGTTCTTGTTCCTATTTCACTGGCAAAGTTACGGCTCGTGGACATTACGCACAACTATTTGGTGAAATATGGATAAAATGCCTATATTTGCCGCGAATAGAAGAATAAACGTCCATTCGAATGTGCTTGTGCGGACGAATGGCAGAATATTTTTCTCTTGGTGAACTATGGACAGAAACATACCCATCGTGACATTGGACAAGACCGACCTGCAGCTGCTGCGCATATTGCAGGAGAACGGTCGACTGACCATCAAGGAGCTGGCGTCGCAGGTCAGTCTCTCGTCTACGCCGGTCTACGAACGCCTGCGCCGGCTCGAGAACAATGGCTACATAAAGAAGTACATAGCAGTGCTCGATGCCGAGAAGTTGAACCAGGGCTTCGTGGTGTTCTGCAACGTCAAGCTGCGACGCATGAACAGGGACATAGCCCGTGAGTTTGTCTCCATGATACAGGACATACCCGAGGTCACCGAGTGCTACAACATCTCGGGACAATACGACTATCTGCTCAAGGTGCATGCACCCGACATGAAGTACTACAACGAGTTCATCATAAACGTGCTTGGCAGCATCGACAGTCTCGGCTCCATAGAGAGCACGTTCGTCATGAGTGAGGTCAAGCACAGCTACGGTCTGCACTTCTGATGTGACGTCTGTCGACGATGCTTGTAACCTGTCCTTCGGCATGGACTAAGGGGTGATTATAATACGCTGAAAATCATTGTTTCTATGGACGTTCAACCATGGAGCTGTGGCTGAACGTCCAAAGATGCTGTGGTTGAACGTCTATAGAAGTATTGACTATCAGCATATTGCAGAAACTCTATTTGCACCGGTAATCTCTTATATAAGAAATGGCCATTTCAAATATAAGCGATGGCACTTTCAAATATAAGACTTTGCCATTTCTTATATAAGACTTTGTTGTTTCAAACATAAGCGTTGGATTGAGCCATTACAGTTCCTTCATTGTCGGTATTTTGAGGCGTTTGCTTGCAAGGCTCGTAGATTTTGGCAATCTTTGCACGAATGTTGTGCTCAATTAGGCCAACAGGCTTTTTAAGGTGCAGATATGACCAACACACTACAGCGTCTCTTTGGATTCGACGCTTCCAAAACTACTGTAAGGACGGAGATAGTTGCCGGACTTACCACATTCCTGACCATGTCCTATGTGCTGGCGGTGAACCCGTCG
Source organism: Bacteroidaceae bacterium (assembly GCA_963636255.1). Taxonomy (GTDB): domain Bacteria; phylum Bacteroidota; class Bacteroidia; order Bacteroidales; family Bacteroidaceae; genus Bacteroides. The sequence continues at coordinate 1,904 of CAVHJI010000082.1, read as the reverse complement.
ATACTCTCCGACACAGGAATGGACCGCGGTGCACTGTTCACCGTGACAATTCTCGCCTCGGCATTGGCAACACTCATCATGGCATTCTATGCCAAGCTGCCATTCGCCCTTGCACCCGCCATGGGACTGAATGCCTTCTTTGCCTACACCGTCTGCGGATTGATGGGCTATTCATGGCAGTTTGCACTGACGGCGGTGCTCATAGAGGGCATCCTGTTCATCATACTCACGCTGACGGGACTGCGCGCCAAGCTGGTCGATGCACTGCCGATGTCTG
>CAVHJI010000082.1:0-1617 GCA_963636255.1 Bacteroidaceae bacterium | reverse complement strand
GTTCATAACGCTGCTCGGACTGAAGTCGGCAGGCGTGGTTGTAGCGAACTCCTCGACACTTGTGTCGATGGGCAGCTTCGGTGACCCGTCTGTACTGCTGACGTTCTTCGGCCTGCTGGTGACAGCGGTGATGCTGATACGCAAGGTGCCAGGGGCTTTCCTGCTTGGCATAATCATCACCACACTTGCCGGCATACCGCTGGGACTGACCAAGTGGCAAGGGTTCTTCGCCACGCCACCGTCTATCGACCCTGTGTTCATGAAGTTAGATGCCACAAACATCTTCTCGATAGACATGCTCGTGGTAGTGTTCACGTTCCTCTTCATCGACCTGTTCGACACTGTTGGTACGCTGGTCGGTGCGTCGGCTCCGTTCCGTCGTGCCGACGGTACTGTTCACAACCTGAACCGTGCATTCATGGCAGATGCCATAGGCACCACTGCAGGAGCGATGCTCGGTACGAGCACGGTGTCGACATATGTCGAGAGTGTGTCGGGCATCAACTCCGGCGGACGCACCGGACTCACGGCGTTCGTCACGGCTGTATGTCTGTTGCTGTCGCTCTTCATGGCTCCCTTCTTCCTGTCGGTGCCTTCGGCAGCCACAGCACCTGTGCTCATCATCGTCGGACTCATGATGGCGCGCTCGCTGAAAGATGTTGAACTCACCGACTATGCCGATGCCATACCCGCATTCATCTGTCTGGTGATGATGCCATTCTCATACAGCATATCCGACGGAATCGCTATGGGCGTGATGAGCTACGTACTGATAAACGTTTGCTCGGGACGCTTCAGCCGCCTGCGTACCGCCTCGTATGTGCTCTTTGCTTTCTTCCTACTCAAGTATCTGGCAACTGTGATAGAATTCTGACAACATTATGATTAAGCTTATATCCTGGAACGTCAACGGACTACGCGCCTGCTATGGCAAGGGCTTCATGGACACCTTCAAGGCCCTTGATGCTGACTTCTTCTGTCTTCAGGAAACGAAGATGCAGGCAGGACAGTTCAGCCTGGAGCTCGACGGATACCGGCAGTACTGGAACTATGCCGAGAAGAAGGGCTACTCAGGCACGGCAGTCTTCACACGCCTGCAGCCGCTGTCGGTGCAGTATGGCATGGGCGTTGCCGACCACGACCATGAGGGTCGGCTGATAACGCTCGAGATGGACGACTATTATGTCGTCACCGTCTACACCCCCAATTCGCAGGAAGAGCTGCGCCGCCTGGACTACCGCATGCAGTGGGAAGACGACTTCCGCCGCTATCTGCTGTCGCTCGATGCCAAGAAGCCTGTCATTGTGTGCGGCGACATGAACGTGGCACACGAGGAGATAGACCTCAAGAACCCCAAGACCAATCATCGCAATGCCGGCTTCACCGATGAGGAACGCGGCAAGATGGACAGTCTGCTGCAGGCAGGCTTCACCGATACCTACCGGCATTTCTATCCGGACACCACAGGTGTGTACTCGTGGTGGTCGTATCGCTTCCATGCCCGCGAGAAGAACGTAGGGTGGCGCATCGACTACTTCCTGACCTCGAGACGTCTTGACGACCGACTGGCGGGAGCAGGCATTCACACCGGGATACTCGGGTCGGACCACTGTCCGG
>CAVHJI010000081.1:0-8663 GCA_963636255.1 Bacteroidaceae bacterium | reverse complement strand
CCACAATGCTTGCGTCACCTCATATTTGCCTATGGCATAGCTGCTGAGGGTCACCTGATGTGCCGGTTTCTCACTACCAGATGCATCACTTCCTTGCTCCGGCGTTGCACCCATTGTGAATGTGCCGCCCTCGATGGGAATCATCTCAAAACTAACGCCATTCACGGTGAATGTACGTGTAAGAGTCTGGGAAATGTTATGCGCATCGTTCCGCTTCGGAGCCTGTGGCTGCGGAACTGTCAAGGGCGGCATGCCGGTCGACCTGTGCGACAGCAACGGATAGAGCACCTGCCTGTCCAGCCGTCCGCACGATGCCGTGAGCAGGAAAGCGGCGATGTAGGGCGCCACTTGCCGGTGCTCCATGTATGGAGCGAAGTGCTGCAGTATGTCCTTGACATCGGACGAGGTGAAGCGGTCGAAGTCCATCGGCTCTATGCAGTTGGCAGCCAGTACCATCATGATGAACGTACATGCATAGTCGTCGGCAAATACGTCGAAATCTTTCAGTGTGCGTCCCTTGTAACGATAGAGTGGGGTGCCAAGCTCGCGAGCCTCCTGTCCGCTCATCGAGGGGACGAACATGCCGTCGTAGTCCACGAGCACCAGCCGTCCATCATCGGTCACTATGATGTTGTCGGGCTTCAGGTCTCCGTGTGCGAACTCTTGGCCAAGCAGCCAGAACGCCATGCCGCGGAATTCGTCCGCCAGACGTATGCGCCGGTACTGGTCGTCCCTAATATCCTTGATGTACCGGTCCAGGCTGATGCCATCCACCCAGTCCATCTTCAACACAGGGAACTTATTATTGTCCGGCTGTTTGGTGTCTACGAGCAGTTCCTTCTCCATGTATTCCGTCCGCACCATGTATTGTGACGGCACACTGGGCAGGTAGTCGCATATCTGTCGGTAGGCCTCCTCGCGTCCTTCCTGGTCTTTGGTGAAACACTTGATGGCGTAGTACTTCTCGCCGTCGGTCATCTTGAACACCACGGCAAAGTTGCCGCTACTCATGACCGGATTGCCACGACCGTCGAGTACGGGTCGCAGGTCTGCCAGCTTGCCGAAGTTCTCTTCTGCATTCAGTATGGATTCCTTATATTCTGATATCAGTGGGTAGTTCATGCTTGTTGTCGTCTTGTGTCCCTAAAGGTACGGCTTTCTTGCGATACAGACGCGAATCGGCACATGTTTTTTGTTTGCAATGGCGGTTGTTGGGACAGTGCCGGATGCTGGATGCTGTCTGTTGGGTACACGTGCTAAAGGATATGAAAGGATATGAGAGGCCATTACAGCCGCTATGATGCCGGGCTTTGCACGTTCTGCTGTGCACTGAAATCAGCTCTTCTATGGACGTACAGCCAAGCAGAGGCAGTTGTGCCGACAAGAAAAACAAGGGGCACGGTGTTGGTCCGTGCCCCTGCTGTGTGTGTACATATATATGTGTAGGTCGTTGTCGGGGGTTGGGGGATGTTACTTGGTGTAGCCTCCAGCCTTGGCGATGTTCTTCGGAATGTCGATGTTCTCCATCTTGCCCTTTGCGAAGAGTTCGGAGCCGGCACCGATGGCGAAGACGGGTACGTAGCCGCCTGAGTGTGCACCGGTGGTCCAGCCCATGTGGGCTATCTGGTTCATCACGTCGCGTGCAGCTACGGCAAGCGGTTCGGTGCGTGCGTAGAGGCTCTCCTCGAACTTGACGTTGTGCTTAGTGAACGACTCGTTGAAGGCGTCGTGCAGTGCACGTTCCTGCTCCCATGTCAGCTTGACCTTGCTGAACAGTCCCATGCATTCCGACAGCAGTGCCTTGGCGTCGTCCCAGGTGGCGTTGCCCTTGCGCAGGTCGGTGATGCGGCGCGACACTGCGTCGAGCGACATGTTCTGGTAGGACAGGTTCTTGAAGTGGAGCGTGTAGTCGCTGTTGCCCAGTGCAAGTCCGCCGGTCTCGTGGTCGGCAGAGATGACGATGAGCGTCTCCTTGGGGTGCTTCTGGTAGAACTCGTAGGCGACCTTCACGGCTTCGTTCATGTCGATGACCTCGTTGAGCACGGTGGCGGCGTCGTTGCTGTGGCATGCCCAGTCAATCTTTCCGCCTTCGACCATCAGGAAGAAGCCCTTGTTGTTGTCCTTGGTGAGGAACTCTACGGCAGAGGTGGTGATCTGTGCCAGCGTGAGGTCGCCGCTCTTGCGGTCGAGGGCGTAGGGCAGGCTTGCCTGGTCGGCCGACTCGCGCTGTATAAGCACCATCTTGTCGGCTGTGGCCTTCTTGGCGTTGTATTCGTCGAGTCCGCGGGCTACGGTGTAGCCGGCATTCTCGATGGTGTTGATGACGTTGGGTGCTGCCTTACCGCTCTTGTCCTTTTCGGGCTTGAGGAAGCCGCTGCCGCCGAAGAAGTCGAAGCCCGATGCGGGGATCTCGTTTGCAATCTCGTAGTACCAGCTGCGGCTCTCCTGGTGTGCGTAGAACGCTGCGGGCGTGGCATGGTCGACGCTGACGGAGGTGGTTATGCCCACGCGCTTGCCTGCCTTCTTGGCCTTCTCGGCTACGCTCTCAAGGCGTGCCTTGTTGGCATCGACGCCAATGGCGCCGTTGTAGGTCTTCGAGCCGGTTGCCAGTGCCGTGCCTCCGGCAGCCGAGTCGGTGATGGAGTTTGTTACGGAATAGGTCGAGGCAAACGATGCCACGGGGAACGAGGAGAAGAGCATCTTCTCGATGCCGATGCGGTTGTCGAGTTCGCCGAGATACATCTCGGTGGCATTCACCTGGTTGACTCCCATGCCGTCTCCTATGAAGAAGAAGACGTACTTTGCCTTTTGCGCGCCGGCCTGGCATATCACCAGGAACAGCATCAATAGTGTTAGAATAGATTTTCGCATGACTTGATTGTTGATTTTGGTCGCACAAAAATAGAACAATAAAGTGGAAACACTGTCCGTGTAGTCCCCCATTTTCGCCGCAAACAGCCGAAACGTTGAAATAAATGCATTGTGGCGCACATATTTTTATTGTACTACGGGATTGTTATTGGAATTAAAAACATACATTTGCCATGAATTTTGGTTGTAGGGCAAGACAGCGGATTTGCCGCAATTGATTTCAGGGACATAACAAACACAACAACTTATCATTGCAATGAATAAATTTAACTTTGTAAAGGAGCTGGCACGCCGTCTGGGATGCACAGACACAGTTGCCAAAGCCTTCGTAGACGCCTACGACAGGTTGGTTATCGACAAAATGTGTGAAGGAGAAGAAGTGAAGCTGCAGTACTTCGGCAAGTTCGTTCCTCACCACCAGCCACACCGTCCGGGACGTGACCCACGCAATGGTGAGTACCATGACATTCCAGAGCGCACAACCATAAAGTTCAAGGTCAGCGCAAACGTGCTGGAAGAGATGAACGGCACCTCGAACAAAAAGACCACACGCAAGAGCCCCGCAACAACGCAGAAGCTCACCCTGAAGAGAATAAAGAAGACCGCGGTGAAGAAAGACTGACGCCGCCGCACATCGCGACAGCTTGTCGAGCGAAAACACACGGAGACGTGGAGAGACTATGGCGGTTCTCGGACAGAGGATCCCCGTGGATAGAGAATATGGCAGGCTTCCCTGTACGGATACAGAGGGAGGTCTGCCTTTTCGTTCCCCCCGCCTGATAGCCCGAAGAGGGCACGGCAGGGCATTTTGTCCGGTCACGGTGTCGCGCGGCATGATTGGATTTGGTACTTTTGCAGTGCCGTAACAGACGAGACGGAAAGGAAAAGAACAGAAAATCTTAATAATACAGAGAATAATGAATAAAGTATTGGAAGGAATCGTGGCCCGTGCAAAGGCAGACAAGCAACGCATAGTCTTGCCTGAGGCTACCGAAGAACGTACCCTGAGAGCTGCGGATATGGCCTTGCGTGACGACTTGGCCGACATAATCCTTATTGGTGACCCTGCCGAGATACACTCCATGGCCAGGGAAATGGGACTGGAGAATGTGGACAAGGCCACTATTATCGACCCGCTCAACTTCAGCAAGTCGGAAGAGTATGCCGCCTTGCTCGCCGAGCTGCGCAAGAAGAAGGGCATGACCATCGAGCAGGCCCGTGAGCTGGTGAAGAACCCGCTCTACCTGGGCTGCATGATCATCAAGACCGGTGATGCCGACGGACAGATCTCTGGAGCCTTGAGCACCACGGGCGACACACTGCGTCCTGCACTGCAGATCATAAAATGCGCTCCCGGCATCACCTGCGTCAGCGGAGGCATGATTCTGATAACCAATGAGGAGCAGTACGGAAAAGACGGAATGCTCGTCGTGGGTGATGTCGCCGTGACGCCAGTACCCGATGCAGAGCAGCTGGCACAGATTGCAGTCTGCACGGCAGAGACAGCCAAGGCTGTGGCAGGATTTGACGAGCCGCGCGTGGCAATGCTCAGCTTCTCGACCAAAGGGTCGGCTTCGCACGAGGTCGTGGACAAGGTCGTTGAGGCAACTAAGATTGTCAAGGAACGCCATCCCGAGCTGCAGGTCGACGGTGAGCTGCAGGCAGATGCCGCTCTCGTACCGTCGGTAGGACAGCGCAAGGCTCCGGGCAGCGACGTGGCAGGAAAGGCAAATGTGCTCATCTTCCCCAACCTCGAGGTCGGCAACATTTCCTACAAGCTCGTGCAGCGTCTGGGCAACGCCATTGCCATCGGACCGATACTGCAGGGCATAGCTCGTCCGGTGAACGACCTGAGCCGCGGTTGCTCGGTCGACGACATCTACTACATGATTGCCATCACGTCGTGCCAGGCACAGGCAGCCAAGAAGTAAGTACAGACCATACATAAGAATAAGGAGTAATACAGACACAAAAAAAATGAAAATACTTGTTTTGAATTGCGGCAGCTCGTCCATCAAGTACAAGCTGTTCGACATGGACGACAAATCGGTCATTGCCTCGGGCGGTATTGAGAAGATTGGACTGCCGGACTCGTTCCTGAAGTTCAAGTTGCCCAATGGCGACAAGAAGATCATAGAGAAAAACATACCGGAACATACGGTGGGCGTGGAGCTTATCCTCGACACACTGGTCAATCCCGAGTATGGAGCCATCAAGTCGTACGACGAGATCAATGCCGTGGGACACCGCATGGTGCATGGCGGCGAGCGTTTCACGGAGTCGAGCCTGCTGACCGATGAGGTGCTGCGCGAGTTCGAGGCCTGCAATGACCTGGCACCGCTGCACAACCCCGCCAACCTGAAGGGTGTGAATGCCGTAAAGGCAATCCTGCCCAACGTGCCGCAGGTGGGTGTGTTCGACACGGCATTCCATCAGACCATGCCCGACTATGCCTATCTCTATGCACTGCCTATGGAATACTACAAGGAGTATCATGTGCGCCGCTACGGATTCCACGGAACATCCCACCGCTTCATCTCGAAGTACGTGTGCGACTACCTGGGCATCAAGCCCGAAGGGCTGAAGCTCATCACTTGCCACATCGGCAACGGAGCCTCGATAGCGGCCATCAAGGACGGTAAGGTCATCGATACATCGATGGGCTTGACACCGCTTGAGGGACTGGTGATGGGTACACGCAGCGGCGATGTCGACGGTGGCGTGGTGACCTATCTGGAGAACAAGCTGAACCTGACAGCCAACCAGATGAGCGATGTGCTGAACAAGAAGAGCGGCATGCTGGGACTCTCGGGCATCTCGAGCGATATGCGCGAGCTGGAGTCGGCTTGTGCCAACGGTGACCCGCGTGCAATACAGGCAACAAACGTCTACACCTATCGCATCAAGAAGTATATAGGTGCTTATGCTGCTGCCCTGAATGGCGTCGACGTGGTTGTGTTCACCGGTGGTGTGGGCGAGAACCAGCCGACTGTTCGTTCGGGTGCTCTCGACGGCATGGACTATCTCGGCATAAAGATCGACGCCAAGGCCAACGACGAGACGGCACACGGCAAGGAGGGCGTCATCTCTACTCCCGACTCGAAGGTCAAGGTCCTCATCCTCTCCACCGACGAGGAGCTGATGATTGCACAAGACACGGCATCAATCCTCTGCGGCAAGTAAACAGCTTCCGAAGAGAGACACATCATAAAAAAAGGAAAAGCGAAGCCCCGCATGCGGTCCTCAATAGACTGCCTGCGGGGCTACTTGTTTGGACGTTGGATTCATGTCCAGTGGCGCGTGTACCTCCTAAGGCGTTTGCAACACGGTGATGGGTGTTGTCCGGAAAAAGATTTGTATATTTGTGGTGTCCGCGCCGCGCAATGTGCGTGGAGGAAGACGAGCAGGAAACATCTCTCACTCACGCTCAAAGAGAGAGAAGAGTAGGACAAAAGAGAGAATTATAGTAGAGCGTCAGTGGAAGAGTAGGACAAAGACAAAGAGTAGAACAAAAAAGACAGAGAGGGGAGAAACAGAACGATATGAAGAGTTTTGGAAAAAAGGCGTGGCTTCTGCCACAACCGGTGCTGGTCATCGGCACATACAACGAGAACGGTGCGGCAAACGCAATGACGGCCGCATGGGCTGGACAGTGGGACGCACACGAGGTTATGATCTCGATGGGCAGTCATGCCACGACAGTGAACCTCCAGCGCTGCGGCGACTTCACGGTGGCTTTCGCGACCAAGGAGACAATGGCGGCTGCCGACTTCGTGGGCATGGTGAGTGCCAAGAGCGAGCCGGAGAAGATGCAGCGGACGGGATGGACGGCAGTGAAGGCGGAGAAGGTGGATGCGCCGGTGTTCACTGACTTCCCTCTGACGATGGAATGCCGCATCAAGGAGAAGCTCTACGAGAGCGAGACTGGCTGCTACATCGTGGCGGAGATTGTGGACATCGTCTGCCGCGACGAATATCTTGCTGAGGACGGGAAACCGGATATGGAGAAGATGCACCTCATCACCTTCGACCCTATCCATAACGGCTACGTGGAGCTGGGGGCACGAGTGGGCAACGCTTTCGCCGACGGCAAGGAGCTGAAGCAGTAAAGATACCGATTTTGGAGCACGGAGACTGAAAAAAACGCATTTTCTTCCACGTATTACGCTTATCGTTGCTATTTTTGTCCTCAGTAACAAAAAGAACAGTTATTTATTAATACACACATTTAGCTATGATGAAAAAGATTTGTTTCCCTCTTTTGCTGACGTTGTTGGCAGTGCTGACTTCGTGCAGCAGCAAGATGGGTGAGTTGTCTTCCGACTATTTCACTGTGACTCCGCAGGTGCTCGAAGCCGTTGGCGGCAAGGTTCCGGCGACCATCAGTGGACGTTTCCCCGAGAAATACTTCAACAAGAAAGCCATCGTGGAGGTTACTCCCGTGCTGCGCTGGCAGGGCGGTGAGGCCAAAGGCCAGACCTACACGTTCCAGGGCGAGAAGATTCATGGCAATAACCCCACCATCATGTACAAGGCTGGCGGCAACTACACCATGCGCGTGAACTACGACTACGTGCCCGAAATGGCAAAGTCTGAGCTCTACCTCGACTTCGTCGCCACGATAGGCAACAAGACGGTGACCATTCCGTCGGTGAAGATTGCCGATGGCGTGATTTCGACATCGGAGCTGGTCGATCAGACTGTCGAGAGCGCCAACGTGTCTCTCGGAGAGGATGCCTTCCAGCGCGTCATCAAGGACAAGCGCGAAGAGCAGATTCTCTTCCTGATTCAGCAGACCAACATCCGCAACGACCAGATGGGCGCTGCGAAGAACTTCACCGGTGAGGTCAAGGATGTGAACGACGCTGCCAACAAGGAGATAGAGAGCATCGAGGTGTCGGCTTACGCATCGCCCGACGGCTCACTCGACTTGAACCAGGGTATCGCCGAGAAGCGCCAGGACAACACGGCACGCCTCATCAGCAAGAACCTGAAGGATGCCGACATCAACGCAGGCATCGACACGAAGTACACAGCCGAAGACTGGGACGGCTTCAAGGAACTGGTGGAGAAGTCGAACATTCAGGACAAGGACCTGATTCTGCGCGTGCTATCAATGTACAGCGACCCCGAACAGCGCGAGCAGGAAATCAAGAACATCTCCTCAGTCTACAAGAATCTGGCAGAAGACATCCTGCCGCAGTTGCGCCGCTCGCGTCTGATTCTGAACTACCAGATCATCGGCAAGTCGGACACAGAGATTTCAAGCCTCGCCAAGAGCAATCCGTCGGAGCTGAGCCTCGAAGAGCTGCTCTATGCTGCCACGCTGACAAACAATGCTGCCGAGAAGCAGGACATCTACACCAAGGCTTCGCGCCAGTATCCTAACGACTACCGCGCATTCAACAACCTCGGCAAGCTGGCTTACGAGGCTGGCGACATCGACAAGGCCGAGAACCTGTTCAAGCAGGCAGCCGCACTGAAGGACAGTCCTGAGGTCAACAACAACCTGGCACTCGTGGCTCTCGCCAAGGGCAACAAGCAGGATGCTGAGGCTTATCTGGGCAAAGCGTCGGGAGCCAAGGAGCTGAACGAGACGCTCGGCAATCTGTACGTCGCACAAGGTCAGTACGACCGCGCCGTATCGGCGTTCGGCGACGCCAAGACCAACAGTGCCGCACTGGCACAAATCCTGTCGAAGGACTACAACAAGGCAAAGAGCACACTCGACAATGTGGAGAATGCCGACGCCTACACCGACTACCTTAAGGCAGTGCTCGGAGCACGCACCA
>CAVHJI010000080.1:0-8740 GCA_963636255.1 Bacteroidaceae bacterium | reverse complement strand
CCCTCAATATCTGTCACGCATCACATAATATCGTCCGCGGAACTCAGACGGAACTTAGACGGAGGATATGCACGCAATACATAACACATAGAACATAAAGCGTTCATGTCCCCTGGCGCATGTACCTCTTCGAGGGTGCGCCGCGCACTCCGAGGCTGCAAGTCCTCTCAAGATCTGTCACGCAACGCGCAACACCTATCACACCTACGCCGTTGCTTGTTCAGCGGCAGCAGTTACAGGCTGACGGTGTAGGTGCCGGCAGAGTAGTCCTGGGGCTGGGTCTGTCCGGGGAGCGTGACGGTGGCGGTGGCTCCAGCAGGGATGGTGAAGGTCCACGTGCAGACGTCGCCGTCGTAGTGCCACTCGCTCTTGATGACTCCTGCTGCCGACCGGTAGGTGGCGTCGATGGAGCCCAGACGCTTGTCGGGCAGGGGCTTCATGATGATGTGCTTGAAGCCGGGCACGGCTGTGTCGGCAGCGATGCCCGCCGCCGTCTCCCACAGCCACTGGCAGACGCAGCCATAGGCGTAGTGGTTGAAGCTGTTCATGCCACGCGGTCCCATGCCGCTGTCCTTCATGTAGCTGTTCCAGCGTTCCCAGATGGTGGTGGCTCCGTTGTCGACAGAGTAGAGCCAGCTGGGGTTGTTGTGCTGGAAGAGCAGGTTGTAGGCGATGTCGGACATGCCATTGTCGGTGAGCGTCTGCATGAGGATGGAGGTGCCCAGGAAGCCTGTCTGCAGGCAGTTGCCGTGGTCGGCGAAGTTCTGGCGCAGACGGGAAATCATGGCTTCGCGTGCCTCGCCGTCGACGAGCTGGTTCTTCAGGGCGAACAGGGCTGGCGTCTGCATGGTGTTGAGAACGGCGACCTTGAACTCTCCGTTGGCGTTGAAGAAGGTGGACCGGGCATAGGCGCGGGCTTCTGCCTGCATCTGACGGTAGGGAGCGTCGTCGCGGCCCGAGGCTTTCGCCATGTCTGCCATCATGCCGGCATCGATGATCCAGTAGTTGGCGCTGAGGTAGTTCCAGTAGAACAGGGCGTCGGGCAACGGCTTGCCGTCCTTGAACGCCAGTCCGCCGCACGACTCGAGGGGCTCATAGCTGAGCCAGTCTGCCCACTGGTAGTTGGAGTTCTCGGCAGCGAGGGTCTCGTGGTTGTACTTGGTGTCGTTGACATGGTTGATGTATTTGTCCATGGCACTCCAGCTCTCGTCGATGATGCCGGTGTCGCCAAACTGCTTCCAGACGGTCCAGGGGACGATGATGCCCGCGTCTGCCCAGCCGAGGCGCATCATGTCGCCCTCGTAGGCTCCGTACTGTGCCTTGGGAGATACGCCGGGGAAGCCGCCGCGGGGCGACTGCGAGTCGCTGACATCACGCATCCACTTGTGGAAGAACTTGCCGGTGTTGGCAAAGAAGGTGCCGGTCTCGGCAAACACCTGCGTGTCTGCCATCCAGCCGAGGCGCTCGTTGCGCTGCGGGCAGTCGGTGGGGACGGAGAGGTAGTTGGAGAGCTGTCCCCAGTAGGTGTTGGAGATGAGCTTGTTGATGTCGGCATTGCCGGTGGTGATGGTGCCGGTCTCGAGCTCGCCGGTTATGGACGAGACGGGGATGGAAACGACGGACTTGATGGTGACGTCGGCATCGGCGGTCAGCGTGACGAGGCGATAGCCGAAGAAGGTGCACTGGGGATGGTAGGACACGTAGCCGTCGGCGTCGGCGAAGGTGTACTTGAGAATCATGCCATGGTCGGGAGTGCGCAGGTTGAGGCGGTGGGTGCTTCCCTCAGGACCGTCCATGCCACGGCTCTTGGCACCGTTGCCGTCGTTGAGGAGCTCGGAGGGCAGGCACGTCAGCGTGGTGCCGGCGGCTGCCTTGAACTGGAACGAGGGGATGGCAGCGGCGTTCTGTCCGAAGTCGATGACGAGGTTCTCGCCAGCCTTGAGCGTCATCTCCTCGCCGTCGGCATATTCGCGGCTGATGACGACAGTGCCATAGGCTTCGTCGGTGGCATCGGTCACGTCCTGCCAGACGTAGGCACGCCGGGGCTTGAGGGCGAGGTCTTCGCGCAGATAGACCTCAGCGCCGTCGGAGGGGAGAATCTCGCCGTTGAACTCGTTGTTCTGCTCGGGAGCGGACAGCTTGTCGGCGGTCTCGTAGCCGGGCTTTATGCGGGCGTCGTACTCCTCACCGTCGAATATGGCGGCGTGAGTCACCGGTCCGGCGATGCCGGCTTTCCAGTTGCTGGTGTCGGTGCCAAAGAGCTGCTTGGTGCCGTCGCTGTAGGTCAGCTCGAGCACGCCGCGGAAGGCCACTTTCTTGCCGACCATGCCAGGATAGCCGTCGGGGGTGAGGATCTTGTCGGCCCACCATCCGGGGGTGACCTGCACGGACAGCGTGTTTTCGGCTCCTGCCTGCGGGCTGATGGCGTCGGTGACGTCGTAGGTGAACGACCGCTTGGTCTTGACGTAGTGGGTGAAGCCGGGCTTGAGGAACTCCGTGCCGACGGGGTTGCCGTTGACATAGAGGAGGTAGACGCCAAGGCCCGTGGTCATCCACTTGGCAGAGGTCACCCGCTGCCGGTTCTTGACTGTCGACACGAACCAGCTGGCGCCGTCGGCGGCACGGGGGTTCTCGCCGGAATTCCATGTTGCCACTGGAGCATCGGCTGCTGAGATCCATACGGATGACTGCCATGCGGAGTTGTCGAGGGCTTCGGTGCGTGTCCCGAAGGCTGTGGGCTGTTGCGACGAATCGCATGATGCGATGACGAGCATTGCAGCGCAGGCAATGCCGCCCAAAAGACTTGTTTTGCAGAACTTCATAATGCGGATAATGATGCTTTTAATGCTTGGTTAGGTTTGCTTGTCACGTCAGCCGGCACGGTGATGTGACGACGACAGTCCCAAAGGTACGGCTTTTATCTACAGAAGAGGTGCCAAGGGGACAAAACTTTTCGGGAATTTCTGTACCTTTGCCAAGAGAATAGGAATAAAAAAAATACATAATGCAATTAGAATGAAGACTAAAGCACTTTTAGCAGTTGCGCTGTGTGCCCTGACAGGCATGAACATCGCAGCACAGGATCAGGTGACAGACCTCGAGTACTACAAGCAACACGTCAAGACGCTGAGCTCGGACGACTTCGGCGGACGCAAGCCCATGACGCCCTATGAGACGAAGACCATAAACTACATCGCCGACGAGTACAAGCAGCTGGGTCTGCAGCCTTGCGCCGAGGACGGGTCGTACTTCCAGCCGGTGAGGGAGATTGCTACCTTCACCCGTCCGAAGAACAACAAGATTACGGTGCGCGGTCCGAAGGGCAAGCTCGACCTGAAGTTCTTTGACGACGTGGTGGTCTGGACCAACCGCAATGCCGAGAAGGTGAACATTCCGAGCACGAACTATGTGTTTGTGGGCTTCGGTGCCAATGCGCCCGAATATGGATGGAACGACTTCGACGGCGTGGACGTGAAGGGAAAGATTATACTCGCCATGGTCAACGACCCGGGATTCTACGACGCTTCGCTGTTTCGCGGACGCAACATGACATACTATGGCCGATGGACATACAAGCTGGAGGAGGCGCAGCGACAGGGAGCTGCCGGATGCCTCGTGATACACAACACGGAGGCTGCAAGCTACGGATTCCAGGTGTGCCAGTCGTCGCACTCACAGACAGAAATCAGCCTCCTGTCGGACGATGACAACGCTTCGGCACTGGGTCTGAGCGGATGGATTACGGAGGACGCTGCACGCAAGCTCTTCGCCACAAGCGGACTGGACTATGACCAGCTGGCTGCTCAGGCCAAGAAGCCGGGCTTCAAGGCTGTGGAGCTGAAGTCGAAGAGCGCCGTGGAGCTGAACGTGAAGGCCAGCATCGGCACATCGCACAACGTCGTGGGACTGCTGCCGGGAACAGACCTGAAGGATGAGTATATCGTCATGACGGCACACTGGGACCACTTCGGAATAGGCACTCCGGTGAATGGCGACAGTATATATAATGGTGCAAGCGACAACGCGGCAGGTGTTGCCTGCATGCTGATGTTTGCCAAGAAGTACAAGGAGCTGCCCGTGAAGCCGCGCCGCTCGATAGTGTTTGTGGCTGTCACGTCGGAGGAGTGCGGACTGCTGGGCTCGGAGTGGTACTGCGAGCATCCGCTGTTCCCGCTGTCGAAGACCGCAGCCAACGTGAACATCGACGGCACTGGCTCGCCAGCCATGCGGTCGAAGAACGTGGTGCTGAGCAATGCCGGAAAGAGCAACATCGACGAGTATGCACTCGTGGCAGCAACGGCACAGGGACGCAGACTGGACATCAAGACCGAAGACCCGGGCGGCGGCTACTTCCGTGCCGACCACTTCAACTTCGTGAAGAAGGGCGTGCCGGCAGTGCTTGTCGGCGGAGGACGCGACTACTACGACCAGGCAGCATACGATGCAAAGCCACGGGTGAACCGCTATCATCAGCCCAACGACGAGTATGACGAGTCGTGGTGGAGCTTCGACGGCGCCATCGAGAACATGGACCTGGTGTTCAGCATCGCACTGCAGATTGCCAATGCCGACGAGATGCCGCAGTGGACAAAGGAGTCGGACTTCCAGCGCCAGCCGGACAAATGACGGCAGAGAGCGATGGAGAACATATCTTGAAGACAACAGAATCAACAAAAAACTCATAGATCATGAAGAGAGACAACGCAATTTTTGACCTCATCGAGAAGGAGCACCAGCGCCAGCTGAAGGGCATGGAGCTCATCGCTTCGGAGAACTTCGTCAGCGATCAGGTGATGGAGGCTATGGGGTCGTACATGACCAACAAGTATGCCGAAGGATATCCCGGACACCGCTACTATGGCGGCTGTGAGGTCGTCGACCAGAGTGAGCAGCTTGCCATTGACCGCGTGAAGCAGCTCTTCGGTGCAGAATATGCCAATGTACAGCCGCACTCCGGAGCACAGGCAAATGCTGCAGTGCTGCTGACAGTGCTGAAGCCAGGCGACAAGTTCATGGGACTGAACCTCGACCAGGGCGGACACCTGAGCCACGGTTCGGCAGTGAACACCAGCGGCATTCTGTATCATCCGATAGCATACAACCTGAACCCCGAGACAGGACGCGTGGACTATGACGAGATGGAACGCATAGCACTTGCCGAGAAGCCGAAGCTGATTATCGGCGGTGGCTCTGCCTACAGCCGCGAATGGGACTATGCACGCATGCGCAAGATTGCCGATGAGGTAGGCGCACTGCTGATGATAGACATGGCACATCCAGCAGGATTGATTGCAGCCGGACTGCTGGACAACCCGCTGAAGTATGCACACATCGTGACATCGACAACACACAAGACACTGCGCGGTCCGCGCGGCGGCATAATCCTGTTGGGCAAGGACTTCGAGAACCCATGGGGCCTGACAACCAAGAAGGGAGAGGTGAAGATGATGTCGACACTGATAAACTCGGCAGTGTTCCCCGGCATTCAGGGCGGACCGCTGGAGCATGTCATTGCTGCCAAGGCTGTTGCCTTCGGCGAGGCTCTGCAGCCTGAGTTCAAGGAGTATGCGGCACAGGTCAAGAAGAATGCGGCAGTGCTGGCACAAGACCTGATCGACCGTGGCTTCCACATCGTCAGTGGCGGTACAGACAATCACTCGATGTTGGTAGACCTGCGCACGAAGTATCCCGACCTGACCGGTAAGGTGGCAGAGAAGGCTCTCGTGGCTGCCGACATCACGGCAAACAAGAACATGGTTCCGTTTGACACACGCTCGGCATTCCAGACATCGGGCATTCGTCTCGGCACTCCTGCCATCACCACTCGCGGTGCCAAGGAAGAGCTGATGCACACCATTGCAGAGATGATTGAGACCGTGCTGAATGCACCGGAGGACGAACACGTAATCACAACCGTGCGCGAGAAGGTGAACAGCATCATGAAGGACTATCCGCTCTTCGCTTATTGATTTGGGGGAGAGCTGCCTGTCGTCACAAGACACGCGTAAAAAAAAAGAGGACGCATCGTCATTGGGCATATGCCAATGGATGCGTCCTCCTTATTTATATATATGTGTTGGCGGCTGGCGTACTGTGCGCCCTCTCCTACTCTATTATCTCAGCTTCTTCGACATTGTCGCCGTGCTTGTCCAGCATCTTGCGGCGTATCACATCGTTGTGCTGCAGTATGGTCTCGTCGGTAGCATCTTCGGCATCGACGGTGCCGTTGCTGCCGGCAGACTGGGCGTTGTCTTTGGCGGCATGGATATTCGGGTTATGACGTCCGAACTTATACCAGTTGTAGATTGTCGACAATCCGTATGCCACGCAGCATGCACCGATCAGGATGAATGCCGCCGAGCGTGTGCCCATAGGGTTGAACACTGCCACCAGACCAGCCACGATGATAAGTGTCGGAATGATGTACATGACAAGAGGAACGGACTCCCACTGACGTGCCATGGTGAGTGACGCTATCTGCTGAACGCCTCCCATCAGGACAAGGAAGCCCAAGACGAACATAAGGAAGTCGGCAAAGAATCCGGGCATCACCATCAGCAGGAAGCCGAACAGCACTCCGCCGATAGAGCCGATGGGAAAGAACGGCCGCAGCTCCCGAGGTATCGAGAAGTAACTCACGATGCCGATGCACGACGGCAGCATGAACAGCAGTCCTATGAGGATGACGAAGTAATTGCCTGCCTCGTTGGGAAACAGCATCAGCAGCAGTCCAGCTGCTATGGCTCCAATGGCTCCGAAGAGCGGATATTTGCCTTTCATATTTGTAATAACCTCCTTAAAAAATAAATTCTCTGTCCGGTGCAGTCACCCCACTACAGTATAGAAGCCATCAGCTTGGCATCGTCGCCCTGATAGACCTTCACGTCGGTTGCCGGATGGAACATCAGGTTGGAGTACTGGAACAGCTGCAACGCCACGAACTGCTTGTCGGCAGACACGCAGGCATCGAGCCTGAAGTTGCCCATCGGGGTCTTGTCGAGCATGCTGACCTTTGCAGCAAGTGCGGCAGCCTCGGAAGGCTTGGTGTTGAGCAGCTTCTGTATCACTGCTCCATCGTCGGCAGCATATTCGTACTGCGCAATCTGCACTTCACTGTTGGTCGGTTTGTAGATAATTGTCTGTTTCAGTCCCAAAAACGATTTCTCTATACTAATATAAGGTAATGCAGAGACGGTGTGACCCATCTCCAGCTTTTTAATGTTTGCCATAATGTTTGTCTGTGTGATTGGTGAATAAAATAATGTCTGTTGTGTGTCCGCATTCACAAGGCGTACGGACTCTATATTCCTTTGAATCCACAGACCCATCTAACAGAGTATGTGCCTCAGCAGTACGGCAATGCCGCCTGTAGAGACACAGACGGCCACTGGCATGGCTTGCGTGAATGGCTTGTACCTGTATGTCGATGTCGACAGAATGGCCTTCGGCGTATGCAGCACCTTGCATGAAGTGCGCTGCTGCTTGAACCAGCTCGGCGACAGCAGTCGCACGGGCTTGGTGTTGCAAATGCGGTAGATGTCGCACATGTCCGGCTCCACAATGCTCTCGTCGCCATTAGGACTGAAATCCCAGCTGCGCAGCGAACCGTTGTCATTGCTCTTCGCAGCATTGACAGGCACGCTTGCGGCTGCAGCATCGTCGGACGTGATGCCAGACACGATGCAGACGGTCAGCATAATGGTCAGCATGAACAGTATGATGTGCAGCGGTCTATTCATATATATATATAGCTCCTTCGCATTGTGTTGCAGGATGTACACGACACCCCACGACGCAAATGTAAGTATTTCCATGTTTTCGCCAAACATATTGGACAGAAATGTTATCTATGCTTAAATATGTGACAATTTTATTTCAATTATGCAAAAAAGGTAACACAATGAGTACAACATATCAGAAAAGGCTATACATTTGCAGCGTCTAAGAGACAGAGATAGATATTAAGTATTGGCAACAAGCCACAGCCACAAGCTGAACGAAGGTTAGTTTTTATAGGTTTATATATTGTTTAATTTAAGTTTTAGGTATTATGAAAAAGATTGTTTTGACAGGCATCATGATGATGGCCATGGTTGGGTCTATGAGTGTTAAGGCTGCTAACACAAACAAGAGCGCCGGCACCTACGAGGTTTCATTCACTCGCTTGAGCAAGTATTTGAACCTGAACGACGATCAGCGTGCCAGCGTCTACGACATCAACGAGTTCTTCAAGAACGAGCAGGAGAGCATGGATGTCACCAAGGACAAGGCCTTGAAGCACAACCTGAAGCTGATGAAGAATGTCCTTAACAAGGATCAGTACCGCAAGTACCTGATGTTGCTCAACGTCACTTCTTCGAACCGCCAGCAGACATCAAAGGCAAAGACAGCAACTGTAGCCAGCGGATTCTTGGCAAGCAGCAAGTAAGCGAAAGCTAAGGCAAAAAGCAAAATGAAAGAGCAGAGGATTGTTCCCCTGCTCTTTTTGTTTTAGCCTCTATCGACGTTAGTGGAGGCAATAAAAACGAGCCATTACAGCTCCACAAGCTCGTATGTCATGCTGCCAAGGCCAATCTTCTCGGAATAGTCGACGATGTGCGTGCCGTGCTGACGGTTGATGCGTTCGATGAGTGGACGTGCATCATCGCCTGCAGTGGACGCGTGGTTGAAGATTTTGTCCAGACAAGCCTTGTCGAGAGCCACAGGGTCGGTGCTTGCCATTATGCCCATGTCCTTAACC
>CAVHJI010000079.1:8087-9172 GCA_963636255.1 Bacteroidaceae bacterium | reverse complement strand
TGTGATAGTCCTACAGGGACTGCATGGTGCATAACACATAGAACGTAACACATAGGACGTAGCACATAAAACATAAAACGCGGAGACTGCTGATTGTGGCAATCTCCGCGTTTTGTGTTGGATTGTGCAAGTATGTGTGTTTCTCTCTCTTATCGTCTTCTAAGCCTGTCTGCAGCGCGCACCATAATTTCGTCGCTGTAGATGGCACGGAATGCCAGATAGTTCAGTATGATGCACACCAGCGGCAGTGCCAGTGCCAAGCCTGGACGGAATGCCTCGGCACCACTGTTGCTCTTCATCGTGAAGATGAATATGCCTACCGACACGTAGTAGCCCACCAGCAGTATGCTGCTGAAGATGGTCATGCGGACCTGCAGCATGCGGTTGCGGAACAGGAATATAGTGCCCAAAGACACCACGGCACTGACCATCAGTATGGCGAACAGTCCCCATGTGCTCTCGTGGCTGCCGTCTGACAGACTGATGCCAAGCGGACGCAACACGTCGCTCAACGGCTCGCCGGCATACGTGTAGTAGCCTATCGGCAGCAGCATCGTCAGGACGAGCAGTGCGGTCACAGCCAGCAGATATAGCGATTGCACTCTCTGTATCATAATTGTGTGTGCCTCCCTTCCTCTTATATATATAGGAGAGGATTAGTCCATCATCTCCTTGTCCTTCGCCGGATTGCGATAGTAGATTTTGCCCTCGAGGTACTCCTGTGTGGCGATAAGGTCTGGCTTCGGCAGACGCTCGTAGAAGCGTGAAATCTCAATCTGCTCGCGGTTCTCGAACACCTCTTCGAGGTTGTCGTTGTATGAAGCGAACTCTGCCAGCTTCTTCTGGAGGTCGTTCTTTATGTCAATGCTAATCTGGTTTGCACGCTTGCCGATGATGGCCGTCGTTTCGTAGATGTTGCCGGTGTCTTCGCACATCTTCACTACGTCGCGTGTGATGCTTGTGGTTGCGGCATTTGTCTTCTTGTAGTCCATAACTCTAAATGCTTCTGGTATATATGTTTTCTTTATTTCTCTCGATATCTCTCCGTTGCGGTCATTCGTCTTCTGACACTCCCGCCAACACCT
>CAVHJI010000079.1:1182-8077 GCA_963636255.1 Bacteroidaceae bacterium | reverse complement strand
CCTTCTCTGTCTTCTCCAGGATTTCGTCGGCGAGCTTCACGTTTTCACTCTCGGGGAATTCGTTCTTGAAGGCGTAGCTCTCGTCGGCAGCTTCGCGGTAGCGGTCGATGCGCTTGTCCTCAACGCTGTTCTGTGCCAAGGCATATTTTGCACGCAGCACCAGCAGCGACAGGTCTTCACGAAAATGTGTGTAGGGATAGTCCTTCAGGGCGTTCTGTGCCGTGATGACGCACGACTCATAGTTGTTGCCGAGATAAGTGCCGAGGTTGTAGTACAGCTCCGATGCCAGCAGCTCCTTCTCCACGAGCTTGTCCTGCATCTGGAATATCATGTCCTGTGCCTCGTCGCGGTACTGCGATTCGGGATAGTATTCGATGAACACCTGCAACTCCTGTATGGCGCTGTATGTATCCGTCTGGTCCAGACGCGTCTCGGGCGAGTCCAGGTACATTGCCTTGCCTGCATAGAAGCGTGAGCGCTCTACGTACTTTCCACGCGGATAGACCGCGTAGTACTGTTGGAAGGTCTGTGCCGCCATGCTGTAGTCTCTGTCGTTGTAGTAGGACATGCCGAGCATGTAGACCGATTCCTCTCCCTTCGGGCTGCCCTTCAGGATGGTTATCAGGTCGTTCAGCAATGTGGAGGAGCGGTTGTACTGTCCCGTGGCGAAATAGGCCTTGGCGGCTTCGTAGCGGAAGTCGGGGTCATTGCTCTTGAACACGTTGGTGTAGCTGCCGCATGACGATACGGCTATTGTCAGCAGTACCGACAGTGAAACGGACATTATTGTCGTTTGGTGTCTTCTCATCGTTCTCTTCCTCCGTGCTTTGCGTGCACCCTGTCAGAATATCGCGCAAAGATAGCCCTTGTGTGCGAATTAACCAACGTGCCCCAATATAAAAAATGCAAACGCGCAGGTTTCGCTGTTCCCTGTCGGCGCTGGTTAGTATATTTGCGGAACGATTGGAAGAAGAGGACGAAACACACGTAGAAAGATGAATAGATTTGAACTGACATCGCCATACAAGCCCACCGGCGACCAGCCCGAGGCAGTGGCGCAGCTGACGGAGGGCGTCCTCAGCGGACTGCCGGCGCAGACGTTGCTGGGCGTCACCGGCTCGGGCAAGACGTTCACCATTGCCAATGTCGTGGCGAACGTCAACAAGCCGACGCTGGTGCTGAGCCACAACAAGACGCTGGCGGCGCAGCTGTACGGCGAGTTCAAGAGCTTCTTTCCGAACAATGCCGTGGAGTACTACGTGTCATACTACGACTACTATCAGCCGGAGGCATACTTGCCGTCGACGGACACATATATAGAAAAGGACCTTGCCATCAACGACGAGATTGACAAGCTGCGACTGGCAGCGACGTCGGCACTGCTGTCGGGACGACAGGACGTGCTGGTCGTGTCGTCGGTGTCGTGCATCTACGGCATGGGCAATCCTGCTGACTTCTATCAGAACGTGATAGGCGTGCAGCGCGGTAAACCCCTGAGCCGCAATGTGTTCCTGCGCCAGCTGGTGGACAGCCTCTACGTGCGCAACGATGTGGATCTCAACCGCGGCAACTTCCGTGTGCGTGGCGACACGGTCGACATCTTCCTCGCCTACGCCGACAGCGTGCTGCGCGTGGTGTTCTGGGGCGACGAGGTGGACTCGATAGAGGAGGTGGATGCATTGACCGGACACACCATGGCCGAGTTTGACGAGTATAAGATTTATCCAGCCAATCTGTTCATGACCACCAAGGAGTCGACCATGCGGGCAATCCATCAGATTGAAGACGACCTGCACGCACAGGTGCAGATGTTCGAGGAGGCGGGGAAGATGGTCGAGGCACACCGTCTGCAGGAGCGTGTCACCTACGATATGGAGATGATTCGCGAGCTGGGTCACTGCTCGGGCATTGAGAACTACTCGCGCTACTTCGACGGTCGTGCGCCTGGCACTCGACCATATTGTCTGCTCGACTTCTTCCCGAAGGACTTCCTGATTGTCATCGACGAGAGCCACGTTACCGTGCCGCAGATACGCGCCATGTATGGCGGCGACCGTGCACGCAAGGAGAACCTTGTGGAGTATGGCTTCCGCCTGCCGGCAGCCAAGGACAACCGTCCGCTGAAGTTCGAGGAGTTCATGGACATGGCAAAGCAGGTGATCTATGTCAGCGCTACACCCGCCGAGTTCGAGCTGCGGCAGTCGGGAGGCGTCGTGGCGGAGCAGGTGATACGTCCTACGGGACTGCTGGACCCTGTCATCGAGGTGCGCCCGAGCCACAATCAGGTGGACGACCTCATGGAGGAGATACAGCAACGCATCGAGCGCGACGAGCGTGTCCTCGTGACCACGCTGACCAAGCGCATGGCGGAAGAGCTGACGGAGTACTTGCTCGACCGTGGTGTCCGCTGCAACTACATCCACAGCGATGTGGACACACTGGAACGGGTGAAGATAATGAGCGACCTGCGCGAAGGACTGTACAGCGTGCTGGTGGGCGTGAACCTGCTGCGCGAGGGACTGGACTTGCCCGAGGTGTCGCTGGTGGCGATTCTCGATGCCGACAAGGAGGGCTTCTTGCGTTCGCACCGCGCACTGACGCAGACGGCTGGACGCGCGGCACGCAACGTCAATGGCATGGTGATAATGTATGCCGACCACATCACGGAGAGCATGCAGCAGACCATCGACGAGACCAACCGCCGGCGCGAGAAGCAGTTGCACTACAACGCCGAGCACCACATCACACCGCAGCAGATCATGAAGGCCAAGAACCTGTCGGTGTTTGCACCGTCGATAGAGGCGACGGAGAATGCCCACGGCACCATAACGTCGAAGGGTGCAGCCCAGCCCGCAACACCGCAGGCGTATGTGGAGACGACAGGCTCCATCTCGGCAGTGGCAGACCCCATCACGGCATACATGAGCCGCGAGCAGCTGCAGAAGACCATCGACCGCACGCGGCGCAACATGAAGGAGGCTGCGAAGCGACTGGAGTTCATCGAGGCAGCACAATATCGCGACGAGGTGCTCCGCCTGGAAGAGCTGATGAAAGAACGCTTCGGTGAGTGACGTATTCCACAAATTACTGAATGAATTGCCCACAAGTTACTGAACGAATCGCTCTCAAATTACTGAATAAATTGGAGAACCTCTTGATATTCAGAATATCATCCTTCACCTTTGCGATCAAAATATAACGCTTAGGGCTAAGTATAAACACCGCATAGCAGACACACTGCTAAAACGCAAAGTCCAGGGCAAGGGTGCAGTCCTCGTCGAGGGTCCAAAGTGGTGTGGCAAAACAACTACAGCCAAATAGCCCGTCGTCACTCCTCGCTCTTCACGCGGAAAACGTTCTTTATGTCAGTAAAAAGGTGCGGTGTGCAATGTGCCGGAACGTCTACCTTTGTGGCAGTAAGAATACCGGTAAAACAGAAATTGCGTTATGAAGAAACTTTGTTCACTTATCTTGATTTCAATTTTTTGCATTATGTCAGCAGCAGCACAGCAGAGCGCGGTCAACGACGGCAGCATTGCCGATGGGATGATTGTCCGCTTGTCGGTCATAGAGGTCTATCCGGAGTATCTTGATGCCTATCTGGCGGCGGCTGCGACCGTCGGCGGCGAGTCGGTGAGGAAGGAGCCTGGAGTCGTGTGCATCTTCCCCTCGAAGATAAACCGTGACAACTGCCAAATCCGCATCCTGGAAATCTATCGCGACACGGCAGCCTACGAGAGTCACATCAAGACCGATCACTTCCAGACCTACAAGCAGGGCACGCTGCACATGGTGAAGAGCCTCGACCTTGTGGACATGACGCCGCTGGATGCTGATGCCATGCCTCTCATCTTCAAGAAATTCTAATACTTCCGACTGCGCGTCAGTGGCTGGCGCACCGTGCACTTCGAGGTTGAACGTCCATAGCTTCTATGGCTGTACGTCCACAGATTTGTGGCTGTACGTCCACAGATATGCCCTTAAGATTTGGCTAACTGCGCCGCCAGAAGTGCGGCGTGAAGAGTAGCAGTACGGTGAAGATTTCGACACGGCCCAGCAGCATCATTGCGGAGAGCAGCCACTTGCCGGCATCGGGCACGGAGCTCCATGAATAGATGGGACCGTAGGTGCCGAACGCCACGCCCATATTGCCGATTGACGACACACTGAGGCCGAAAGCATCGATGACGTTGATGCCCATTGCCGAGAGCAGGAATGCTGCCACAAAGATTATGGCTATGTAGAGGAAGCAGAACGCCATGACGGTGGTGATGAGCGACGGTTGCGACATGGTCTGGTCGAGCCGCACTGGCAGAACGGCGTTAGGGTGGAGTATGTGCTTGAACTCGTTCTTCGCCACCTTGACCAGCACCTGCAGTCGTATGCACTTCATTCCGCCCGAGGTGCTTCCCGCACAGCCTCCCACGAGCATCACGCCAAACAGTACCACTGTCAGCGACATGGGCCACGTGCCGTAGTCCTCCGACACAAGTCCGGTGGACGTCTGCAGCGACACAATCTGAAACAGCGACTTCCGCAGCGACTCCTCTATCCCCATGCCACGCGTCAGATAGAGCGAAGCGGCAAACAGCAGTGTCACGGCTCCAATCATCGTGGCATACCAGCGCAGCTCGCCATTGTGGAACACGCGACCGAAGCGACGCATGATGAGCAGTATCAGCAGATTGAAGTTTATGCCACTGACGAACATGAAGAACGTGAGCACATATTCAATGTATGGTGAGTTGTAGTAGGCTATGCTGTCTTGATGTGTGGAGAAACCGCCGGTAGCCATCACGCTCATGGCGTGGCACACGCTGTCGAAGATGCCCATGCCGCCCAATGCCAGCAGCACTATCAGCAGCACCGTCATGCCCATATAGACCATCCAGATGAGCTGTGCCGTGCGTCCGATGCGCGGATTCACCTTGTTGACCGTAGGTCCGCTGACCTCGACGGCAAACATCTGCAGACTGTTGACCCCGAAGAACGGCAGTACGGCAATGGTAATCATGATGATGCCCAAGCCCCCAATCCAGTGCGACAGACTGCGCCATAGCAACAGTCCGCGCGGGAAGTTGTCGATGTCGTTGAGGATGCTCGCTCCCGTACACGTCAGTCCCGACATGGCTTCGAAGAAGGCGTCGGCGACGTTTGAGATGTGTCCGTCGATGACGAACGGCAGCATGCCGAATGCGGCAAATGCCACCCACGTGAGGCTGACCATGATGTAGCCGTCGCGGCGCGACAGTGAGTTGAGCTTCTCATTGCGCAAGGACACGCCGAGGAACGCACCCACGGCACCCGTTATTGCTGCCGAGAGCAGCAGACTGCGCAGGGCAGTGTCACCGTACCATGCCGACACGGCGGCACACAACAGCAGCAGCATCGTTTCGAGCAGCAGCAGGTAGCCCACAATCTTTATGATGGCCTTGTTACGTATCATCTTTCCCGGTCGGTATGTGTCAGTTGAAGAACTTCTCGATCTTCTTTATGGTCATGCTGAGGCAGAACATCATGACGTGGTCGCCTGCCTGAATCTGTGTGTTACCGTTCACGATGTGTCCCTCGCCGTCGCGCACCAGTCCGCCTATGGTGGCACAGCGCGGCAGTCTGAGGTCCTTGACCTTGCTGCCCGTGATGCGCGAGCCTTCCTTGACGGTGAACTCAGCCACGTCGGCATCGGCGAAGGTCAGGCACTTCACGTTGTTGACGTCGGCATCGAGCATCATCTGATAGATGTGGCTGGCGGCGATGAACTTCTTGTTTATCACCGTGCCTATGTCGAGGCTCTCTGCCATTCCTATATAGTCTGTATTCTCAACGTCTGCCACGGTCTTCTCCACGCCCATGCGCTTGGCGGCGAGGCATGCCAGGATGTTCGTCTCCGAGTTGTCCGTCAGTGCCACGAAGGCATCGACACTCTTCAGTCCTTCGTCGACCAGCAGGTCCAGGTCGCGTCCGTCGCCGTTGATGACCATCACCTTCTCCGGCAACACGCTCGTGAGGTAGTTGCAACGGTCGGGGTCGCTCTCGATAATCTTCACCTGCATGTAGTCGGGTGCATACATGGCAGTGCGCACAGCTATGCGGCTGCCGCCCATAATCATCACCGTGCGCACGTCGGCATAGTCTTCCTTTCCGGCAATCTTGCGGATGTAGGGCACGTAGCGGCGTGTCGTCGTGAAGTAGACGATGTCGTGCAGATGCACCTCGTCGTTACCGCCAGGGATTATGGTCTCGTTGCCGCGCTTGATTGCCACGACGTGATATGGCAGGTCGGGTGCACCGAGTTTATATAGTGGTATGTTCAGTATCTCAGCCTTCTCGCGCATCTTGGCACCGACGAGAATCAGCGAGCCGCCGTTGATCTCCCACCATTGGCGCACCCAGCTCATGCGTATGGACGACACAATCTCCGTGGCTGCCAGGTGCTCCGGGTAGATTAGCGAGCCTATGCCCATCTTGTTGAAGAACTCCTTGTGTCCAGGTCGCAGATATTCGTAGTTGTCGATGCGTGCCACGGTCTTGCGTGCTCCGAGGTGCATGGCAAGCATGCAGGCGGTGGTGTTGCGGCTCTCGTCGGGCGTGACGGCAATGAACAGGTCGGCATTGTCTATGCCGACGTCGTTCAGCGTCTTGAACGATGTGGGCGAACCCACCACGGTCATGATGTCGAGACTGTTGTTCAGCGCACTCAGTCTGTCGGCATCTTCGTCGAGCAGTATGATGTCCTGCTTCTCCTTCGACAGCAGCTTGGCGAGATGCACGCCCACGTTTCCGGCTCCGGCTATAATAATCTTCATGACTTCAGTTCCTCCTCGATTGTCCGGCAGATGCCCTCGGCATCAAGTCCGCAGATGTGATACAGCTCGTCGGCTGTGCCGTGCTCCAC
>CAVHJI010000079.1:0-1172 GCA_963636255.1 Bacteroidaceae bacterium | reverse complement strand
GTTGTCGGGCAGGCCGAGTCGCGTGACGTGTGCCGTGCTGCCGCTGTCGGACAGATATTCTGTCACCGCACTGCCCATGCCGCCGTTGCGCACGCCGTCCTCCACGGTGATGATGCGGCTGAACCGTGAACCTATGTGGCTCAGCATGGCGGTGTCGAGCGGCTTCAGGAAGCGCAGGTCATAGTGTGCAATGCTGCGTCCCGTGTTGTGCTCGGCGGTGTCTATGGCTCTTGCAGCAACATTCCCTATGGGACCGATGGTGATGACTGCCATGTCCTGTCCCTCCTTGAGGCAGCGGCCCTTACCCACGGGAATCTCCTCCAGCGGGCACTGCCAGTCTGTGTGCTCGCCGCGTCCGCGTGGATAGCGAATCACGAACGGCCCCTTTCCCGGCAGCTGTGCCGTGTACATCAGGCGGCGCAGCTCGCGCTCGTCGAGGGGTGAGGCTATTGTCAGGTTGGGTATCGGACGCAGGAATGCCATGTCGAATGTTCCGTGGTGCGTCGGTCCGTCCTCACCGACGAGACCGGCACGGTCCACGCACAGCACCACTGGCAGTCGCAGCAGTGCCACGTCGTGTATGATGTTGTCGTAGGCACGCTGCATGAACGACGAGTAGATGCAGCAGAACGGTTGCATGCCCTCCTTGGCGAGTCCGCCGGAGAAGGTCACGGCATGTCCTTCGGCAATGCCCACGTCGAATGTCCGTTCCGGATATGTCTCCATCATCTTGCCCAGTCCGCTGCCTTGTGCCATGGCAGGCGTTATGCACACTATGTTGGGGTTCGCTGCTGCCAGCTCCACTATGGTGCTGCCGAACACGTCCTGATATTTCGGTGGCAGTTTCTCACCGCTTTTCACCGTGAGGTAACGTCCTGTCTCGGGGTCGAACTTGGCTGCTGCCGCATGCCAGCTGCTGGGGTCTTTCTCGGCAGGCTCGAAGCCCTTGCCCTTGACGGTGTGCAGATGCAGCAGGCGTGGACCTTTCATGTCCTTTATGTCGCGCAGCACGCGCACCAGTCCCATGACGTCATGCCCGTCCACAGGACCGAAGTAGCGTATGTTGAAGCCGTCGAAGATGTTCTGCTGGCATGCCATTGCCGACTTGAGGCTGTTGCCGAGGCGTATCAGCGACTTCTTGCGTTCGTCGTCGAGCAGGCCCAGGCGCGACA
>CAVHJI010000078.1:0-9175 GCA_963636255.1 Bacteroidaceae bacterium | reverse complement strand
AGACGTGTTCATTTTCGGCATGCCACGCTTGCCGGTCTTGTTAAATTTTCCCATTATTACTTATCTCCATACTTTTTAGGTTCTGCCTCCGAAATATTCTGAGGATATACCGTACGAACATCCTCTTGCTGTATTTCATCACAATCAGCGTAATCCTTTCCGAATTTCTCTCTTGCAAACTCATTACGCAGCTCGTTGTAAGCAGCGACAAGTTCGTTCTGAACAGACATGTAAGCCTCGTACGAGGTACCACGGTCGCATCGCAGAGATATGACGTGGTTCGTAGGAGCCATCTGGTTGCCTATCAGATTTGTCGTGACTGCATGCTTCTCAGGCATTGAAGGATCATCGTTAACGTTAGCGATGAATTCCTTAGCCTTAGAGCGAAGCTGGTCAACGCTCAGATACTCGCCACCGCAGAGCAACTGATTCTGGAAGTTGAGGAACACCTGCAATACGTTGCGTTCCTTCAGCTTGATGTCATCACTCTTTTGGTTCTGCTCAGGAGGAGGCGGCAGACGACGCGCCAAACCCTGGTCAGTATCCATTGAGGTAGTAAGCAAGAAGAAAATCAACAACAGGAAAGAAATGTCCGCGGTTGAACTTGAGTTTAACTCAGGAACTTCTTTTTTACCCTTTGCCATGTTTCTTTCTCCTTATAATTTTAATCTGTTTCTGATACCAAATACAATCATCAGCACTACCAGAACACCAATCTCAACGTAGATGGTGTATGCGAACATATCACCTACAGCAAGCCATGGAGCCTGGTTGTCACTACCGGTGTAACCTACCAGATTAAGAGGAGTGTTGTCACCCATAGCATAGGTACCGCCCATCAAAGCGATCAGGGCGATAACACCAAGCAGAGACTTGATAGCAGCCTTGGGGCTATCTTTCAAAAGTGAGCCATACTGGATGATAGCAGCTATAACTGTAGCTGCAATCGTAGCCAACACCAAAGCGTACATCCAATAAACCAGAGCATCTGTCTGGGCAGGCATCGAGAGCGAAGTGTCAACGCCGAGAGCCAGATGCTCGTCAGCAGTTGCCTCGCCGCCAAAGTAGAACATCGCGAATACTATGAGAGATACTGCCAAGAGTATCCAGAGCACAGCACCCGATGCGTTCTGTATTTTAAACTTCTTCATAATATTATTCCTTACAGCAAATTATTTCTTGTACTTCAGGTTGTACTTTGTAATCATGTCAAGCAGAGTAACAGAAGAGTCCTCCATGTCGCTGGTGATAGACTCGATCTTTGACAGGATGTAGTTGTAGAACAACTGAAGGATAAGTGCAACGACGATACCGAAGATGGTTGTGATCAGGGCGACCTTCATACCACCTGCAACGACTGTAGGGCTGATATCACCGACTGCCTGAATTGTATCGAATGCCTGGACCATACCGATGACAGTTCCCAAGAATCCCAGAGACGGTGCCATGGCGATGAACAGTGTAATCCAAGAGCAGCCCTTCTCAAGGTAACCAGCCTGAACGCCACCGTAAGATGTTACTGAACGCTCAACAACGTCGAGACCCTGATCGATACGGGTAAGACCCTGATAGTAGATAGAAGCGATAGGACCACGTGTATTGCGAGCCAAATCCTTTGCAGACTCAACATCACCATTCTCGAGAGCTTCCTCGATTTTGCCTGTGAACTTCTTTGTGTTGATCTCGGCAAGCGACAGATAGATGATACGCTCGATGCAGAATGCAAGACCTACGACCATTGCGATAGCAACCAACGACATGAAGGATGCAGAACCCTCGATGAAGTAACGCTTAACGGTCTTGTGAAGGCTCTCACCCTCAACGGTGGTTGTCTCGGCAGCAGCATCCTGAGCTACAGCTACTTGAGTTGATCCAAATGCCAGGACACCCATCATAGCAACAATTGCAAATAACTTTTTCATTGTGTGTCTAATTTTTAAGATTAATTAATTGAATTATTTGTTATTTTATTTACTGTTTATCTCGTTTATGTCTATCTCATTGTCATACTCCATGCGGAGAGAGGGGGATTCGAACCCCCGATACCCTTTTGGAGTATACACGCTTTCCAGGCGTGCCTCTTCAACCACTCGAGCATCTCTCCTTCAGCACTGAGCCTGAAATCGCCGCTAATTTACGCTTAATTTCCCAAGCCCAAAATGTTTTCAGCTACAAATGTATTCTTTTTTTCGCTTTTGGTGTTTACAAACGTCATTTTATCTCTCCACAGCCTCTCTGAATTAATAAAAATTAAGCGAAGAAGGCTTCTTAGCCGTCTATAGGTTGCCGAACAATGCTACTGCATTCGCAGTAGTCTGCTCTGAAACTTCATCGGATGCCATGTTGTATATATCGGCAACTTTGTCAAGTACAAGCCTCACATTAGCTGTCTCGTTACGCTTACCGCGGTTCGGCACAGGTGCCAGATATGGCGAGTCGGTCTCAAGCAGGATACGGCTCAACGGTACAGATGGAAGCACGGCAGACAACGCTGACTTCTTGAACGTGACTATGCCGTTGATGCCAAGGAAGAAGTTCTCGAAGGAGAGCATGTCCTGAACCTCAGGTTCGTCTGCCGTAAAGCTGTGGAATACGCCGCGTAACCCCGTGCTTTTATACTTGTCAAGCACAGCTTTTACATGCCCGAAAGCCTTGCGGCAATGAATGACTACCGGCAGGTCAAACTCCAGTGCCCATCGTATCTGTTCTTCGAAGGCTTCAATCTGTTCATTTATATATGTAGAGTCCCAATACAGATCGACGCCAATCTCGCCAATGGCAATGAACGACGGACGGTTCTCTTCCAGGCATTTGCGGACAGCATCGAGCTCAGAATGCAGATTGGATGTCGTTATGGACGTAGGGTGCAGTCCCATCATCGGACGGCAGAGGTCGGGATATTCCCCACACATGTCCATAACACGGAGAATAGTGGTCGAGTCAATGTTTGGCAGCAGAGCTTTGACCACTCCTGCCTCACGCGCTCTCTGCACTACTTCTGAACGATCTTCGTCGAACTCTTCGCCGTAGATGTGTGTATGCGTATCGACAATGCGTATCACGAGTTGCGCTTCTTGAGTTTGTCGAGTATGGCACGCAGAGCAGCCTTGCGTTCTTCAGACACGTTGACTGCAGCGAGACTTTCTTCAGCAAGATGCGAGAACAAATCAATCTGTCGCTCGCATTCCCGACGTATTCCTACCTTATTATATATAGAGACAACAGCTTCTATCTTCCTCTCCGGAGCAGGATTCACCGCTTCAATCCATTCGATGAGTTGTGCCTTCTGTTCTGGTGACGCCAGTTCGGCAGCACGGATAAGCATATAGGTCTTCTTATTGCACAAGATGTCGCCACCGATCTTCTTGCCAAAGACAGATGTGTCGCCATAAACATCAAGCAGGTCGTCCTTCAACTGGAAGGCAAGACCGAGGTTCACTCCATATTCGTATAGAGCATCGGCATCAGAAGAAGGAGCGCCAGCCAGCAGAGCACCCATCTTGAGTCCGCATGCCAGGAGCACTGACGTCTTCAGGCGGATCATCTCGATATACTCATCGACAGTGACATCTTCACGCTTCTCGAACTCCATGTCGAGCTGTTGCCCTTCGCAGACTTCGATGGCAGTACGCCCAAACAGGTCGAAGGCAGAACGACGTTCCGGCTTCAAGCCTTCGGCAACATATTTATATGCCAGCATCAGCATGGTATCACCGGACAGTATGGCGGCATTCTCGTTCCACACCTTATGGACTACAGGCTTGCCGCGTCGCAGGTCGGCCTTATCCATCAGGTCATCGTGCAGCAGCGTGAAGTTATGATAGATTTCAAGTCCTACAGCCTGATTGAGTATGGAATCAACATCGTCGCGATAGAGGTTAAACGCCATGAGCATCAGCATCGGTCTCAAGCGCTTGCCACCAAGTGACAATGCATATTCGATAGGAGCATACAATCCTGTCGGATGATGCGTATAGTCCAGCGACGACAGGTGTGCGTTGATCTTGTCAAGAAGTTGTTCTGAGGTATACATAGTGTTACGACGGTTTGGTGTAAAGGCTGTTCGGGATGGGAAATGTTAGGCTATGAAACAATGTCGCCGGGACGTGTCCGTGCAGGCTGTCAGTCTAACGAAAAGAGGGCTGCCGTATAGCAACCCTCTATGTTAAAGCTTTCTTGTCTGTATCAAACAAGCAGTATTACTGCAAGCGGAACATTACAGGAACAGTGTAGCGTACACGTACTGGTTTACCACGCTGCTTACCGGGTTTCCACTTCGGCATCGAGTTGACAACTCGAAGGGCCTCCTTGTCAAGGTAAGGATCCACACCACGGAGCACCGTTGCATCAACGATAGAACCATCGGTATTGACCACGAACTGAACAGTTACACGACCCTGAACACCGTTCTCCTGTGCGATAGCCGGGTAGCGGATGTTCTTGCTCAAGAATGCGAGAAGACCAGCCTGGCCACCATCAGGATACTCAGGCATTTCCTCAACGACCTGGAAGATTTCCTGCTCGCTCGGTTCCTCTTCTACTTCTTCCTCAATTACAGTCGGAGCCGTGTACTTAATCTCAACGGCTTCGCCAGTTTCCTCTGAAGACATGATGGAAGACTCCTGAATGTCAGAGTCATCATCAACGATAGTCAGCGTCTCTGCGATTGAGGGAGCTGCTGCTGGAGGTGGAGCTGCCACCTGCTCAGGTTGTTCTGTGATAGGAATCTCAATTTCCTCTTCGAAGACTGTCTCGGTCACGCTCTGGCTTGTATCAATCTTCACGTCGCGCGTTGTCCATTCAAAGGCGACAAAGACTACTGCAAGCACCATTACATAACCGGCGATCAGCCAAGTGGACCGCTTACCTTCGAGGTCCGCTTTCGGTGATTTTTTAACTTCCATAAATTATGTATTAATAAATTGGTGTTCGTTATTGTGTCAGGCAAAGGTAGAACAAAAATTCATATACAACATCGCCACGTACTAAAAATTCCTTCACAGACGGATATTTTTCTTTTTTTAACCTTATGCACTACGGTCAGCACGTCACAGGTAATGCCTACTGATGGAAATTGCGTATCTTTACTGCCCGTTTTGCCAACCCTTCGCGGAGCAGACGGAAGCAACGGCAACCACTATTATATATATAATGAAGAAAATTAACATCGCAATAGACGGATTCTCATCATGCGGCAAGAGCACGATGGCAAAGGCACTGGCACGCAAGATTGGATATACATACATCGACAGCGGGGCAATGTATCGCGCCGTGACACTTGCTGCATTGGAGGACAACTGCTTCGATGCCGACGACAAGGTGAATGAGCAGCGCGTAAAAGACACGCTCGGTGCAATCAGCATTGAATTCCACACCGACAAGGAGACAGGACGGCAGACGACTGAGCTTAACGGCCGAGACGTGGAGGCACAGATACGCAGCATGGAAGTATCGAAACGAGTGAGCCTGATAGCCGCGCTGCCATTTGTCCGCACAGAGCTTGTCAGGCAACAGCAGTCAATGGGCAAGGACAAAGGTGTGGTGATGGACGGACGCGACATCGGCACAGCAGTATTTCCTGATGCAGAGATGAAAGTGTTTGTCACAGCATCGGCACAGGTCAGAGCAGAGCGCAGGTTTGAAGAGCTAAAGGCTAAGGGACAAAGTGTTAACCTTGACGAGATACGGCGCAACATAGAGCAGCGCGACTACATAGACCAGCATCGTGAGGTATCACCATTGCGACGTGCCGACGATGCACTTCTGCTTGATAACAGCTACATGAGCATTGCCCAGCAGGACGAATGGTTGATGGCACAATACCGCAAGGCATGCGGCATGCAAGAATAATATAGGTGTCGGGGACAATGACGAAGATTGAGATTGACAACGGTTCAGGCTTCTGCTTCGGCGTGACAACAGCCATACACAAAGCCGAAGAAGAGCTGAAGAAGGGCGGTCCGCTGTATTGCCTTGGTGACATCGTGCACAACAGTCGCGAGGTGGAACGCCTGCAGGAGATGGGACTGATCACCATCGACCACAGCCAACTTGCCAATCTGCACAATGCCAAGGTGCTGCTTCGTGCACATGGCGAACCGCCGGCAACATACGAGACAGCCCGACGCAACAACATAGAAATCATCGATGCCACCTGTCCGATGGTATCGACACTGCAAAGACGCATCAAGAAAGAGTATGACCATAAGGATGACCCTGACAAGCAGACGGTGATATTCGGCAAGAACGGACATGCAGAAGTGTTGGGACTTGTGGGACAGACCGAAGGTAATGCCATAGTCATCGAGAGTCTTGAGGAAGCCAAGAAGCTGGACTTCAGCAAGAGCATACGACTGTACTCACAGACTACCAAGCCGCTCGACGAGTTCAAGGACATCGTGGAGTATATCCGCGAGCACATATCGCCCGAGGCTTCGTTCGAATCGTTCGACACTATCTGTCGTCAGGTAGCCAACAGAATCCCCAACATCAGGAGCTTTGCAGCACAGCACGACATGGTCTTCTTCGTCAGCAGTACCAAAAGCTCTAACGGCAAAGTACTGTTCCGCGAATGTCAGAAGGCCAACCCAAACACGCACTTCATCGAAAGCCCCGAAGACATCGATGGAATGGAGCTGTCGGGCATATCATCCATAGGCATCTGTGGTGCCACTTCTACGCCCAAATGGCTAATGGAAGAAATATCGCAGGCAGTAGCCGACAAGTTGAGACAATAAATATTTATATTTGCAGCACAAAATCTTACAATTAACACCATGAGCGAAGTAAAATGTATCGGTATTCTCACTTCGGGCGGTGATGCGCCGGGAATGAACGCAGCAATCCGTGCCGTGACACGTGCAGCCATATACCATGGCCTCAAAGTGAAGGGAATCTACAGAGGTTATAAAGGACTGATAACCGATGACATCAAGGAATTCAAGAGCCAGAACGTGAGTAACATCATCCAGCAGGGTGGTACAATACTGAAGACTGCACGCAGCCAGGAGTTCATGACACCCGAGGGTCGTCAGATTGCCTTTGACAATATGAAGAAGGAAGGCATAGATGCATTGGTCATCATCGGCGGTGACGGTTCGCTCACTGGAGCACGCCAGTTCGCACAGGAGTTTGACGTGCCGTGCATCGGTCTGCCGGGTACTATCGACAATGATCTCTATGGCACAGACACCACAATTGGTTATGACACCGCACTCAACACCATACTTAGTTGCGTCGACAAGATACGCGACACAGCCACAAGCCACGACCGTCTGTTCTTCGTAGAGGTCATGGGACGTGACGCCGGCTTCCTTGCCCTCAACAGCGCAATAGCAGCAGGAGCCGAGGCAGCTATCATTCCCGAGTTCGAGACAGAGTTCGACCAGCTTGAGGAATTTATAAAAAATGGTTTCCGCAAGTCAAAGAACAGTAGTATCGTCATAGTAGCCGAGAGTCCGCGCACAGGTGGTGCAATGCACTATGCAGAACGTGTGAAGAATGAGTACCCACAGTATGATGTCCGCGTAACAATCCTTGGACACCTTCAGAGAGGTGGAAGTCCGTCGGCACACGACAGAATCCTGGCAAGCCGCCTTGGTGCTGCAGCCATAGATGCCTTAATGGACGGACAACGCAACGTTATGGTCGGAATACAGAACGACAAGGTTGTCTACGTTCCGTTCTCGAAGGCCATAAAGAACGACAAGCCCATCCAGCGCGAGTTGGTCGAGGTGCTGCGTTCACTGTCTATCTGATTCGCTACACCTTATATTATTATACAATGCGGGGAGACCAGCCGGCCTCCCCGCATTTTTTATTTCACTGAACAGCTTCTCAGAACAGCTTCAAGCCTTCGCCATCAGGATTGTTGCGAACCTCACACTTGTCGTTGAGCATCATCGTAGCACGCTGAGTAGCATCGAACGCCGGCCATTCGGGCAGAGCCGAGCAGTTTGGATTGCCCGTGCGCATGAACGACAGCAGAGCTTCGGACATCTTGTCTGACAGAGCACGCGGACGTGCGCCACCACCAGAATGGGTCAACATCTTATCCGTATTGCGGAACCAGAAGCAGATGTCTATGCAGTGGAATGCACGTGCACGGCCATTGAACGTAGACGGATTGTAGCCGAACCATGCCAGATAGACAGGAGCTTTCTGCTGTGCCTTGGCAATAGCCGAGTTGATGACAGCTGTACGCGGACTGGTAATCATGCCAATCAAGTCACCTGAGTTTGCTTCGGGGAATGCAGCCTGATAAGCATCTACAATAGCCTTGGCATCTTTATCCTTATATCTGTTCTGTACCCAGCTGACGAGAGCATCATGATCCAGAGTCTCGAGTGAAGGATCATTCAGAGCAGGACTGAACTCGGAAGTCGTTGAGCAGAATATCATTGGTATGTCTGCTGACGGAGCATTGACATCGTCATAGTATCCTTCTGCAGGGATATGCTTGCCATCGGCAACAGGCTGGAAGCCACCGCGCATGATGCCTGAAGTTCCCTGCTTCTGGTTGAACTCCTGCGCTGCCTTGTTTGCCAGTGCCAGATACTCGCGCCATGGCATCTGCTGCAGCTGTTCGACTGTCTTGCCCGATGACTTTACGATGTACTTGCCCAATTCACGGCTGTAGTCCTGCGACAGAGCCTTAGTAGAGTTGCCACTGAGTGCAACACCCTTATGTATCAAGTCCTTTGTCTCAGGCATTGAAACGAGTGTGCAGACCTTGGCACCGCCACCAGACTGTCCCATGATTGTGACATTACCCGGGTCGCCACCAAAATTAGCAATATTCTTGTTGACCCACTTCAAGGCAGCAACCATGTCGAGCGTACCGGCATTGCCCGAATCCTCATACTTGGAATCTACGCCCGAGAAGTCACTGAAGCCAAAGACATTGAGTCTATGATTGACCGACACGAAGACCACATCGCCATAGCGTGCGAGGTTTTCACCATGATATCCGTCTTGTTCTATAGCATTACCTGCAGCATAGCCACCGCCATGGAACCATACGAGTACGGGGCGGTTCTTACCATCAGCAATACCTTTTGTCCATACATTGAGCACAAGGCAGTCCTCATCAAGATTGGTGTAGTTCCAATGATCACGGAAGGCCCCCATACCTGTGGTGTAGTTGGGGTCGTTCTGCGGTGCACAGTTGCCATAG
>CAVHJI010000077.1:0-9206 GCA_963636255.1 Bacteroidaceae bacterium | reverse complement strand
GAGCAGACGCTTTGACAGATCATTGAGTACATACTCTTGTATGGCACGCTTGACAGGACGTGCACCGAACTCGGGATCATAGCCCACACGAGCCAAGTAGTCGACAGCAGCATCTGTAGCTTCAAGCTCTATGCCTTGCTGCTTGAGCATGTTCCTGACGTTGCCCAACTGCAAGCGTACTATCTGTCTTATCTCATCCTGAGA
The DNA here is from genome assembly GCA_963636255.1 of Bacteroidaceae bacterium. Classification (GTDB taxonomy): domain Bacteria; phylum Bacteroidota; class Bacteroidia; order Bacteroidales; family Bacteroidaceae; genus Bacteroides. Next base: position 9,002 of record CAVHJI010000077.1, on the reverse strand, counting down.
CAGCGGCGTGAACAGAATAGTCTCGTCGATACGGTTAAGGAACTCCGGACGTATGGTCTTGCGTAGCATTTCCAGCACGTTCTTCTTCGTTTCCGTCATAATCTGAGACTTGTTGGCGGCATTGATGCGTCCTATCTGACTCTGTATATAATCACTGCCCATGTTCGAGGTCATAATGATTATCGTGTTCTTGAAGTTGACAGTGCGACCCTTGTTGTCTGTCAGACGACCGTCGTCAAGCACCTGCAACAGGATGTTGAACACATCAGGATGAGCCTTCTCAATCTCATCGAACAGTACCACCGAGTATGGTTTGCGCCTTACAGCCTCGGTGAGCTGTCCGCCTTCCTCATATCCGACGTAGCCCGGAGGCGCTCCGACCAACCGCGACACGCTGAACTTCTCCTGATATTCGGACATGTCAATGCGCGTCATCATGCCTTCATCGTCGAACAGAAGTTCTGCCAACGCCTTTGCAAGTTCCGTCTTGCCCACGCCCGTGGTACCGAGAAACAGGAACGAGCCAATAGGCCTCTTAGGGTCTTGCAGTCCTGCACGGCTACGGCGTATGGCATCGGCAATGGCGTGTATAGCCTCATCCTGACCAATGACACGCTTGTGCAACTCGTCCTCGAGGTGCAGCAGTTTCTCTTTCTCGCTCTGCATCATCTTGCTGACAGGTATTCCCGTCCAGCGCGACACCACATCGGCAATGTCTTCGGCATTGACTTCCTCCTTGATCATTGCCTTGTCGCCTTGCAACGCATGCAGCTTCTTCTGTGTCTCCTCAATCTCCTTATTGAGGTTCTGAATCTTGCCATATCGTATCTCAGCCACCTTACCGTAGTCGCCTTCGCGCTCGGCACGTTCAGCCTCGAACTTCAGGTTCTCGATCTCCGACTTGTTCTGCTGCATCTTATTAAGTAGTGTCTTCTCGCTCTGCCACTTTGCCTTGTACTGGCTTTCCTGTTCCTTCAGCTCCGCCAATTCTTTGCCTATCTGTTCCAGCTTCGACTTGTCGTCTTCGCGCTTGATAGCTTCGCGTTCAATCTCCAATTGCTTTATCTTACGCGTAATCTCATCAAGCTCTTCAGGCACGGAGTCAATCTCCATCCTCAACTTGGCTGCTGCCTCGTCCATTAGGTCAATAGCCTTGTCGGGCAGGAATCGGTCGGTTATGTACCGGCTACTAAGTTCGACGGCGGCAATGATGGCATCGTCCTTGATGCGCACATGATGATGATTCTCATAACGCTCTTTCAAGCCACGCAGTATCGATACCGAATCGACAATGCTCGGTTCATCTACCATGACTGTCTGGAAACGACGTTCCAGTGCCTTGTCTTTCTCGAAGTACTTCTGATATTCATCAAGAGTGGTGGCACCAATACAACGAATCTCGCCACGTGCCAGTGCAGGCTTCAGGATGTTCGCAGCATCCATGGCACCTTCGCTCTTGCCGGCACCCACCAGCGTGTGTATCTCGTCGATGAAGAGCACGATGTTGCCTTCAGACTTCTTGACCTCGTTGATGACCGCCTTCAGCCTCTCTTCAAACTCACCTTTATACTTGGCACCGGCGATCAGTGCACCCATGTCAAGCGAATAAAGCTGCTTGTTCTTAAGATTCTCAGGCACGTCGCCACGCAGAATTCTGTGCGCCAACCCTTCGGCAATGGCGGTCTTTCCTGTACCAGGCTCACCTATTAATATTGGGTTGTTCTTCGTGCGTCGGCTCAGTATCTGCAACACACGACGTATTTCATCGTCACGACCGATGACTGGATCAAGCTTACCACTACGTGCAGCCTCATTAAGGTTAACGGCATACTTCTCCAGAGCCTGATAGGTATCTTCCGACGACTGCGAAGTAACCTTGTCGCCCTTACGCAACTCATTGATGGCTTCACGCAGATCTTTCTCGTTCATGCCGAGGTCCTTGAGCATGTCGGCAGCAGGCGAACTGACCGTGAGCAACGCCACGATGATTGGCTCTATTGAGACAAACTCATCGCCCATCTGCTTTGAGATGTCTTCGGCCTTCATCAGCACCGAATTGGCATCACGGCTCAGATATGGTTCTCCACCCTGCACACGCGGCAACTTCTTCACCTCTTGGTCAATCCGGAGACTTAGCTGTTGCTCATTGACACTCAACTTCTGACAGATGAAGTGCACGATATTCTCGCCCGACTTCATAACGCCAGCCAGCAGATGCACAGGCTCAATGGCTTGCTGACCATTCGCCTCTACTAGCTTTATGGCCTCTTGCACAGCCTCCTGCGCCTTGATTGTGTAATTGTTGAAGTTCATATATCTGTTTCCTTTCTTTTTCTGTTATTAAACTGTTCACTCCCGCGTTAAGCAAATGCCCTGCCATGTAGTACAGCCAGACAATTTGTCTCAAAGAAGCGTACATAAGCTGACGTTTTGTCAATATTATACTAACGCAGCCGGTCAATGTTGCAGATGTGCAGGCCCAACACTCTAACCAGAGTGCATCGGCACGGACAAAAATGGAAGTATGTTCGTTTTATATTGTCTTCAACTTGCACTACCTTTGCGGCACAAACATAATTTATGCACACGTCTGGAAACAGAAATGCACCTTATTTATATATGATTCTTTTTTTCAGAACACCACAAGCGAGCGTGATTGCCGTACAGTGCGACCACACTCCCGACAAGCAAGAAGAGGAAAAGCTGTCATGGCTCTTCGGCAACGCCACGGCAGAGAGTGAAGAAAACCTTACGGGATGGTTCGTCGGTCCACGCCGTGAGATGATAACCCCATGGAGTACCAACGCCGTAGAGATAACACAGAACATGGGTCTCAGCGGCATTGAGCGCATCGAGGAATACTTCCCCGTGAAGGACGACAGTGCCGAGCACGATGAGATGCTTCAGCGCATGTACCATGGCCTCAACCAAAAGGTGTTCACCACAGACCGCAAGCCCGAAGCAATCGAACATATCGAAGACCTCGAGGCATACAACGAGAAGGAAGGACTGGCACTGTCCAAAGAGGAGATGGACTATCTGAAGCAGGTGGAGAAAGACTGCGGTCGTCCGCTGACCGACTCCGAGGTATTCGGCTTCGCACAGATAAACTCCGAACACTGCCGTCACAAGATTTTCGGCGGCACATTCGTAATCGATGGTGAGGAGAAGCCGTCATCGCTCTTCCAGCTCATAAAGAGCACTACCAAGGCACATCCCAACAGAATCATATCGGCATACAAAGACAACGTGGCATTCGCCAAAGGACCTGTCATTGAGCAGTTCGCACCTGCCGACCACTCCAAGCCAGACTACTTCCGCGTAAAAGACATCAAGAGTGTGATTTCCTTTAAGGCTGAGACACACAACTTTCCTACAACCGTAGAGCCGTTCAACGGTGCATCTACAGGTACTGGAGGTGAGATTCGCGACCGTATGGCTGGTGGCAAAGGTTCTTGGCCATTGGCAGGAACAGCTGTCTACATCACTTCATATCCACGCGGCGAGGAAGGTCGTGCATGGGAGCAGATACTGCCTATACGCAAGTGGCTGTACCAGACACCAGAGCAAATCCTCATAAAGGCATCAAACGGTGCAAGCGACTTCGGCAACAAGTTCGGACAACCACTGATCTGCGGTTCACTACTGACGTTCGAGCACAAGGAGAACGGTGAGGTCTATGGATATGACAAGGTCATCATGCTTGCAGGTGGTGTGGGCTACGGCACCGAACGCGACTGCATAAAGGGCACTGCCGAGCCGGGAGAAGAGATTGTAGTAATGGGCGGCGACAACTACCGCATCGGACTGGGCGGAGGCTCGGTATCATCGGTAGACACCGGACGCTATAGCAACGGCGTGGAGCTGAATGCCGTGCAGCGTGCCAACGCCGAGATGCAGAAGCGCGTATATAATGTGGTACGCGCGCTATGCGAGGAAGACACGAACCCTGTGGTATCAATCCACGACCACGGAGCAGCAGGACACGTCAACTGTCTGTCCGAACTGGTCGAAGACTGCGGTGGGCTCATAGACATGAGCAAGCTGCCTATCGGCGACAAGACTCTGTCGAGCAAAGAGATAATAGCCAACGAGAGTCAGGAGCGCATGGGACTGCTCATCGACCACAAGGCAATTGAGCACGTCAGCAAGATTGCACGCCGCGAGCGTGCTCCTATGTATGTCGTCGGACATACCACCGGCGACCATCGCTTTGCATTTCAGCAGGCAGACGGTGTTCGTCCGTTCGACCTGGCAGTAAGCCAGATGTTCGGATCGTCGCCAAAGACTTACATGATAGACAAGACACACGAGCGTCACTACGCAATGCCGGAGTACGACCCGTCACATCTAAACGAATACCTCAACAACGTACTGCAGATGGAGGCTGTTGCCTGCAAGGACTGGCTGACCAATAAGGTTGACCGCTCTGTGACAGGTAAGATTGCACGCCAGCAGTGCCAAGGACCATTGCAGTTGCCGTTGAGCGACTGTGGCGTAGTAGCTTTGGACTACCGCGGTCGTGCCGGCATAGCCACATCAATCGGTCATGCGCCGCAGGTGGCGTTGGCAAATGCTGCCGCCGGTTCGGTAATGGCTGTCAGCGAAGCACTGACAAACATCGTATGGGCACAGCTCAGGGACGGCATCGACACCATATCACTGTCTGCCAACTGGATGTGGCCCTGCCGCTCTCAAGAGGGAGAAGATGCACGCCTCTACACTGCTGTCGAGGCACTGAGCAAGTTCTGCATCGACCTTGGCATCAATGTGCCGACAGGCAAAGACTCACTCAGCATGACTCAGCAGTATCCCGACGGCACCAAGGTCATTGCTCCAGGAACAGTCATCGTGTCGGCAGGAGGTGAGGTCAGCGATGTTAGGAAGACCGTATCGCCTGTCATCGTCAACGACAAGCGCACAGTGCTCTATCACATCGATTTCAGCTTCGACGAGCTTCGTCTTGGCGGTTCAGCATTCGCACAGAGCCTAGGCAAGATTGGCGATGACGTACCATGCACACGCGATGCAGAATATTTCCGCGCTGCATTCAATGCCATACAAGAGATGATTGGTCGCGGACTCATACTTGCAGGACACGACATATCGGCAGGCGGACTCATAACGACACTCCTTGAAATGTGCTTCGCAAATACCGAAGGCGGACTGGCAGTCAACCTCGACGGTCTGAAAGAGAGCGACCTTATAAAGGTACTCTTCGCCGAGAACCCTGGCGTTATCATTCAGGTACGCGATGCCGACAAGGCTGCTGTGATGCAGATATTGGAAGATGCCGGTGTAGCAGCAGTGAAGATAGGACATCCTGTTGAGGACAGTCGCGAGCTCATCGTCAGCAAGGATAGTGCAGAGCATAAGTTCGACATCGACCGTCTGCGCGATGTGTGGTACACATCATCCTATCTGCTTGACCGCAAGCAGAGCCGCGGTGGCTGTGCACTGCAGCGCTTTGAGAACTACAAGCACCAGCCTGTAGAGTTCAAGCTGAACCCGTCATTCACAGGTACACTTAAGCAATATGCCATCTCGCCCGACCGCAGCAAGCCCACAGGCCTGCATGCAGCCGTCATTCGCGAGAAAGGCACAAACAGCGAGCGCGAGATGGCATACGCACTCTATCTGGCAGGCTTCGACGTCAAGGACGTCACGATGACCGACCTTGAGGACGGCACCGAGACACTCGACGACGTCAACATGATTGTCTTCTGCGGAGGTTTCTCCAACTCCGACGTACTTGGTTCTGCCAAGGGTTGGGCAGGAGCATTCCTCTATAGTCCCAAAGCCAAGGAGACCCTCAACCGCTACTATGCACGGGAGGACACGCTGTCACTCGGTGTCTGCAACGGTTGCCAGCTTATGATGGAACTCAACCTGCTGTCGCCCGACCGCAAGGACATCGGCAAGATGGTCCACAACGATTCCCACAAGTTCGAGTCGGCATTCGTCGGTCTCACCATTCCAGAAAACGACAGTGTGATGTTCGGCAGCCTCAGTGGCTCGAAGATAGGCATCTGGGTGGCTCATGCCGAGGGCAAGTTCGCCCTCAAAGGCAAGGAGAGCGACTACAACATCATTGCCCGTTATAGCTATGACGAGTATCCTGCCAACCCTAACGGTTCCGACTTCTCCGTAGCCGGACTGGCAAGTGCCAACGGACGTCATGTAGCCATAATGCCTCACCTGGAACGTGCCTACTTCCCATGGCAGTGCGGCTGCTATCCTGCAGACCGACGTTCAGACGAGGTGACACCGTGGATTGAGGCGTTTGTCAACGCACGTAAATGGGTGGAGCAGAGGAAGCAGAAATGACCGCATCGCTCAAGTTCTACTGGGAGGCGTTCATCATCTTCTTCAAAATAGGTGCGTTCACCATCGGTGGCGGCTATGCCATGTTGCCGCTCATCGAGGATGAGATTGTCAAGAAGCGGCGATGGATTGCACCCGAAGACTTCGTGGACCTGCTGGCAATAGCACAGTCAAGCCCAGGGGTATTTGCAGTCAACATTGCGATATTCATCGGCTACCGTCTGCGTGGTGTCAAGGGCAGCCTTGTCACCACGCTGGGTAGCGTGCTTCCATCGTTCTGCATCATCCTCGCCATCGCACTGTTCTTCACCAGCTACAAGGACAATCCGTACATCGAGCGTATCTTCAAAGGTATACGTCCTGCAGTGGTGGCACTCATAGCAGCTCCGACATTCAACATGGCGAAGTCTGCTCACATCAACCGCCACAACGTGTGGATACCCATTGTCAGTGCACTGCTGATATGGCTCCTTGGCTTCTCCCCTATCTGGATCATCATAGCAGCAGGCGCGGGAGGCTGGCTGTACGGACACTACATCAATAAAGACATTGACAACGGCAACGGCAGCAACAGTGCCGGTGCTACAAACGTGGAGGACAAACAACGATGATGCTCTATCTGCAACTGTTCTACACATTCTTCAAGATAGGGCTCTTCGGCTTCGGCGGAGGTTATGCCATGCTGTCGATGATACAAGGCGAAGTCGTCGTACGTCACGACTGGCTCACGCCGCAGGAGTTCACCGACATTGTCGCCATCAGCCAGATGACCCCTGGTCCCATCGGCATCAACTCGGCAACTTATGTGGGCTATACAGCCACCGGCAGTGTATGGGGCTCCGTTGTGGCAACACTTGCAGTGGTGCTGCCATCGTTCATACTGATGCTCACCATCAGCAAGTTCTTCCTGAAATATCAGAAGAGCAAGCCCGTGACGGACGTCTTCAGCGGCCTCCGACCAGCTGTTGTAGGACTGCTTGCAGCAGCTGCCCTTGTGCTCATGGATAAGGAGAACTTCGGCTCCCCCACAGAAGACATGAGTCAGTTCATCATAAGCTGCCTGCTCTTCCTCGGCGTCTTCATCGCCACCCGTTGCTTCAAGGCGAACCCCATCATGCTCATCATAGCCGCAGGCGCCATAGGTCTTGTGGTCTACTGACAAATCCAGACACAAGAGGGAAGCCAAATGCCCAATCTCACCTATTGAGATACAGCTGTCATTCAACGCAATCTTGTCGTTGTCTTCATCAAGTTCAATGGTGACAGACAGTAGTCATCATTGTGCGAACAGACAACCTATGTCGTGTCAGAAGTTGTAATCCGATATAAGCACAAGAAATTTGGAATCGGTACTATTATCCCCACCTTTGCGACCGTAGGAACAAACTGTTACGGCACACCAATATTCTATTATGATAAGGTTTCTTTATTCGTTTCTGACTGCAGTCTGCATCCTGACAGGTTGCGATATGTATGACGAGCCGAAAGACTCTGTGAAGGAGATTGTAATGAAGGTCTCAGCAGAAACAGGTGTGACATATATCTTCGGCGATGACACCAGGACACATCCCATAGAATGTATGCTCGTCATGATGGCAGACGACCCCGGAGAATGGGTCACTCTCGGACTTAGTAGGATAGAAGGCTTCAACTACGAGAATGGACATGAGTATGAGCTCTTGGTGAAGATGACGATACTTGCCAATCCGCCAGCAGACGGCAATAACCGGACATACTCCCTTGTGCGCATACTTACGGACAGGCTTGTCAACGGGAACTGAAAGCGGCGTTGAGTGAGATATAGGTCTGAGTCAATAGAGCTATCAACACCATCACATACCGCATAACACGCAAGGCATAAAGCGTAGCAACAGCTGAGGCTCATCGGTACACAACGTATTTACGTCTGTACCGGTGAGCCTCAGCGCTGTCATTGCCACGCGGGGTGTGGCAAGAAGGATTTAGAAGTTGTCCATGTGGATTTCGAAGTATGACTTCGGATGTGCACATACGGGGCAGACTTCGGGAGCCTTCTCCCCTACTACGATGTGTCCGCAGTTACGACATTCCCATACCTTCACCTCACTCTTGGCAAATACTTCCTGAGTCTCGATGTTGTGAAGCAATGCGCGATATCGATCTTCATGACGCTTCTCGATGGCGGCAACCATGCGGAACTTTGCAGCCAGGGCCTTGAAGCCTTCTTCCTCGGCTGTCTTGGCAAAGCCTTCATACATGTCTGTCCATTCGTAGTTCTCGCCTGCTGCAGCTGCAGCCAGGTTCTCTGCTGTATCGCCAATGCCATTCAGCTCCTTAAACCACATCTTGGCATGCTCTTTCTCATTGTCGGCAGTCTTAAGGAACAGCTCTGCTATCTGCTCAAAGCCTTCCTTCTTTGCCTTCGATGCGAAGTACGTGTACTTGTTGCGTGCCTGACTCTCTCCAGCAAATGCTGCTTCCAGATTCATCTCGGTCTGGGTGCCCGAATACTTAGTCTTAGCCATAATTACTTTTAGGTTTTTAGTTGGTTTATTACTCAGCCGGACGCGCTGTCCGTTATAATTACAGTACAAAGATATGAATAAGGTTAACATATTTGCAACAATTACAACATTAAATACTATATATTGTCTATTTTTATTGCTGTTAATATTCCCAAACGTAGCAGTGGCAGTATC
>CAVHJI010000076.1:0-9496 GCA_963636255.1 Bacteroidaceae bacterium | reverse complement strand
CGGTCGCATCGACTGGAATATCACCAACGACCATCATCTTGCTGTTCGCTACAACTACACCAAGAACACAGCATGGAATGCCACAAACGGCAACTCAACCAATGCATCCTATCGTAACCGCAATGCCAACCGCTTCTCGCAGTACTCCATGGCATTCGCAAACTCAATGTACTCGCAGGACAACAAGGTCAGCACAATCTCTGCTGATTTGAACAGCCGCTTCGGCAACAACATGTCCAACCAGTTGCTCTTCACCTATTCCAATATAGAGGACGTGCGCGGTACAAACTCTTCGGAGTTCCCGTTCATCGACATCCTGAACGGCTACAGCGTTGACGACAATGGCGATATCACTCAGGACCTCTATCCTTACATGTCGCTGGGTTACGAGCTCTTTACCTATAACAATAAGGTACAGAACAAGGTCACAACATTGACCGACAACTTCACTGCATACATCGGCGCCCACAAGCTGACAGCTGGTTTCAACTTCGAGCATCAGATGGCAAACAACTCCTACATGCGCAACGGAACCGGCTTCTACCGTTACCGTTCGCTCGATGACTTCCTCAACGGAGGCGTTCCTGAGACTGTTGCCATCTCTTATGGATATAACGGCAATACAAACCCGACTGCACAGGTAGCATTCAACCAGTATGGTCTGTACGTACAGGACGAGTGGAACATCCTCGACAACCTGAAGGTTCAGGGTGGTATCCGCTTCGATGACATCGTGTTCGACAACGACGACATCATGACAAACAATGCCATCAAGGAGCTGGACTACGGAGGCAAGCACTTCGATACAGGTCTGTGGCCTAAGAACAACATCCAGATTTCTCCGCGTCTTGGCTTCACATGGGATGTCTTCGGCAACAAGACTCTCAAGGTTCGTGGTGGTACGGGTCTCTTCGCAGGTCGTCTGCCTTTGGTATTCTTCACCAACATGCCTACCAACTCTGGCATGATTCAGGGTCTTACTGTTGCTTCTACCAAGTACACCAATGGTGTGGCTACAAGCATAGACAGCCGACTGCAGAACTTTGCAGGTGGTCTTGTTACAGACCGCAACGAAATCATCCAGCGTCTGGGTGCAACTACAACTATCACCCCGAGCGATGGTACAGTAGGTTCTTACTTTGCAGCTGTTGACCGCAACTTCAAGATGCCGCAGGTATGGAAGTCTTCAATCGCTGTCGACTACACTGTTCCGGTTTCATTCCCTCTGACTGTCACAGGTGAGTTCCAGTACACTGACAACATCAATGCAGTGCGTATCACCAATGCCAACATCAAGAGCAACACCAGCGAGTGGGAGCGTCTCAGCGGTGCGGACAACCGTATGATCTATCCGTCAGACTACACCTACAACAAGGTTGGTGCATATGTCCTGACCAACACTCATAAGGGTTATGGCTACACAGCCAACATCACTGTCAATGCAGAGCCCATCAAGAACATGAACATCATGGCTGCATATACACACACAGTGATGAAGGAAGTCAGCGGTCTGCCAGGTTCAGACCCGAAGTCAGCTGCCGAAGGTCTGTACACCATCAACGGTTACAACTTCTCTGGCGTACAGAACTCTCGCTATGTAATTCCTGACCGTCTCATCGCATCAATCAGCTACACCTATGGTCACGACCAGTTCTCTCTGTTCTATCAGGGATACTCTCCTTACGGTTACAGCTATGTCTACAGCAGCGACATCGATGGCGACGGAATTGCAGCCGACCTGATGTACATCCCTCGCAACGACAGCGAGATTCACTTCACAAGCGATGCTGACCGCGAGGCATTCTGGAACTATGTAAATCAGGATTCTTACCTGAAGAACCACAAGGGTGAGTATGCAGAGGCTTACGGCGCACGTGCTCCGTGGGTACACAAGTTCGACTTCCGTTGGGCACACGACTTCACTCTGAAGATTGGCAATACACACCACAAGCTGCAGCTCACTGCAGATGTTGAGAACATCGGCAACATGATCCACTCTTCATGGGGTGTTCCAAAGAACATGAGCGCAAGCAACAACGGTGCACTGCTGAAGGTCGACAAGATCGAGAACAATGTTCCTTACTTCTCAATCTATCGCAACAAGTCAACCGGCGAGGCTCCTACAAAGACTTGGGAGTACAACCGCTCTTACGATCAGGCTTGGAAGATCCAGTTCGGTGTGAAGTACTACTTCAACTGATATGACAATCGGCGTATGACCTGAAAAGGCATACACGAGTCAAAACAATAAAGGCGGGACGTATCAATCGTTGATACGTCCCGCCTTTGCCATTTATCTCACTTGCTGGCAGCAATAGGCTTGAAGCTGGCATGAAGACCTCACAAGTTGTCTGCTGCGTCCAAATCACTTGTCTGAGACGTATGTAAGACTTGATGCTTTCAAGTATATGACTTTGCGTGGGACGTTATGAGACTTTGTCCGAGAAGATATAAGACTCGGCTCGAGAGGATATAAGACTTGGTCTGAGAAGTTATATGTGTGGCCCATACCAAAGCTTGCAATATTCATACCAAGTACTTGGTATGATAATTGCAAACCTTGGTATGAATATTGCAAGCTTTGGTATGAGGACATCAGATATCTTCTCGACGGAAGTCAATCGATTGCTAACGCGCTGGAGGATATGCAAATATAGCACCGCAAAGGGCTCTTTGCAAGTGTTTTGACTACAAATATCTTGCCGTTGGAGCTTTATTTACGAGTCACGCTAGCATTTTCTATGTCGATGTCAGTCTTTCAGCAACACCTGGACAATGCGCTCTGCCGTACGTCCATCCCAGCGGTCGGGTAGGGTGGCATGCTTCCACTCGCCGCCCATCAGCTTGCCGATGGCAGAAGCAAGTGCTGCAGTGTCCTCACCTACGAGTACATTGGTACCGATGCGCCATGTCTCAGGATGCTCGGCATAGGTGTTAAGTGAGATGCACGGGACATCGAGGAAAGTCGCCTCTTCGGCTATGTTGCCTGAGTCGGTGACGATGCCTTTGGCGTTTTCTGTCAGATACCCGAAGTGCAGATAGCTCTGTGTCGGCATGATGTGCAGGTTGGGTGCCGTGATTCCGGTCTGTGACAGGGCATCCTGCACATATGAGTGCAGCGGAGCCAATACGGGCATGTTGCCGGCGTGGCTGACTATGGTGCTCACGATGTCGCGTAGCAACGGGAGGTTGTCTGTGATGTCGTGGCGGTTCAGAGTCAGCAGCAGGTAGCCGTTCTTGCGTAGACCCATGCTGTCGAACCACATTGGCTTGAGGAAACGACGGTGGTTGCTGCGTATCGTGTCGATAAGGATGTTGCCGACATAGTGTATGTACTCCGGTATCATGCCTTCCTGATTCAGGTTGCGGTTTGCCACCATTCCTGCGGTGAAGAGGTAGTCGGATATGGCATCGACGATTGTACGGTTGACCTCACGCGGCATGTTCATGTCGAACGAGCGTGTGCCCGCGATGATATGAGCTACTTTAAGTCCGCGCTTCTTTGCCACTACGGAGCATGCCATGGTCGATGCCAGGTCATCCACTACGATTATCACCTGTGCCGGATGTGCATCAAGCTCCTTCTCAAAGGCGAGCATGATGGCAGCGGCTACTTTTGACTGTGTGCCGGCATGCACACCGAGGCAGGCATCGGGCCTGTTGATGGCGAGGTCGGAGAACAGTGAGGCATCCAGGGCAGGGTCGTCCTTCGGTCCTGTATATACAAGTCTGTATGTGATGTTCTTGCCTCCGTTGTCGGCTGCATCTATTGCCCTGCACAACGGAGCTATCTTCATGAAGTTCGGGCGTGCGCCCGCGACGATTGTCACTTTCATATCGGCACTTTTCTGTTTCCTCGGGCAAAGATAGTGCAAGCCCAAGACAGAGCAAAGCGAAGCTACTGATATTCCCACGCTTTTTCTACAGCCTCTCTTCCTTATGATGAACCGGTGTGGTTTAGTGCTATCTGCACACGGCCTTGTCGCCATCTTGTTTCTATAGGCGCATAAGCTGCTGAAATCAGCGCTTCTATGGACGTACAGTCACAGGTCCTATGGACTACAGCTACAGAATGGTGGTTCGCGGGAGGGGAAATAAAAAGTCATACAAGATTTTGGCAACTCGAATCTATAGTCGTAGCTTCGCGCCCCGAAAGATACAAGGTGCAATTTGCTTAATTGTAATAATCCTATAAACGCGTAAGATATTATGAAGAATCAGAGAGATGCCTTGGACTACGGCGAGATGCGTGTGCCGAGGCTTTTTAGGAAGCTGTTTTTCCCTACGCTTTTGGGACTTCTGTCGTCTGTGGTGCTCAATGTTGCCGATGGCATATTCGTTGGCCGTGGTGTCGGTAGCGATGCACTCGCGGCTGTTAACATCGTCGCTCCACTCTTTCAGATAGCCACAGGCATAGCACTGATGTTCGGCAGTGGCGTCAGCATTGTCGCTGCTGTGCATCTCAGTCATGGCAACCGTAAGGCTGCAAACATCAACGTCACGCAGGCTTTCACCGTGGGACTGCTGTTTATGGCGATAGTCGTTGCAATCATTAATGTCTTCCCGCATCAGACCTCAGACTTGTTCGGAGGAAGCGAACATCTGTATCCGTTGGTCAACGAATACTTAATTGGTGTCAGTCCATGCCTGCTGTTCATGGTGATAAACATGGTCGGGTTGTTTGTGATACGTCTTGACGGTTCGCCAAACTATGCCATGGTCGTTAACGTCACTGCAGCTCTGCTGAACATTGTGCTCGACTGGCTGTTTGTCTTCCCGCTTCACATGGGAGTCTTTGGCGCTGCTGCCGCCACATCTGTGGCCACATTTGCAGGTTCGTTGATGGTGGCGTGGTACATGTTTCGTCGCAGCGTCAATCTGCAGTTGTATAAACCGAAGTTCTCCAAGACCGCTATACGCCTGACCGTACGCAACAGTGGCTATATGCTTCGTCTTGGCTTCCCGTCGTTTATTGCCGAGACCGCCATCTGCTGCATGATGATAACCGGCAACTACATGTTCATGTCGTGGCTGCAGGAGGATGGCGTGGCAGCATTCAGTGTGGCGTGCTACCTGTTCCCGATGATCTTTATGTTTGGCAATGCCATTGCACAGTCGGCGATGCCCATCATCAGCTACAACTGTGGACTTGGAAAGACGGACCGTGTACGTCAGACGCTGCACATCTCTGCAGGCTTGGCGTGCTTCTTGGGCTTGCTCATGTCGGTCTTTGGCTTTGAGTTTGCACCCACAATAGTCACCATGTTCATCGATACAGCCTCACCGGCAAACGCCATCGGTGCATCGGGCGTGCCGCTGTTCCTGCTGACGAGCTTGCCGTTTACGCTCAACGTCGTGCTCATAGGCTATCTCCAAAGTCTTGAGAGGTTTCGTCCTGCCACTGTCTTCATGTTGCTGCGCGGTTGCATCTTCGTCATACCGTGCTTCATACTGCTGCCGCAGCTGATAGGCGTAAATGGACTTTGGCTTGCCGAACCCCTTAGCGAGATAACGACACTCATCGTACTCCTTATTTATATAGCCTTGTGGTCGAAAAATAAAATGAAATAAAAGTGGGCAGTGGGGTATTTTGATTTTAAAGCAAATTGTTATCTTTGCGTCTGATTGTAGACGTAGGGAATTAAAAAACAGTTTATTGAATTATTATGAAGAAAGAAATCAAATTCAGTCTCGTTTACCGTGACATGTTCCAGTCTTCTGGTAAGTATCAGCCACGCGTTGACCAGCTGGTGCGCATTGCTCCGGTAATCATCGATATGGGTTGTTTTGACCGTGTTGAAACCAATGGTGGCGCCTTCGAACAGGTGAACCTGATGTATGGCGAGAACCCTAATAAGGCTGTCCGTGCGTTCACGAAGCCATTCAATGAGGTCGGCATCAAGACTCACATGCTCGACCGTGGCCTCAATGCACTGCGCATGTTCCCGTGCCCTATCGACTTGCGCAAGTTGATGTACAAGGTTAAACACGCTCAGGGTGTTGACATCACCCGAATCTTCTGCGGACTGAACGACAAGAACAACATCATACCATCAATCAAATATGCCATCGAAGGCGGCATGACTCCGCAGGCAACATTGTGCATCACATATTCTCCGGTTCACACCGTTGAGTACTACACAAAGTTGGCAGACGAGCTTATTGAGGCTGGCGCACAGGAAATCTGCTTGAAGGATATGGCTGGTATCGGCCGTCCATGGTCGCTGGGTCAGCTGACCAAGAACATCAAGGAGCGTCACCCGGAGATTGTCATCCAGTATCACGGACATACAGGTCCTGGCTTGTCGATGGCTTCTATGCTTGAGGTTGCCGAGGCGGGTGCCGATGTTCTCGACGTAGCTATCGAGCCTCTGTCGTGGGGTAAGGTTCATCCGGACGTAATCTCCGTACAGGCAATGCTGAAGGATGCAGGCTTCCTCGTAAAGGATATCAACATGAAGGCATACATGCAGGCTCGTGCTCTGACACAGGAGTTCATTGATGACTTCTTGGGCTACTTCATGGATTCAAGCAACAAACTCATGTCTTCACTGCTGCTTAAGTGCGGTCTGCCTGGCGGAATGATGGGCTCAATGATGGCCGACCTGAAGGGCGTGCATAGCGGTATCAACATGATGCTTAAGGCACAGGGCAAACCTGAAGTTACGCTCGACGACCTTGTGGTACGTCTGTTTGATGAAGTAGAATACGTATGGCCGAAGGTTGGTTATCCTCCATTGGTAACACCGTTCAGCCAGTATGTGAAGAATATCGCACTGATGAACATCATGGCAGATGCACAGGGCAAGCCTCGCTTCAGCCTGATGAGCGACAAGAGCATCTGGGGTATGATTCTTGGCAAGAGCGGCAATCTGCCGGGCACAGTTGCTCCGGAAATCAAGGAACTGGCAAAGGAGCAGGGTCTGGAGTTCTTCACAGGCGATCCACAGTCACTCTATCCTGACTGCCTCGACCAGTATCGTGAGGAAATGAAGAAGAATGGCTGGGAGACCGGTTCTGACGATGAAGAGCTCTTTGAGTTCGCAATGCATGAGACACAGTATCGTGACTACAAGAGCGGTGTGGCAAAGCAGCGCTTCGAGGCAGACCTCCAGAAGGCTAAGGATGCATCGATGGCAAAGCAGGGCTTCGACGTGGAAGACATCAAGAAGCTGAAGCGTGCAAAGGCAGAACCTATCGTGGCTTCAGAGTCGGGTCAGCTGATGTGGGAGCTAGACATGACAAGCAAGTCCATCGCTCCTGCCGTCGGCAAGAACTTCAAGGAAGGCGAGCACTTCTGCTACATATCGACCCATTGGGGCACAGACGAGATCAAGTCGAACTTCAACGGAAAGATCATTGAGCTTTGCGCAGACCAGGGCTCTACGGTTGAGAAGGGAGACGTGCTGGCATACATCCAGAGAGATGATGTGAAGTAAAGGGATAGGGCACTGCCCGTTCCATTATATTTGAGGTTTATAATGAAGCCTGCACCACGACAGCCGCAATGGCGTGTGATGCAGGCTTCTGTCTTATGACACAGACCACCAGCTATTTGAGAAACATCTAAATCTAAGAACCACAGGAATAATGAAAAAGAATTTATTGATGACAATGATTGTCGCCGCATCCGCCTGTGCTGTACAGGCACAGACAAACGGCAGCATCAGCAACAGCATGCTGCAACAAATAGAAAAGAGCTACCAGGGCACAGCTGCAGACAAGGCTCTCCGCAATGCCATTGGCAACAACGATATCAATACGTTGGCTCTCAATCAGGAAAACCAGAAAGCCATGGACACGCATTTCTCCATACGTGTCAAGTCTAAAGGTATCACCAATCAGGCTTCGTCGGGCCGTTGCTGGCTGTTCTCCGGACTGAACGTTATGCGTTCCAAGGCAATTGCCAAATATAATATGCCCGAGTTTGAGTATTCACAGATATACACCTTCTTCTGGGACCAGCTGGAGAAGTCGAACCTTTTCTTGCAGGGAGTAATAGACACAAGCGACAAACCTATGGACGACCAGCTTGTTGACTGGCTGTTCTCGCATCCTCTGAGTGATGGCGGTACGTTCTGTGGCGTGGCTGACCTTGTGATGAAATACGGTCTTGTACCTAAGGAGGCAATGCCTGAGACCTATAGCAGTAACCATACATCACAGATGGCACGACTCATATCTCTGAAGCTTAAGGAATGGGGCTTGCAGCTGCGCGATGCGGCAGCCAATGGCACAAAGAAGGCAGACCTTGAGAAGAACAAGACGGAGATGCTCGGCACAGTCTATCGCATGCTTGTGCTGAACCTCGGCGTTCCACCCAAAGAGTTTGACTTCATCCGCCGTGATGCTGACGGCAATCCGGTAGAGACCGAACATCACACACCGCAGACATTCCTCGAGAAGTATGGCGACAAGACTCTGCTGACAAACTACGTCATGCTGATGAACGACCCTACACGCGAATACTACAAGACTTACGAGATCGACTACGACCGTCACACCTATGACGGACAGAACTGGGTATATCTGAACCTGCCGATTGACGAGATAAAGGAGATCGCCATAGCTTCACTGCGTGACAACACGATGATGTACTTCAGCTGCGATGTAGGTAAGTTCCAGGATTCTAAGCGCGGACTGCTCGACGTCAACAACTACGACTATGGCTCGCTGCTGGGTGTAACCTTCGGCATGGACAAGAAGCAACGCATTCAGACACATGCCAGCGGTTCGACGCATGCAATGACGCTTACCGCCGTCGACCTTGACAAGGATGGCAAGACGACAAAGTGGATGGTCGAGAATAGCTGGGGTGCCGACCGCGGCTATAAGGGCTACATGATAATGACCGACGAGTGGTTCAACGAATATATGTTCCGTCTTGTCGTAGAGACCAAGTACGTCCCTGCCAAGATACAGGAGCTCTTCAAGCAGAAACCTACAAAGCTGCCGGCATGGGATCCAATGTTCGCAGCCGAAGAGTAATGGCGGTCTGACACACTATACCATTATATATAGAAGATGAAGATAGCAATCATCGGTGCCGGAGCCATGGGTGGAGCCTTTGCCGAAGGCTTGCTTGCAGCAAACCGCTTCTTCAAGCCTACGGATATAACCGTGTCCAATCCGCATACGGACAAGCTGAAGAAGTTTGAAGCTCTTGGTGCAAACACAACCACTGACAATCGTGTAGCCGTAGCAGGTGCCGACTATGTGGCAATTGTTGTGAAGCCATGGCTGGTGCAGCATGTCGTGGAGGAGATAAAGGATGTGCTCGACTACAGCAGTCAATCGGTGATATGTATGGCAGCGTCCGTCAAGTCGGAACAGCTTAAGCTGTGGCTCGACAAAGACGGAGCGCAGCCTGCGGCATTGTTCGTCGTTATCCCCAATATTGCAGTTGCCGTGCGTGCATCAATGACGTTCATCGTACCGGCAATAGGTACCGAAGAACAGACACGACAGCTTGATGACATACTGCAGAGTGTGGGGC
>CAVHJI010000075.1:0-9519 GCA_963636255.1 Bacteroidaceae bacterium | reverse complement strand
ATATACCATAGTGAAATCAATTATGTCATCAGGCTCCAAAGATGACCAAATATGTTTATAGGTATACAAACGAAAAAAGCGTGGAGCCAGTTCTGTCACTCGTTCCACGTTCAGAAGGCCTTCGCATTGCCCGACAAGTCGAAACGAGCAACGGAAAGCCCCACGCTGATGCATATATGCGAGCCAACCTTTGACCATAGCTCCGCATATAAAACGGAACTGAGCCATAAGGGTTGGCATACAATGCACCAAATGGAGCGTTCCTGCTGCTTTGTCTTTGACTTGTCTGTAGGGAAGTTGCGAAGTTCTCCGAACGTCAAAACCAAAGCGTACAAAAACGCCTTTTCAATATGTATGTTCCACCCAGCCTCAACTTACACATAAGTGTACGGCAGGATGTGAACACCACAAAGATACAATTTTTTCAAAAACAAAAGAAAAAAGGATAAAATAATGAGACAGTTTTGCTACAAAATAGGGCACTGTCGATGGCTGTCTCTATTCTGCCCCGAGATAAGACTAACATGTTAAGCAAATGTCGTTTTTCTTAACATGAGACATGATAACAATAGACCAACTCAACAACTGAAGTAAGTGAGGTCGGGACACACCAGCGGGTGCGGTAACGAATATATTCATAAGGGATGCGGGTATTTATGGCAAAAGGCAGTATTTTTGCGCTGCAATAGCGAAACAACACTCAACAAGAATCATAAAGAAAGACTCATTCGATGACAAAGAACTTTGTAGAAGAAATCAAATGGCGCGGCATGTTGGCTCAGCTCATTCCCGGTACAGAGGAACTGCTGCAGAAGGAAATGGTGACGGCTTATCTTGGAACAGATCCGACAGCAGACTCACTGCATATAGGTCATCTGTGCGGCATCATGATGCTTCGCCATCTGCAAAGATGCGGACACAGACCAATCATACTGATAGGTGGTGCCACGGGCATGATTGGTGACCCTTCGGGCAAGAGCCTGGAGCGCAACCTGCTTGACGATGCCACACTATACCACAATCAGGAGTGCATAAAGAAGCAAGTGTCAAAATTCCTGGACTTTGATGCTGACACCCCAAACAAGGCGTTGATGGTGAACAACTACGAATGGATGAAAGACTACAAGTTCCTTGACTTCGTGCGCGATGTGGGTAAGCACATCACCGTGAACTACATGATGGCTAAGGACAGTGTGCAGCAACGTCTGAACGGTACGGCACGTGACGGTCTGTCGTTCACAGAGTTCACATACCAGCTGCTTCAGGGCTATGACTTCCTGTACTTGTATCAGCACTATGGATGCAAGATGCAGCTCGGCGGCAGCGACCAATGGGGAAACATCACTACAGGTGCAGAGCTGATACGCCGCACATTGGGTGCAGAGAACGAAGTGTTCGGTCTGACATGTCCGCTGATAACGAAAGCCGACGGCAAGAAGTTCGGCAAGACCGAGAGCGGAAACGTTTGGCTTGACCCGAAGCGCACATCGCCCTACAAGTTCTACCAGTTCTGGCTGAACGTCAGCGACGAGGAAGCTGCCAAGTACATAAAGATATTCACTTCTCTCGATGAGGAGACCATCAACAGCCTGATAGCCGAACATCAGCAAGACCCTGGACAGCGCAAGCTGCAAAAGCGTCTGGCAGAAGAGGTGACGGTGATGGTTCACTCGAAAGAAGACTACGACGCAGCCGTAGAAGCATCGGGCATACTGTTCGGAAACGGTACACACGATGCACTGACAAGACTTGACGAAGACACACTGTTGTCTGTGTTCGAAGGCGTACCGCAGTTTGAGGTGTCGCGCGACGAGATTGCAGCAGGCATTAAGGCAGTGGACCTCTTTGCAGATCGCAGCAAGTGCTTTGCCTCAAAGGGTGAGATGCGCAAGCTGGTACAGGGAGGCGGCGTATCGCTGAACAGAGAGAAGCTGGACGCTTTTGACCGCATGATTACGACAGACGACCTGCTGAACGGCAAGTATCTGTTGGTACAGCGCGGAAAGAAGAACTACTTCCTGCTGACAGCAAAATAAAAAGGATTCAAGTAAACGCCGGAAGGGACGTCCAGACGTCAATGCAAGCCGGCAGATGCTATCTTGGCGGCAAACTCCATCGATATGGAGTTGCCGTACGAGAGGCATGCTTCTGATGCAAGCGTAATGCCGTAAGCGACAACCTCATCCCACTGGCGTTCGCTGATGTTATCGAGATCGTCGAAGCCAATGCCCATGCGAAGCAACCCATACAGCAGTCCTGCATTAAAATTGTCGCCAGCACCGACGGTGCTGACAGTCTTTATGGGCTTTGTGGGATAGTCCTTGCGCAACTTGTCAGTACGCACAGAAACGTTGCCACTACCCTGTGTGTAGACGAAGTTTGGGCAGTAGAAACGGATTTTGTCATCATATATACGGTCAGCACCAGTCATGTCGTAAAGACACATGAAGTCATCGGCAGAACCACGCACGATGCCAGCATATTCCATATTCTCCAATATGTATGAAGCCAACTTTAGCGCCTCGCTCTTGTGAGGATAGCGGAAGTTGAAATCGTAGTATACGATTGCCCCTTTGTCTCTTGCCGCATTGAGCAGTTCCATATGTTTGCTGCGCAAGGCAGGAGTAACGGAGTAGTATGAGCCAATGATTATGACGTCGTCTTTCTCCACCTCAGGCAACTCCACGTCAAGCCTCTTCTCGGGATAGTTCTTATAGAAGCTATAGGCGGCATCGTTGTTGTCGTTAAGGAACGCCAGCGAGATGGGAGACTTGCTGTCGGTATAAGTGTCGAGGTAGTCGGTAGTGATGCCGTTGTCCTGCATGTATGCCTTTATGAGCTTGCCGACATGGTCGCCGCCAACCTCACTGATGAAGCACGTCTTGACACCAAGACGCGACAATGACACGATGGCATTGAACACTGAACCGCCAGGTACAGCCGCTGTGGGCTGATTGTTACGGAACAGTATGTCCAGTATGGTTTCTCCTATGCCTATTACTTTTCGCATGATGAAGATGCAGACATTGACCTTGACTTCTCACCCAGGTATCCGCCATGATGACGCTTGGAGTAGTCCTCGATGGTGAACCCTGTGCGCTTCATCACCTCCACGACAAGGATGTCGCCAATGACGGTCATCACTGTGGTTGATGTGGTGGGTGTCATTCCCAGCGGACACACCTCCTTGGGATTGCCTGTGCTGATGCAGATGTCGGCTTCCTTGGCCAACGGACTGTCAGGGTTGCCTGTAATGGCAATGAACTTTAGGTCGGGAACAAGAATCTTGACCAAGCGTGTCAGTTCGACAATCTCGCGCGTCTTGCCAGAGTTGGATATAAACAGTATGATGTCATCGTCCTGCAAGATACCAAGGTCGCCATGCTGGGCTTCACTGGGATGAAGGAACACGGCAGGAATACCTGTAGAGCAGAATGTCGTGGCAATATTCTCGGCAATCTGTCCTGCCTTGCCCATTCCACTGGTCACCAGCTTGCCTCCCTTGGCATGCACTTGTTCCACAATGGCATCAACAGCCTGCTCAAAAGCATCGGTGATAGGTATATTGAGTACTGCTGCAGCCTCACGGTGCAGTATATCCTGTATAGACTTCAAAGTTTCGTCTTTCATTTTCGGTATCAGTTTGTAATGTCGTGCAAATATCTGAAATTCCACACTAACCGCCATAAGTTTTCAGTACTTTTGCAGCCCACATACACTTGAATCCGCATAATGGAACAAGAACGCTATCATACTGCCACGCTGTCCAACGGACTTAGAATCATACACATGGAGAGCCCTTCAATGGTGACATACTGCGGCTTTGCTGTCGATGCAGGCACACGCGACGAAGATGATACCACACCAGGCATGGCACATTTCATTGAGCACATGCTGTTCAAGGGCACAGAGAAGCGCAAGTCATGGCACATACTGAACCGTATGGAGAACGTAGGCGGCAACATCAATGCCTATACGAATAAAGAGGAGACCGTGCTGCACTGTTCGTTCATGCGCGAGCATCTGCCGCGCGCAGTGGAGTTGCTGTGCGACATTGCCTTCCACTCCACCTTTCCCGAGCATGAGATAGGCAAGGAGGTGGAGGTCATCATGGATGAGATTGACTCATACGAAGACTCGCCAGCCGACCTTATATTCGATGACTTCGAGAGCCTCATCTTCAGCCGGCATCCGTTAGGGCGCAACATACTTGGCGACAAGGAACATCTGCAGCAATACACCCCGGCAGATGCGCTGACATTCCACAGTCGCACCTACTGTCCGGACAACATGGTGTTCTTCATCATTGGCAATCACGACTTCAACCACATCGTCAGACTGATGGAGAGGCACTGCTCGGACATAGAGCGCAGAGCATGTGTGCCGCAACGCAACAAGCCTGACGGCATGCATGGATGCACACAGACACTGACAAAAGATACACGACAGACGCATGTGGCGATAGGTTCGCCATCGTTCAGTGGCAACGACCGACTGCTGGTAGCCGCCAATCTGCTGACAAACATACTGGGTGGTCCTGGCATGAACAGCCGCCTCAACGTGGCACTGCGCGAACATAGCGGACTGGTCTATGACGTTGAGGCGAGCAATACAGCCTATACAGATACCGGGATCTTCTGCGTCTACTTCGGATGCAACAAGGAAGACACCGAGCGGTGTCTTGACATAGTGGACAAGGAATTCGGGAAGATACGCCAAGGCATCACGCCTTCGCAGCTGCACATGGCAAAGAAGCAGTTCATAGGACAGGCGGGAGTGGCGTCGGACAATAATGAGAACAATGCCTTAGGCATGGCACGGACCTTCCTGCACTACGACCGCTACGTGACGTTCGACGAGTTCTGTTCGAAGGTGGAGAGCCTGACACCCGAGCAGTTCAACGATGCAGCCAACCGCATCCTTGCGCCCGAGATGCTGTCAACCCTTATGTATCTCCCTTAGACGTTCCATGCAGCGGAGGCTGAACTCACAGCCACAATACTGCTGGTTGTAGAACCCATACTCACGTAGCAGCGTGTTGCGCCGTTCCTGCAAGCCGCCCTTGCGCCAGTTCTGTTCCCAAAATGTAACGCCAGGGAACATCGATGCTGCCTGTCGTCCGGCCTCGTTTATCTGGTCAAGACTTTTCCAACGCGACGAGGCAAGCGTAGTGGTGAACACAGTGAACCCGTGTTCTACAGCATAGCGTGCCGTCTCCGTCAGTCGCAGCAGAAAGCATCTGAAGCAGCGTCGACCGCGCTCAGGCTCATCCTCAAGCCCACTGATGTAGTGCCGCCATGCATCGTAGTCGTAGTCGGCATCAATGAAGTCCAGTCCTTGCGAAGAGACAAAACGCTTGGCTTCGTTCTTGCGCGTCTCATACTCTGACAGTGGATAGATGTTGGGGTTATAATATAATATGGTGGGACGGATGCCGTTTGCCAGCATACATTCTATGATTGCCGACGAGCACGGAGCACAGCAGCAGTGCAGGAGCACGCGGTCTTCACCGTTAGGGGTTTTCACTTCAAGCATGGGGGAACAATACTTTTCTTCAAGACTATGACACTCTCCGGACCCATGTTGAACAGCAGATCCACAATGCTAAGGTTTGGCAGGAAGCCGTGCTGCCTGCCAAACACCTGATAATATTCTGCAGGACGGAACTCGGCATCGGATTCCACGTAGTCCTTCTTGGGATGGATGGTCTCACGGAAGTCGCGTTCGCTGTCAGCGAAGTCGGTCTTGTACTCGTCAGTAAGCCTTATGTCCGGTTCGATGTCGAGCAAACGGCACACCATGCGACATAGTTCCATGTCGAAGTCTGCCAGGAATTCGAACTTACGCTCATAGAATGGGACGAAGTCATCACGATAGAACTCAAAATAGGGTGTGTTCCCGTATGCCGACTCCAATGCAGTGAGGTGCAGGTGTCTCCAGTTGCCATGGTCGGATATACGCACATCCTTCATCAGACACTTCGGACTGTCGCTCTTCTCGACAGGCACTGTCAAGATCTGCCTCCCCTCTGGTCCGGCAATGAAACAACGGTTGCGGTATGTCTGCTTGATATAACTGTCATACCGCTCAATGAAGCATCTGTCGCTGTTCATCAGCTGCGCATAATACTCCACAGGAGCCAAATAAGCCATACTGAAATATGCGTCCATACCGTTTCTCCCCTCTTCTGTACGCTCCCCCTACGGCGTCACTCTACCTTCATGAGAAATCTGCCGATGTCCCTGGTCAGCCAAACACGGCAGGCCTTCCCGACAAACAAGTGCTTTGGCACCAGTCCGAATATCTTTGAGCCGGACAAATCCGCAGGATTGTCGCTTGCAATCCAGTGGTATTCGCGGTTGAGCTTCGCAAACCTCACGGGCTTACCATCAACCAGCAGAGTATCGCCATGCACATCGGCACGCTTCCCTTCATGAAGGGCCAAGGTGTTGCGCAACAACATTACGTTCCATGGCTGTACCTCTACATATCCGCCCGCTTGTGGCAGATATAACGGCATGGCATCAGAGGTGACATGCTGCTCAGCATCTGCATTCACAAACAAGGAATCAAGATAGACGACATCGCCAGGGACTGCGACACATCGTCCAATGAGTACATCGCCGTCGGTCGTCCCGACAGCAGGCACATCGAACACTAACACATCACCACGACTGACAGCCTTTTCATTCAGCCGATGATAGCCGAACAAGCCCTCCAACGGTGTGCGCAGACCATAGCTCCATCTGTCTACAAGGACACTCTCGCCACGATGAAGCCGGTTCTCCATGCCGGCAGACGTGACCCTGTATGTAGTCACGGCGAACGTGCGCAGCATCACAATGACAGCCATGAGTACCAACACAGCAAATATCAATCGGGAGACTGTTCTCATTGTTGCAAGATGCGTATATATATATTATGGTATAGGCCGTGCAGATTACTTAATGTTGTCGACCCAGTTGAACAAGCGACCCCAACGGATGCTGCTGCCCGACAGCTTGTCCTTGTCGATTGACAGCCAGATGAATATTGGCTTGCCTACAATATGGTCTTCGGGAACAAAGCCCCAATAGCGCGAGTCTGCACTCTTGTGACGGTTGTCGCCCATCATCCAATAGTAATCCATCTGGAATGTATACTCATCTGTCTTCTGCCCATTGATGTAGAAGCCGTCGTCCTTGACTTCCAAGCTGTTGCCTTCATAAGCCGTTATGCACCGCTCGTATATAGGCAGGTTGTCGTCGGTGAGGTGTATCGTCGCACCTTTCTTGGGAATCCATATCGGTCCGTAGTTGTTGCGGTCCCAATCAGTATACAGGTTCAGCGGATAGAAGTCGCTCATGCCGGTGGTCTGTTCGGGTTCCATGACAATGTGGCTTACCAGCTTCGTGTTGCTCTGCAGTGCGGCAAGCATCGCTTTTGTCAACGGAAGGTCGTACACTGGAGCCAATGATCCGTCGGCAGCCCGTTGTGTCAGCCCCAGACCGATAAGTTCTTCCTCCCAACTGGCAGTGTTCAGCTGCAGGCGGTCGTCTGTGCTGATGCCCAATTCATTGAATATGGTTTCAGGAATAGGCATACCAGTGGTCTGTACGAAGTAGTCAAGCTGCATGTTCTCAGGGTCGGCAATCTGCTGTCCGTTCAACCATACATGCGTGTCGATGATCTGTAGCGTGTCGCCAGGAAGTCCGACGCATCGCTTCACGTAGTTGTCGCGACGATCTACAGGACGCGTTATCACCTTGCCATATACAGCCTCATTGTTCAGGATAGCTTCGCGTCCGGCATTGTAGTAGACATCGAACACGGTGCGTTGCTGCCGCCGCGTCAGGCTGTCCATATTCACCGTACTGTTGCGATACACACGCTTGCCCTCAGCATAAGCCATGCTGTAGAAGTCGCTCTGTTGCTGGTTCAGTGCCACCGTATCGCCAGCAGGGAAATTGAACACGACAATGTCGTTCAGCTTTACCTTGCCCAATCCAGCCACACGTTTATACTTCCACTGCGGCCATTCAGAGTAGGACTTGCCTCCTGAAGGCAACGTGTTCTGCACGAAAGGCAATGACAACGGTGTGTTGGGGATACGCGGTCCATAGCTCAGCTTGCTGACATACAGATAGTCGCCTACAAGCAAGGATTTCTCCAGAGATGACGAGGGAATCTGATAGTTCTGGAAGACAAACAGATTGACAAAATAGACCGCCACGACAGCAAACACTATGGCATCTACCCAACTCATCACGGTGCGGCCCAGACCATCCCTCCAGGTGCGCCAAAAGCCCCAAGGTATTATGTGCGTGATGTACGAGTCAAAGATGAACGGTATGACCACCAGTCCCAGCCAACTCTTCACCCACAGCAGGAACAATACATACAAAGCCAACACCACAGCCAGCTTGACCCATTGTCTGCGTGGTACATTCTTGAAATCTATGTTCATAAAAGCAATAAAGGTTTCGTTCTTCGTTCTTTTATATAAAATGAATGTCCTCTTGATATAATGAATGGCTTCCTATTGTTTCAAGAAGGGAAACAGGTCATTCATCGTCAGCCATCCACTGTGCTTTGCCGTATATTCGGCAGCCAGCACTGCTCCCAAGGCAAAGCCGGAACGGTTCTTGGCATCGTGCGTGATGGTTATGCTGTCGGCTTCGCTCTCATACCTGATGCTGTGTATTCCTGGTACCTCACCAGTGCGTATCGAGCTTACCGGCAGTTCGCCGGCAGCACACTCTGTCGTACCGCTCACGGTGCCGTCGGCAGCTGTCAATGAACCTTTCACCCAACCGTTCTTGCGGTCCAATGCAGCCACGATGTCTTCTGCCAACGTTATGGCGGTGCCGCTCGGAGCATCCAGCTTGTGGATGTGATGGGTCTCGCTCATCGTCACATTATAGGCATCAAATCCGTTCATTATACGAGCCAAGTACTTGTTCACGGCACGGAATATAGCCACTCCGAGGCTGAAGTTGGAACTCCAGAACAATGTCTTGCCCTGTTCCTCACAGAGTCTATGCATCTCATCATCATGCTCGGCAATCCATCCGGTACTGCCGCACACCACCTTCACGCCACGCTCCATGGCCTTCAACACATTGCCATAGGCTGTCTTGGGACTTGTGAACTCTATTGCCACATCTGCCGATGCGAATGCAGCACCGTCCATGTCAGCCTGATTGTCTATATCTATGCGCGCCACAATGTCGTGACCTCTCGACAGGGCAATGCGTTCTATCTCCTTGCCCATTTTTCCGTATCCTATCAGTGCAATCTTCATATTACTCGGATTCTTCGTTATTGTTCAATTGAACTACAAAGCTAATATTTTCCTTACATTTGTACATTGCATTAAAGCCTTGTTAACATGGAACAGCTGCTTCACTACGTCTGGAAACACCGCCTATATCAACCTATGCCCCTGACGACTACCGACGGCCAAAGCGTCGAAGTGGTCGACGCAGGACAGCACAACCACGATGCAGGACCCGATTTCTTCAATGCCAAGCTACGCAT
>CAVHJI010000074.1:0-9629 GCA_963636255.1 Bacteroidaceae bacterium | reverse complement strand
TTGCTCTATGGCGGACTGGTGGAGATATTCCAGGAAAATGCCACCGACTACCGTTCGGGCGACTGGTTTGACTTCGGTGCAGATGCAGCAGGAGTGCTTCTTGCCACACTGTTCGCCCTCTTCGTCATGCGCTGCTATCTGTGGAGCAGCAGCAAGAAGTAGGCTCGCACGCGTCTGCCTGACCTACAGATATTCCGGCAAGGTGTAGAGCTTCGTTCCGTTAGATCCTTTGATGAGTATGGTCTTGCCTGTGGGCTTTTCCTTACGCAGCATGGCTATGAGCGTACCCACATCGGGCACGCAGACGAAGTCGTTGCGCGTCTTGGCAAAACACTCTCCCACAAGAACCACATCCCTGAAGCCTGCCGAAACGAGGCTGTCCACCACCTTCTGATGTTCCGCCTCACTGTCGGCTCCCAACTCGCGCATGTCACCGAGGATAAGCATCTTGCCGTCCATCGGCAGTCGTCTGAAGTTGTCGATAGAAGCCTGCATGCTGCTGGGGTTGGCATTATAGGCATCGACAATCAGCGTGTTGCCGTCCGTATGCACCAGCTCCGAGCGGCTGTTGGTCGGGGTGTAGCCCTCTATTGCCTTGCAAACGTCGTCGGCATCAACGCCGAAGTAGGTTCCTATGGTTACAGCCGCCAGGGCATTGGCGAAGTTATAGCTGCCAATGAGTTTGGTCTGCACACAATGCCACTCACCTTCATTGCACTGCCTCCAACGGAACGACATGAACACGCCAGCCTCTTCCAGACGACCCTGCACATAGCAGTCGGCAGATGTTCCGTAGGTAACGAGCCGTAGACCGTAAGCATGAGCCGAGAGTATTTCGTCATCTGCGTTGAGGAATGCCAATGTGTTGTCCTTGCCGTGCAGATGGTCATACAGCTCTGTCTTGGTGCGCACAACACCGTCGAAAGAGCCGAAGCCCTGAAGGTGGGCACGACCGACATTCGTAATCAGTCCGCAGTCCGGCTCGGCAATGTCGACAAGCTCCTTGATGTCGCCAGGATGGCTGGCTCCCATCTCGATGATGCCCAACTGATGTTCTGCCTTCAGACGCAACAAGGTCAGCGGCACACCGATGCTGTTGTTCAGGTTGCCCTGAGTGTAAAGGATGTTATACTTACGTCCCAGCACGGCGGCGGTCAGCTCCTTGGTTGTAGTCTTACCGTTCGTGCCGGTGATGCCAATCAGCCTTGTTCCCATTTGCAGACGATGGTGATTGGCAAGACGCTGCAGCGTCTCCAGCCCGTCATCAACTAGCACATAACGATTGTCGGACGAGTCGCAGAAGTCGGCTTCGTCGACAACAGCGTAGCGGCACCCGCTCTGCAGCGCAGCGGCAGCATAGGCATTTCCATTGAACTTGTCGCCCTTAAGGGCAATGAACATAGAGCCTTCGGGGCAGTGGCGGCTGTCAGTGGTCACGCCATTGCAGCTACGGAACAATTCATACAGACGGATCAAATCCTTTTCGGTCATAGTTCTCCTTATTTCTTGACACACAAAGGTAGTGCAAGTTTTGTTTTTTCATACTTTTGTGACAAACAAAGAAAGACGGGGCGACAGATGTTTGCAAAATACATAAACGTTAGCGGAAGACTGATGGACTTGTCCCAGCCGCGTGTCATGGGCATACTCAACGTCACGCCCGACTCGTTCTATGCCGATAGCCGCAGGCAAGGAGGCAATGACGTGAAGAAGCGCGTCGTGCAGATGCTGGACGAGGGTGCCGACATCATCGACATAGGCGGATATTCATCACGTCCCGGAGCTGCCGATGTGTCCGCAGAAGAAGAGATGACGCGTCTGCGCAATGGACTTGAGGCATTGCGTTCGGTGGCACCCGATGCCGTCGTTTCGGTCGACACGTTCCGTGCCGATGTGGCAAGGATGTGCGTCGAGGAATATGGCGTGGCAATCATAAACGACATATCGGCAGGAGAGATCGACGACCGGATGTTGCCCACAGCTGCACGTCTTGGCGTGCCTTACTGCCTGATGCACATGCAGGGGACGCCAAACGACATGCAGGAAGCGCCAGCCTACAAGGACGGCATTCTGAAGGAAGTGCTGCTGTTCATGGCACACAAGATAGCCACGCTGCGCGACCTCGGAGCCAAGGACATCATCCTCGACCCGGGCTTCGGCTTCGGCAAGACGCTGGAGCACAACTACGAACTGATGGCACACCTTGACGAGTTCCGCATATTCCAGCTGCCGCTGCTGGTAGGCATATCGCGCAAGTCGATGATATACCGCCTGCTCGACACCGATGCCGACGGGTCTCTTAACGGCACGACGGCATTGAACACCCTGGCATTGCTGAAAGGGGCAAACATCCTGCGCGTGCACGATGTGCGGCAGGCTGTCGAGGCGGTGAAGATTATGGGACAGACCAGGAAGTTCGAATTCACAACCGGAGACTGAATACACACTATATATACACACATATACATATATAATACATACGAGCCGTGTTCTTCAATTTTGGAATAAAAGACTTCATAGACATTCTGCTGGTGGCTTCGCTGCTGTACTACACCTACAAGCTGATGAAGGCATCGGGGTCGATACGCGTATTCAAGGGGCTGATGATCTTCGTGCTCATATGGCTCGTGGTGACACAGGTACTCGACATGCGACTGCTTGGGTCCATACTCGACAAGCTGGTCAGTGTGGGCGTACTGGCAATTATCATCCTCTTTCAGGAAGAGATACGCCACTTCCTCTTCACCCTCGGCTCGAGACAGAACACCGGCATCTTTGCCCGCTTGTTCTCCGGCAACAAGCGCAAGAGGACAAACGTCGAAGACATCATGCCCATCGTCATGGCATGCCTCAGCATGTCGAAAGGCAAGGTGGGAGCACTCATCGTGATGGAACGCAACTTCCCGCTCGACGAGATTGTCAAGACCGGCGACCAGATCGATGCCGCCATCAACCAACGACTCATCGAGAACATCTTCTTCAAGAACAGTCCGTTGCACGACGGAGCCATGATCATCAGCAAGAAACGAATCGAGGCTGCCGGCTGCATACTGCCCGTGTCGCACAATCTCGACATTCCCAAAGAACTGGGACTGCGGCACCGTGCCGCCCTGGGCATCTCGCAGGAGACGGACGCACTGACCATTGTCGTCTCCGAAGAGACGGGAGGCATCACCGCGACACAGCACGGAAAGTTCTTCCGCGACCTCAACGCCGAGGAACTGGAGCAAATGCTGACAGCCGAATACTAACACACCTGTGCGTTTTTTCTTTGTCGTTTGCACCATAGTGATTACATTTGCAAGCTTCGAACAGGCAAATGGAAATAGGTTAAAAGAAAACTATGGCAAATACTAACAATCACGTCGGCTTTGGCAGCAAGATAGGTGCCATTTTGGCAGCTGCAGGCTCGGCTGTGGGACTAGGAAACGTCTGGAGATTCCCCACAGAGACAGGAGAGAACGGTGGAGCGGCATTCATACTGATATACCTGGTATTCATGTTCTTCATCTCCGCACCCATAATGGTGGCGGAGTTCACCATCGGACGCTACGGACAGAGCGACGTGTCGCACTCGTTCTTTTCGATGAGCGGCGGCAAGAAAGGCTGGCGGCTCATGGGACTGCTGCCTGTGGTGGCCGGCTTCCTGGTGCTGAGCTACTATGCCGTAGTCTCCGGATGGACGCTGGAATATGCTTGGCGTGCTGGAATGAACGACTTCTCCGGAAAACTGTCGTCCGACTACGTCACCGACTTTGCCGCATTCACCTCCGATCCCGCACAGCCGCTGATGTGGCTGTTCTTCATCCTGGCACTGACATTCGGCATTGTGGCATTGGGAGTGCAGAAAGGCATTGAGCGTGCGTCAAAGATCATGATGCCCATCCTCTTCATCTGCCTCATCGTGCCTATGGTGTGCTCCGTGACGTTGCCCGACGCCTCGCGCGGACTGACGTTCCTGCTCAAGCCCGACTTCTCGAAGGTGACCGGTGCCACATTCCTCTCTGCCTTGGGACAGTCGTTCTTCTCGCTCAGCGTGGGACTCTGCTGTCTGTGCACCTATGCATGCTACTTCCGCAAGGACATCGACCTCATCAAGGACGGACTCAGCGTGGCTTCCATAGACACTATGGTGGCGCTCATGTCGGGACTCATCATCTTCCCTGCCGTCTACTCCATTCCTGGAGCACAGCCCGACGCCGGACCGAGTTTGGTGTTCATAACACTGCCCTACGTGTTCCAGCAGGTCTTCGGAGGCCTCCCCATATTGGCATACATCTTCTCACTGATGTTCTACATACTGCTGGTGATGGCTGCACTGACATCGTCAATCTCCATGCTCGAGATGGTTGTGGCGTATTTCCACAACGAGGCACACGTCAGCCGCCGCAAGGCAGCGTTGGTAGTCAGCGCCATCTGCTTGCTGCTTGGCACGGCATGCTCATTGTCGTTTGGCATCTGGAGCGACGTGACGGTCTTCGGAATGGGCTTCTTCGACCTGTTCGACTTCCTCGTTGCCAAGTTCTTCATGCCGATAGGCAGTCTCCTCATCTGCATCTTCCTGGGATGGGTCGTCGACGATAAGAAGGTGCGGAACGAAATCACCAATGGCGGCACGCTGCGTCAGCCGTTGTATCCGGTATTCCGCTTCATCATCCGCTATCTCGCTCCCATCTGCATCGTACTGATCTTCCTGAACGAGCTCGGACTGTTCAATCTGCTGTAGCAGAACCTACCCGGTAGAGAAGCAAGTCATTGCCATACTCTCCTTGAAAATCCGGGGAAAAGACTGGGCAAAAAACCCTATCCGCAATTTATCGGCATCACGGACAGCCTTATTGTGCATCTTTGAGTTTTACCGGACAGCAATAAATAATAATGAATCTCATATCAGCGCTGGGAGCTTACAGCTTTTCCGACAACAAGACGGCTGCACTCGACGGATACACTGTTGAGGACCCTAGACAACTCTGTCTGTTCCGATTCCTTATCCCGAACTCGGGTAATAATTTCAAACAGAGCGAGGCAATGTCCACACGGGCAGCCAGATGAACAGGCCGATAAGAGAGGCAATAAGACCACCTATGATGCCAGCCGCAAGTGGGAACCAAAAGCCCTCCTTAATACTTCCTACCATGAATGGTATAAAGCCAAGTACGGTACTGGTGACGGTCAGGAATATGGGGATGACCTTGATGTTCCATGCCTTGACGTATGCTCTCACCGGGTTGATGGACGTATGCCGTTTTCTAAATGCATTGTACTCGCTCAAGAGATAGATGCTGGCGTTGACGGTGATACCGCTTAGGAGGACTAGAGATGCGAATCCGCCTTGGTCAAACTTCAGCATCCACCAGTAAAATGTAAAGAATACCCCGATGAAAGATGTTGGTATCTCGAGTATTATGGCAAGGGGTTGGCGCAACGAGTTGAACAGAATGCTCGTAGTGAAGAAAATGATTACGGCAACCAATCCAAGTAGCCAGTACTGTACCTTGTCTTGTTTATTATCTTGAAACTCGGCGTTTTCTATGGCGTACCCCAAGGGCATCTGTGACCTAATAGTTTCTATAGTGCTTTCTGTAAAACGCTTGCCGGAGGAGTTAGCACCGATATAGTCATACTGTAGGCACAGGACATATTCCTGATTCTCTTTCCTGATTGTCCTTGGAGATTGCGCCCGCTCGATGCTTGCGATATCAGTCAGTTTGAATATCTGTCCGTTTGCAGTGATTGGATTGTTCATCAGTGCCCAGACATCATAGGTCTCAGACTGACGAGTCGTAAGTCTTATGTATTCCCAAGAGCCATTGTATGCCACGGAGCCTACCGTATAGCTGCGCATGAATATTGGTTGCAATGTGCGGAACAAGTTGCCTGTCGTCAGTCCGAGTTCTGCCATTCGACGTTCATCCGGGCGCAAGTAGAACTCGGTATAGTCGTCTTTCCAGTTGGAGAACTCAGAATTCACCACTACCTCCTGTACACGCTGGTTTTCAAGCAAGAGCGACTTCGTTCGCTCTGCCCATGCGGTCAGTTCATCATAGTTATAGCCTGTCAGCTTCACCCGAAACGACCCTGCACCCTCCATGACTGCATTGCTAAATCCCATGTCTGCCAATCCATATACCAACCACGAGCCTCCTCCTATCGATATGGCTTTGGATATTACCTCCGACTTCAGCACATACGGAAACCCCTCTTTGCGGGCTTCGTCGGTGAAAAGAACTCTTATCGTAGCTCGACGTGTACTGTATATTGATGTCTGAAATTGTCTTATACCGTCATGCTGACTTAGGAAAATCTCCATTTGTTGCACGATATGGTTCATCTGTTCAAGCGTGCTTCCGTTTGGCAAGGAGGCATTTATGTAGAGTGAAGGGTCTGTTTCATCACGCTCAAGATAACTGCCTTCAGACACTTGATTGACAAACAGGCGCAGCGTGCCTCCAAGCGTCTTCTCCATCAGTGGCAGTGCACTATTACGATACCATGATGCGTCTGTCAGGTCTTTAGGAAGCAGGAATACAGGCAGTCCGAAAATGAGTACAAGCACGACGGTTGCCAGCGCTCTGTGACGGCACAGGCGCACTATGAGCCAAGCGTAGCCATGTGAGAACCGCACTGCCATACGCTTTAGCAGAAAGCGTGTACTGCTACGCCTGGTCTGTGTGGAGACTTCTAGTCCAAGTTTTTCTATCAGCGCCGGAACAAGGAATAGTGCAACAAGCAGTGATACGAGCAGGTTGATGATGACAACAGCGGCAAAGTCTTGAAGGTTGAGCCTGACATCCTCGTCCATGAAGAAAATTATCGCCAGTGCGCCAACCGTCGTCATGGTAGCTGCAAGTATGGACAGAAAGACCTTGATATTGTGTTCACGTCGCACATGGTCTGTCATAACTATCGTACTGTCTATGACAAGGTTGAGTGAGATTGTGATACCCGCGAGCGAATAGAGCTGTATCTCTATATTGAAGACGTAGTAAAGGATTATGGCGACAGCAAAGTTGATCAACAGGCTGAGTAGAATGAGGAAAGTGTGTTTTACGTTCCACGTTACAAGGGCGACGAACAGCAGAAGTATCAGCACAGTCAATCCTGTGCGGAAGTATATCGTGTCGAGTTCACGTTGAATAGACTCTGTCTCATCGTAGGTCAGTGTTGCCTCATAGCCGTCAGGCAGTGATGCAGACAGCTCTTTCATGACAGTCTTTACACGTTTGGCGAGTTGCAGCTGGTTTGCAGCGTTTTCCGCATAGACGGAGACATAGACAGAGTTCAGCCCATTGATGCGAAAGTATTCTACGGGCTCTGTCTCCACGTGTTCCTCTTTCACGATTTTGTCCAATGGCATGATGTCACCCGCATTCGTACGCACCTGTATGTCGGCAGCGTTGAATCCGGACTTGCCGGAAGCGTTGGCTATGTTCACTCTCAGCCAATTGCCACCTTCTTCCACCTGGCAGATGCCAAGCGATTCGCTGTCGTAATGATGTGCTATTGCCTCGGAGATGTCTGTTATGGTCAGACCGAGCCGTTCTATCTGCATCTCATCGTAAGTCAGCCTCCACTCCATGCCTGTGGCTCTATAGACCTCAACCTTGTACACGCCGTCTATCTCCGACAAGGCTGGTCTGATATGCTTCTCCCCATACTGCTGTATCAGCGTCGTATTGGCTGTGGCATTCAGAGTGTAGGTCATGAATGCTTGTGCGTCGTTATCATCGTCATCAGGCATCTGGTATGTGATTGAAGGATATGTAACCTCATCAGGGAACTGCGACCAAGCCTGACGCACCAATGTTGAGACTTCGAACCGGGCAGTTTCCATGTCAGAATACTTGTCAAGCCTCAACATTATGCTACCGCTTCCGTTGTCGGATGTAGAGCTTATCTTCTCTACTCCTTTGATACGTGCCAGCATACCCTCGAGCTGGTTTGTAACCTGCTGTTCGACAACACGCGCTGAGTTGCCTGGCATGTTGAAGCTGACTGTTAACGTTGGTAGTGAGCGCGAAGGATTAAGCCTGACAGGCAGCTGCGATATCAGTGCCAAACCGACTATTGACAGACATAAGAATGTCACAATGACGGTGAATGCCGATGGAGAGTTGCGCTTCGACATGTATCCTCCTACCTGCCTACATAACGTGCAATGCTGAAGTCAAACTTGTCTGATAGGGAGAACCCTGACTCGAAGTCAAACAAAGTCAACCGGCGTATTTTATAATAGTCTGCCCAGTAACTCTGTTGTGCCTTGATGTAGTTCTGCTGTGCTTCCTGCTGTCTGTTGTGTGCCAATGTCACAGCATTGACATCTACCTTGCCTATAACGAATCGTTGCTGCGTCTGTCTGTAGGCAAGCTCTGACAACTCGACAGCGTCCTGCGCTACGGCTAGCAGGTTTTGTTGTACGTCAAAATCGGACAATGTGGTCATTAAGTCCTCTTCAAGAGACACTGCCTCTTGACGTTCTTGTATGCGTGCAACCTCAAGATTGTTTTT
Source organism: Bacteroidaceae bacterium (assembly GCA_963636255.1). Classification (GTDB taxonomy): domain Bacteria; phylum Bacteroidota; class Bacteroidia; order Bacteroidales; family Bacteroidaceae; genus Bacteroides. The sequence goes on along the minus strand of CAVHJI010000074.1, from coordinate 1,121 downwards.
CGCAACGTTGTATTTACCCTTCCTTATGCCCCAATCTACTATGGGTATAGATAACGTCAAGGTCACAAGTTCCTGATCAAGCAGATCCTTATAAGCATCTCCCAACCTGTCGGCGACCTGATTTAGTCCCACACTGGCACGTAGGCTTGCGCTAATCCGAGACTCCACTCTTGTCTTTCTGACGTTCTGTTCTGCCTCAAGTACGTTTTGTTTCTGCGCAAGGTAGGTCGGGTTGTTGGCACGTGCCATATCCAAAGCCTTGTCTGCAGATATGTTTACCTTCCTTGAGATATACGGCAACTCTATTTCTATACGAGTGTTCCGCTCAAGGTTGAGAAACACTGCCAATGCCTGCATAGCACGCTTACCTCTATCTCGGCATTGTTCAGCGTGTTTGATGCATTGATGTTGTCAAGCTTTAGTGTCAGCAAATCTGCTTGCGATATAGCTGCAATCTTGTAGCGCATCTGCCCTATGTTATACAAGGTGTCAGTGCTGGTCTTGTTCTCTTGTGCCAGCTTGTATTCGGACTGCGCCAGTGCAAGCGCGAAGAAGTAAGCAACCGCCAACTCAGACGTTGCCTCCATATTGTATAGCAGTTCTCGCTTTGCACGTTCGTACTTTAGCGGTTCTATCCGACGGTCCCACTTGAATGCATTGTATCCCAAAAGGTCTTGCGTGTAGCCGAGGCGTACGGGTGTGGCGTTGAATTGTGTCGCCTTGTTGAAGCCGAACGAACGCATGTAATCTATATCTGTCTCAAGATAGAACGAACCTCCAAGAGGGTCGAAGTTCTGGCTTATCGTAAGTCCACCGCCTGAACTCAGCGTGCGCTGGCTGCGGTAGATGTCTCGGTCTAAGTTGGAATCGTAGCGTGTGGTAAAGTATTTGTAATACGTCAACGGACGCAGATTGAGCGTCATGCTTGGCAATCTCTCGGCTTTGTAGGTGCGATAGGCCCAGTAACTGGACATGTATTTGTTTTGTGCGCTGAATGCCTGGAGTGAACTGTCGTTCGCCATCTCAACGGCATCGGCAAGGCTAAGGCGGACAACCCGTTGTGCACTCGTGGGTGATGTACACCTGTCTTAATACAGATTTACTTTACACCGTATTAACGC
>CAVHJI010000073.1:0-9940 GCA_963636255.1 Bacteroidaceae bacterium | reverse complement strand
TTAGGTGCTATGAATGCCCATCCTTAGACCCTAAGAATGCCCATCGTTAGGGTGCCTCATGGGGCAAACACGGAATTTTTGAACGGTTTCGTTCAAAATTGAATGGTTTTGAACAAGAGGAGCCTCCAGAACGCGTCTGACAGGGGGCATTGAACGGTTATTGAACAGTCCTTGAACGAAAATTGAACAAAAAGAAAGGAGACAGACTCCGCTGAGCGGTGTCTGCCTCCTGTAATAAGTCTCTGTGTGCCGTGTGCCTCAAGCTTTGCGCTCAGAGCATGTGGCTGCGGCGTTTACCAAACGTCGACACGCTGCTCCTTCGGAACGAACATGGGGTCGCTCTCGGTAATGCCGAAGGCCTCATACCATGTGTCGAGCTGCGGCAGCTGTCCATTTACACGCCACTTGCCCAGTGCGTGCGGGTCGGTCTTGGTGCGGCGCTCAATCTCCTCGCTACGGATGTTCTGTCCCCAGAGTGCTGCGTATGCCAGGTAGAAACGCTGGTCGGCAGTGAAGCCGTCCTTGTCGGGCAGCGGATTGGCTGCTGTGGCGTTCTTGTATGCCTGGTAAGCGACCTTCAGACCACCGTGGTCGGCAATGTTCTCGCCCTGTGTCAGTGAGCCGTTGCCGTGCAGACCCGGAGCTACCTCGATGTTGTCGAAGCAGTTGATGATGACCTGTGCACGCTCCTCGAACTTCTTGGAATCGTCGTCTGTCCACCAGTTGCGAAGGTTGCCGTCCTTGTCATACTGACGGCCCTGGTCATCGAATCCGTGAGTCATCTCGTGGCCAATCACAACACCGATGGCACCGTAGTTGAAGGCGTCGTCGGCCTCCATGTCGAAGAACGGATACTGGAGTATGCCGGCAGGGAAGCAGATCTCGTTTGTCGTGGGGTTATAGTAAGCGTTGACGGTTTGCGGAGTCATAAACCACTCGGCGGCATCGACCGGCTTGCCATAGCGTGAAAGCATGTCGTCATACTCCCATGCTGCTGCACTCTTGATGTTTGCCCAGTAGGAATCGGTACCGATGGTCATGGCCGAATAGTCCTTCCATGTGTCAGGATAGCCAATCTTCACCGTGAAGGCAGCGAGCTTCTCGTGTGCACTCTGCTTGGTGGAGTCGCTCATCCACGTCAGACCGTCGATGCGCTCTCCGAGGCTCTGCTGGAGGTTCTTCACGAGCTGTGTCATGCGCTCCTTGGCAGCTGCGGGGAAGTACTTCTCCACATACAGCTGTCCGACAGCCATTCCCAGTGTGCCGTCGATGTTGCGTACGACGCGCTTCCAGCGGGGCTGCTGCTGCTGTGCTCCGCTCATGGTGCGGCTGTAGAAGTCAAAGTCGGCAGCAACGAAGTCGTCGCTCAGGTAAGAGGCTGCGGCATTGATGACCTTCCACTGCAGGTAGGTACGCTGCTTCTGCATAGGCAGTGTGGCAATGATGTCGGCAGCTTCCTTGAGTGATGCCGGCTGTCCAACGATTACTTCCTTGACATCCTTCAGTCCCATTGACTCGAAGTAGGTGTCCCAGTCGAATTTGCCGAATTCCTTCTTCAGTTCGTCGAGCGTCATCTTGTTGTAGTTTGCCTCAGGATCGCGAAGCTCTACGTTCGAGCGGAAAGCTTTGGCAAGACGTGTCTCTACGTCCATGACGGTCTGCATGGCATCGCGAGCCTCGGCCTCGTTCCAGCCCATGAGGCTGAAGACCTTCTGCACGTGCGACTTGAACGCCTCGCGGATGCGTGTCTCTGACTCGGCGTCAGAGATGTAGTAGTCGCGGTTGCCCATGCTGAGGCCGCTCTGCGACACCTGCACGGCATTCTGCTTGCTGTCCTTCTCGTCGGCACCTATGTAGACACCGAAGTATGCACCCACGCCCTTGCGTGCGAGTTTGGGCAGGTAAGCGTAGACCGACTTGACATCGGTGATCTGCTCTGCCACCTCGTCAAGGTCTTCCTGTACGGGAGTGAAACGCTGCTCGTTCAGTTTCACGCTGTCCATAGCGGTGTTGTAGAAGTCGGCAATCTTCTGTGCGTTGGTGCCTGCGGCATTCTCCGCTGTCGAGAGCTCTTCGATGAGCTCGTTCAGACGCTTCTGGTTGGTCTCTGCCAGCTGGTCGAACGAACCGTAGCGTGAGTACTCGGCAGGCAGCGGATGCGACTTCTGCCAGCCGCCAGTTGCATACTGATAGAAGTCCGTACCGGGCTTCACGGTCGTGTCAAGGCTCGACAGCTCTATGCCAGAGGTCTGTTCTGCCTGCTGTGCTCCGCCGCACGATGCTGCCAAGAAGCAGAACGCTGCGATGGGCAAATAACTTGTTCTTTTCATTTTGCTTTGATTGTTATGTAAGTACTTTATCAGTTGTTTCTCTTCTCCTTCAGTTCCTCGAGTTGGCTTGATGCCGTTTCCCACTCTTCCATGTTCTTGTCGAGTGCTGCCTTGAGCCGCCCGTGGCGTTCGTAGAGTGTTGTGTCCGCTGCCCCTTCGGGTGTCGCCATACGGTCTTCGAGTATGGCTATGGCAGACTCGGCCTCGCTGATTGCCGTCTCCAGTTCCGCCACTGTCTTCTCCAGCTTCTTCAGCCGGCGGCTGTATTCCTTCTGTTCTTCGTAGCTCATCTGTGCCGTACTCTTCTCGTGCGGGGCTGTGCTCTCTGTCTTCTGCTTACGTGCGAAGACGGCATCAAGTCCACGGCTACCGCCATCGTCACTGCCTGCAGCTGCAAGCTCGGCGCTCTTCTCGCGCAGGAAGTCGTAGATGCCACCGATGTGCTGGCGCACGCGCCCGTCGCCGAACTCGTAGACCTTTGTCACCAGACCGTCGAGGAAGTCGCGGTCGTGGCTGACGATGATAGCTGTGCCGTCGAACTCACGTATGGCTTCTTTCAGCACGTCCTTGGAACGCATGTCGAGGTGATTGGTAGGCTCGTCGAGAATGAGGAGGTTGACCGGCTCAAGCAACAGCCTTATCATGGCGAGACGTGTGCGCTCGCCGCCGCTGAGCACCTTGACCTTCTTGTCGATGGCATCGCCGCCGAACATGAATGCGCCGAGTATGTCGCGAATCTTCAGACGTATGTCGCCCACAGCCACGTTGTCGATGGTCTGGAACACCGTGAGGTCTTCGTCGAGCAGCTGTGCCTGGTTCTGTGCGAAGTAGCCAATCTTGACGTTGTGCCCAATGGTCAGGTGACCGGTGTAGTCGGTTATCTGTCCCATGATGCACTTCACGAGCGTTGACTTTCCTTCACCGTTGCGTCCCACGAACGCAACCTTCTCGCCGCGGCTGATGGTCATGTCAACGTGATCGAACACCTGATGTTGTCCGAAAGCTTTGCCTACATCCTCGCAGATGACCGGCCAGTTGCCGCTGCGCTCGGAGCAGGTGAACTTAAGACGCAGTGTGGAGTTGTCCACGTCGTCGACCTCGATGGGCACGACCTTCTCAAGCTGCTTGATGCGGCTCTGTACCTGCACGGCCTTGGTCGCCTGGTAGCGAAAACGCTCGATGAAGGCACGTGTGTCCTCAATCATCTTGCGCTGGTTCTCATAGGCGCGAAGCTGCTGCTCGCGACGTTCCTGTCGCAGCACGACAAATTGGTCATAGCTGACCTTGTAGTCGGCTATGTGATGGCACGATATCTCGATGGTACGGGTGGTGACATTGTTGAGGAAGGCACGGTCGTGACTGACGAGCATCACGGCATTGGCACGGGTCTGAAGGAAGTTCTCCAGCCACTGTATGCTCTCGATGTCAAGATGGTTGGTAGGCTCGTCGAGCAACAGCACGTCGGGATGTCTCAGCAACAGCTTCGCCAGCTCAATGCGCATGCGCCATCCTCCGGAGAACTCGCTCGTCGGCCGGTCGAAGTCTTCGCGTCTGAAGCCAAGACCTGTCAGCGTGCGTTCCAGTTCTGCCTGATAGTTTGCGCCGCCCATGAGGTTGAAGCGTTCGTTCAGATGGGTGACGCGCTCAATAAGCTTGCGGTAGTCGTCGCTCTCGTAGTCTGTCCGCTCTGCCAGCTGTGTGTTCAAGCTGTCAATCTCCTCCTGCATCTTGAAGATGTGCTCGAAAGCCATCTCCGCTTCCTGACGTACGGTGCGTTCATCGCTGAGCTTCATGACCTGCGGCAGATAGCCCACGGTGCAGTCGCGTGGAATGCTGACAGTGCCCTCTGTGGGCTGCTGTTCGCCTGCCAGAATCTTCAGCAGCGTGGATTTGCCGGCACCGTTCTTGCCGACCAATGCAATGCGGTCTTTGGGATTTATGACGAACGACACATCCTCAAACAGGGGAGTGGCGTTGAACTCCACTTTCAGTCTGTCTGCTGAAATCATGTATTTTTGACCTTCCTTATTCCTTATCTTTCTGAATCAGGGCACAAAGGTAGTCATTTTATTCATTACTGTCCCAGTAGGAACTGTTTGAAGCTTCCGAAGTCGCGCGGCAATGACACGCTCTTCTTCTCGCCCTTCATGAAGGCCTCCAGCTTCTCGGGGATGCTCACTGGTTCACCGATGATTTTCTCTACGGTGTCCTTGAACTTGGCTGGGTGGGCGGTCTCGATGAAGAAGCCCGTCTCTCCTGGACGCAGTCCTTCGCGCAAGGCACGGTGTCCGCATGCTCCGTGAGGGTCGAGCAGGTAGTGCTGCCGCTGCCATGTGTCGCGTATCTCGTCGGCAATCTGTGTGTCGTCGTATGTAGCACCACTGATGTCCTGTGCTATGGCATCATGGTTGCCGTCATACAGGTCGAGTATCCGCGCGAAGTTGCTTGGGTCACCGACATCCATGGCATTGGCTATCGTGGCGATGCTCGGACGCGGCTGGTATGTGCCCGTCTGCAGATATTTGTAGAAGATGTCGTTGCGGTTGTTGGCTGCAATGAAGCGACTGATGGGCAGTCCCATGCGCTTGCCGAACAGCCCGGCTGTGATGTTGCCGAAGTTGCCGCTTGGCACGCATGCCACGATGTTCTCGGTGATGCCCTGCCTCTTTAGCTGTGCGTAGGCCTGGAAGTAGTAGAATGCTTGCGGCAGGAAGCGTGCCACGTTTATTGAGTTTGCGCTTGTGAGCTGCATGTGGGCGTTCAGCTCACTATCCATGAATGCCGACTTCACAAGTGCCTGACAGTCGTCGAACACGCCGTCTACCTCAATGGCAGTGATGTTCTGTCCCAGTGTGGTGAACTGCTTCTCCTGAATCAGGCTGACCTTGCCTTTGGGATAGAGCACGTAGACCTTTATGCCGTCAACGCCAAGGAACCCGTTGGCAACCGCACTCCCTGTGTCACCGCTCGTGGCCACAAGCACGTTGACCTGCTTTTTGCCTTCTTTGCGAATGAAGTGTCCCAGCAAGCGTGCCATGAAGCGTGCACCCACATCCTTGAATGCAAGGGTAGGACCGTGGAACAGCTCCAGCGACCAGATGTTGCCATCGCCGACATGCACAAGCGGAATGTCGAAGCTCATGGTGTCACAGACTATCTGCCGCAATGTGTCTTCCTCAACATCTTCGCCGAAGAAGGCTTCTGCCACGCCGACTGCAATCTGTTGCAGCGTCATGTCCTGTATATTGTCGAAGAACTGCTTCGGCAGTTGCTTTATCTTGTGTGGCATGAACAGACCACGGTCTGCGGCAAGTCCCTTGACGACAGCCTCTTCGAGCGTGACGTCGGGTGTGTTGTGGTTGGTACTGTAATACATCATGTCTTCCGGTCTCCTTGCTTTTCGTTCATTCTATCCGCATAAATTCGTCCATAAACTCCGTGAGTCTCAGCAGTCCGTAGGAACCGCCTACGCAGCTGACTTCGTCAAACCTCTGCACCTCGTCGGGCACAATGCCTTTGTACCATACGAGGAATGGAACAGGCTCTGCCACGTGCGTACGCAATTCTACTGGTGTCGGATGGTCGGGCATCACGGCGATGCACACCGGCTCGTCCCATCCTGCTATCTCATTATATATAGGCTTCACGATGCGCTTGTCGAGGTTCTCTATGGTCTGCAGCTTCAGCCGTAGGTCGCCGTCGTGTCCGGCTTCGTCGCTGGCTTCAATATGAAGGAACACGAAGTCATCGCTCTTGAGCGCTTCGATGGCAGCAGCGGCTTTGCCCTCATAGTTCGTGTCAGCCTGCCCCGTCATACCGTCGACGATAATCCTCTGCAACCCTGCATATTTCCCTATACCTCTTATTAGGTCGACGGCAGAGATCACGCTTCCGTGCTTGATGGTTGGGTACATCTCTGTCAGAGTCTGCATCTTGGGTCTGTAGCCTGCGCTCCATGGCCAGATGGAGTTGGCAGGCTCGGTGCGTCCTGCATTGAACGGATGCTCTGCCAGCAACTCTTGCGAACGCAATATGAGACGGTTCAGCAAATCTGCCGTCTCCTGTGCCGTCATTCGTCCTTCTTCGACGGGGGCCTCGGACATGGGCTTCACCAGCAGGTCACGCCAACGTTCGTTGGGATGGTCGTGTGGCGGTGCACACTCCACATATTTGCTTCCGCCCTTCACGATGAGCAGGTGGCGGTACTGTATGCCAGTGATGAACTGCACTTTCTCATTGCCGAGCTGCTCCTGCAGGTACTTTATCAGTACGTCACCCTGCTCTGTTGTCAGGTGTCCGCCGTGATGGTTCTCGATGATGCCGTCCCGCAGCGTTATGATGTTGCATCGCATTGCCATGTCTTCTGGAGTCATGTCGTAGCCTATCGATGCTGCCTCCAGACAGCCGCGTCCCTCATACAGTCTGTTCATGTCGTAGCCTAGGATGCTGGCATTGGCAACCTCAGAGCCCGGGTGCATTCCCTCGGGCACGGTTATCAGTCGTCCGCATCGTCCTTCACGAGCCAACAGGTCCATGTATGTGGTGTCTGCATATTGCAGCAGTGTCTTACCGCCCAGTTCGGCAACGGGATGATCCGCCATGCCGTCGCCCAAGATGATGATGTGTTTCATGTGGGCTGTCCTTTCTCTCTCTGTCTTGTTGTTGGTATGTGTGTGTCGTCTTCGTCCTCTCGGAGCGATCAGACGTTCGCTATGCTCATGATGTCGGCAAAGACACCGGCAGCCGTCACGCTTGCACCTGCACCGTAGCCCTGAATCATCATCGGGAATTCCTTATAGCGCTCTGTGGTCAGCAGTATGATGTTGTTGCTGCTCTCAAGTCCGTAGAACGGATGTCCGGCTCCCACCTCTTCCAGTCCTACGCTGGCATGTCCGTTGTCCAGCCGTGCCACAAACCTCCATCTGCGATGCTCTGCCTCCAGCTTCTTGCGACGTGCTTCGAAGTCGGCATCGAGTCCGGGTATCTTCTCCCAGAAGTCGTCCAGCGAACCATCAAACAGACTGTCGGGAATGAACAGATGCTTCTCCACGTCGCTCTGTTCGAGGCGATAGCCTGCCTCGCGTGCCAGTATCGTCAGCTTGCGTATCACGTCACGACCGCTGAGGTCGATGCGTGGGTCGGGCTCGGAGAAGTGTTCGTCCTGTGCCATGTGTATGGCTTGGCTCATCGGCACATCGGCACTTAGCTTGTTGAAGATGAAGTTCAGCGTACCACTGAGCACAGCCTCAATCTTCAGTATCTTGTCTCCGCTGTGTGTCAGGTCGTTGATGGTGTTTATGATTGGCAGTCCTGCACCTACGTTGGTCTCGAAGAGGAACTTCACACCACGAAGGTGGGCAATCTGCTTAAGGTTGCGATAGTTGTCATACTCCGATGATGCGGCAATCTTGTTGGCTGCCACTACCGACACGTTGTTGCTCAGCAGGTCTGCATAGATGGATGCAATCTCGGCACTGGCGGTACAGTCCACGAACACGGAGTTGAAGATGTTCATGTCGATAACGCCATCGCGCAGTATCGTTGCCGAACTGTCGATGCCTTTCTCCTCCAGTTCTGCACGGTAGTTCTCGAGGTCTATGCCGCCACGTGTCAACAGACACTTGCGACTGTTTGCTATTCCCACCACGTTCAGTTGCAGTCCGTTCTCGTCCATCAGCTTCTGTCGCTGACTGCGTATCTGCTTGATGAGGCTGTCGCCCACGGTGCCTATGCCGCAGACGAAGAGGTTCAGCACCTGATATTCGGACAGGAAGAAGGAGTCGTGTATCACGTTCAGCGACTTGCGCAGGCTCTTCTTGTCGACTACAAACGAAATGTTCGTCTCCGATGCACCTTGTGCACAGGCAATCACACTGATACCGCTGCGTCCCAGTGAACCGAACAGCTTGCCGGCGATGCCAGGTGTGTGCTTCATGTTCTCGCCCACGATGGCTACAGTTGCCAGTCCACGCTCTGCCTTCATGGGGAACATCTCGCCCATCTCAATCTCTTTGGCATACTCTTCGTCCAGTGCACGGCAGGCAGCATCGGCATCGGCGTTGCGCACACCTATTGATGTTGAGTTCTCCGACGATGCTTGTGACACCATGAACACGCTGATGCCCTTGTCTGCCAATGTGCGGAATATGCGCTTGTTCACACCGATGACACCCACCATGCCCAAGCCTTGCACGGTGATGAGGCACGTGTCGTCGATAGACGATATACCCTTGATGGCCTTGCCTTGCGGCTTCCCTGTGGCCTGGCGTATCACTGTGCCGGTAGCCTCGGGGTTGAAGGTGTTCTTTATAAGTATAGGTATATTCTTGTGGTAGACGGGATATATCGTAGGTGGATACACCACCTTCGCACCGAAGTTGCACAACTCCGTTGCCTCTACGTATGTCAGTTCCTTTATGGTATAGGCGTTGGGGATTACGCGTGGGTCGGCAGTCATGAAGCCGTCCACATCTGTCCATATCTGCAGCTCGTCGGCATTGAGTGCAGCTGCCACTATTGAGGCTGTATAGTCCGAACCTCCTCGTCCCAGGTTGGTGACGTCACCCGTGTTCACGTCGGTCGAGATGAATCCCGGTATCAGTGATCGGCGTGGCAGATTCTTGAAAGTCTTGTCCACCAGTTCGTTGGTCAGTTCGCTCACCAGCAGGTTCTTGCCGTTCTTGCGTTCAGTCTTTATGAACTCGCGCGAATCAAACCATTCGGCACCTGTCAGCTCTGCCACGATGATTGACGACAGACGTTCTCCGTAGCTGACGATAGTCTCCGACGTCTTTTGCGAGAGGTCCTTTATCAGGTATATGCCCTGAAAGATGTCCTTGAGTTCGTTGAGCAACAGGTCCACGCGACGTTCCAGTGCCCGTTGGCTGCCTCCTTCGCCGATAACGTCCTTTATTATATCATGATGGCGCAGCACCAACTTCAGGAAGTCGTCCTCATAGTCTTTGTTGCCTGAAGCCGCTGCCCGCGATATGCGTATCAGCTGGTCGGTGACACCGCCCAGTGCCGATACGACGACGATGACGGGACCGTCGACCGATTCAACAATCTTCTTAACGTTGAGCAGGCTCTTTGCTGAGCCCACGCTTGTGCCGCCGAATTTCAGTACTTTCATTGTTACGGGTTGTGTGTATTATATATGTATATGTGTGTGGCGCAGGCATGTGGAGTGCGGTGCGTATCAAGTCTTTTGGAAAATTGTGTGTCACCTCGTTTGTGTGACGTGCGGAAAGAAAAACAAACCTCAACCCCGAAGGGTTGTGGTGGACATCGTTGTGGCTGTCATAGCCATCATAGTGGTGATGTTGTGTCCTGTGGTCATTCTCTGTTTCTTCCTGTTCTTGCCATGACGGAGCGTGCATCTTGTGCATGCTTTCTCACCCGGCGTCGCAAAGGTATGAATAAAAAGCAGGACGGCGATACAATAGTCTTCACCTTTTTGTCTTGAGCCTCGTTTTTTTGTGCATTTCGACATCATGTGCGGGCTTTGCTGCATCTGTTTTTACCGATAGCTGCCATGTTTGCTGACCGTTTGCCAGCTATCTGCCCGTTTCCCCTGTCAGTCTTGCATGCACTGAAGTCGTTGCAATCAT
>CAVHJI010000072.1:6483-10339 GCA_963636255.1 Bacteroidaceae bacterium | reverse complement strand
GTGCACGACTCGGCAGTGCACTGACGGCACAAGGCAATGACCTGACGCTGCACGACCTGACAGAGCTGACCGACGTGTTCTATATCGGTGGCACCAAGAACGGTGCACTGATGGGCGAAGCCATCATCTTCAACGACCCCACCCTATGTCCCGACTTCGACTACATGCGCAAGGAGCGTGGAGCACTGTTGGCTAAGGGATGGCTGTTAGGAATACAGTTCAGCGAGCTGCTCCGTGACGACCTGTACTTCCAGTTGGCCAAGCACGCCAACCTTCAGGCGGACCGTCTGCGTCAGGCACTGAAGGAAGGTGGATACCGCATGCTTGTCGACACGCCCACGAACCAGATATTCCCCATACTCAGCGATCGACAGATAGAAGAGCTGCACAAGAAGTACGTGTTCGAAATGTGGGAACGCGTAGACGACAGCCATGCCGCCGTGCGCTTCGTCACCTCATGGGCAACGACGGAAGAGTCCGTGACGGAGTTTGCTGCCGACATCCTGAAGTGCAAGAATCTGTAACGCGCGTAGGACACGACCATAACGCCGGTACGTCTGCCTATATACGTTTGGATCAATACCTATATACGTTTGAGTCGAAACCTATATACGCATAAATCCTGACGGAGAAATGGTAACTTTCAGGGATATTAATGTCTCTTACCCCTGCCATGAAGTCCAATTCTGTGGCCGTTCAACCACAGATCCTATGGACGTTCAACCACAGGACCCATAGACATATAGCCTCGATGTGCGCGGCGACCAGCCATAGGATCGAGGTCGTACACGTCAGAGTATGTCGATGATTTCGGGCAGTGAGTGGACTTCGAAGGTCACAGGTTCGGGGGCTTGAAACTCATCGGGATGGACATTGAAGAACATGGTGTCTATCCCTACGCTCTTGGCTCCGGCAATGTCGGTGTAGAAGTTGTCGCCTATCATCAGTGTTGTCGGCACCGACGCACCCGACATCTTCAGCGCATACTCATAGAAGGCACGCTGTGGCTTGTTGGCTCCCGCATCCTCGCTCAGACAAATGGTGTCGAAGTAGTCCTTGAGGTGGCTTGCCTCGAGCTTCTTGTACTGTACCTCATGGAAGCCATTGCTGCATAGGTGCATGCGATAGCCACGCGACTTAAGATGGTCCATCAGCTGATGTGCACCGGCAATGACACCGGGCTTGCACGAGCACAGCTCAAGGAACTTGTCACCGACCTCGCGGCTGAACTCTTCGGTTGGCTCGAAGCCATTGCCAGTACTCAACGGACGACGGAAACGCTCGACAATGAGATAGTCGCGTGTGATTTCGCCACGTGCATAGCGGCTCCACAGGTCTACATTGGTAAGCCAGTAGTTAGTGTAGAACACGTCCGGGTCGGCAAACCAGCGTCCGAGGCCGAAGTAGTCGAAGAGTTCGTGGAGTGACAGCACAGCATTGCCGTGGGTGTCGTAGAGCGTATCGTCGAAGTCGATGAAGAGGTCTGTATAGTGTTTCATGCGTGGCGGTCCTTTATATTCTTGAAGGGGTTGTTTGGTGCGGCAAATATATGCAGAAAAGACATGACGTGCAGGATTGCGGCAACGAAAAAAGCTGCTTTCGTGCTTGCAGTCTACCGCTTTTCGGTTACCTTTGCACAGGTTCGTGCCACTGAAAGCACGGAGATACAAAAGCATAAGACACACGGGAGGCAACATACATGACAGAGAATACAGACATGGAGAAGAGCCGCATGGCGGCAGACGGCAAGGAGAACAAGCGCATCAACCGCCGTTCGTTCTTGCGCAGTTCCGCCTTCTTAGGTGTCAGTGGACTGGCAGCATCACTGCCTGGTGCCGGACTGGCAGCAATGCGACGCGAGGTGTCGAGTGGTGACAAGTTCATGAACTTCAGCTTCAAGCCCAACGGTCGCTTCAAGATTCTGCAGCTCACCGATACTCATTATATATATGGTGATGCAAGGTCGGAGCGTGCACTGAAGAATGTGTGCCAGATGCTCGATGCCGAGAAGCCCGACCTCGTTATTCACACGGGAGATGTCATCTTTGGCAAGCCGGCAGAAGAAGGACTGCGCGAGATTCTGGCACCTATGTCGGAACGCAAGATTCCCTTTGCCGTGGCACTGGGAAACCATGACGAGGAGTTCGGTCTGAGTCGCAAGGAGGTGTTCGACATCGTGAAGTCACTGCCATACAACATAAACTCGACCGTCACCGGACTCACAGGACAGTCGAACGACATCATAACGCTGTCTGCCGAGGGCAGCGACACACCGGAATGGGTGTTCTATCTGTTCGACTCAGGCAGGATATCGACTGTAGACGGCATAAAGGGCTACGACTGGATTCACTTCGACCAGATTGACTGGTATCGCAAGCATAGTCAGGCATTCACAGCACAGAACGGCGGACAGCCCATCAAGTCGATGGCGTTCTTCCACATCCCCGTACCGGAGTTCACATACGCACTACACGACAGTGGCCGCCGCATATTCAAGGGTAACTGGGGCGAAGAGCCTTCACCGGCAGACGTCAACTCAGGCCTGTACCTCTCAATGAAGGAGATGGGTGATGTGAAAGCTATAGTCTGCGGACACGAACACGACAACGACTATGCCATGCTGTGGAACGGCATGTACTTGATGTACGGACGCTTCAGCGGATGCGATACTGTCTATAACAACCTTAAGCCCAACGGTGCACGAGTCTTCGAACTGACACAAGGCAGCGAGGGATTCCAGTCGTGGGTACGTCTGTACGGTGGTGAGATTACGCAGAACCTCACGTTCCCCGACAGCTTCAAGACCTACTAAAAAAGGGCTGCGCTCCTGAAGTCTGCAATCCTTGCAGGCTCCGCACAACGCACAGACACATACATCAGAAGTATTTAAGATGAAGAGAGGACTGGTTCTTGAAGGAGGTGCACTGCGCGGTATGTTCACAGCGGGTGTCACTGACGTGATGATGGAGAACGGCATTGACTTCGACGGCATGGTGGGAGTATCGGCAGGAGCTGCGTTCGGATGCAACTACAAGAGCCGTCAGCCCGGTCGCGTGTTGCGCTACAACAAGAAGTTCATCAAAGACTGGCGCTATTGCAGCGTGCGTTCGCTCATCACCACGGGCAATCTGTTTGGCGGTGAGTTCAACTATCACACACTGCCTGAGAAGTATGACATCTTCGATGCAGCCACCTTCGATGCCAATCCAATGGAATACTATGCTGTGTGTACCGACCTGCTGACGGGCAAGCCCATCTACAAACTACTGATGCACCACGGCTATGACTGCAGCGAATGGATACGCGCCTCGGCATCGATGCCGATAGTGTCAACCATAGTAGAGGTTGAAGGACATAAGGTGCTCGATGGCGGCATAGGAGACTCCATTCCGCTGAAGTTCTTTCAAGACAAGGGATACGACAAGAATGTTGTGGTGCTGACACAACCGGATGGGTATGTGAAGAAGCCCAACAGTCTGATGCCGCTCATAAAGATGCAGTTGCACAAATACCCCAAATTCATCGAGGCAGCCGCACAACGCCACGTGATGTACAACGCCGAGCTGGACTATGTGCGCAGTGAGGAAAAGGCAGGACGTGCTTTCGTCATACGTCCACGCACTGCACTGCCCATAAAGCACATAACACGCAACGTCGACCTGTTGCAGCAGGCATACAATGAAGGCCGCTCAGTGATGCAGGATCAGCTGAGCAGCCTCAAGGAGTTTATCCGCTGAAGTCAACGGAGTTTATCAGTCAAAAGCCTTCTTCAAGTTATCGACCAGCTGCGTCTCGTCAAGACTGATGAAGACAATCTTGCCATCGGGGTCGACGAGTATGCTTGTCGGTATCCAGC